>DASXRN010000444.1:0-5320 GCA_036506595.1 Polaromonas sp. | reverse complement strand
TAAACAGCGACAACAAAAAGCCCGCGATTGCGGGCTTTTTGTTGTGGGTGCCGTCTTTAACGCGCTTGGCACGCCCGACGCGCATTAACGCTCAGGCCCGCCAGACCACCGGAAACCAGTCTTTTCGCATCGGCTGACCGGAGCGCAGATCAATCCCCGGAAAAGGCGGCGAGGTGCGCCCCGGCCGCTCAAGATAGCGCACATCGTCGCCCAGGAACCGCGCCGAAAAAGCGCGTCGGCGGCCGCTGCCCGTGTTGCCGGCGGCACCGTGCACCGTGCGAAAGTCGAACACGACCGCATCGCCCGGCGCGAGTTCGGGCACCAAAATCGTGTGGCTGCCGCCCTCGACATCGGGCATATCCATGAAGCTGTCGTCACCGGCGTAGAAATTTTCGTTGCTGGCCCAGCGCTTGGGCCGCACCAGCTTGGGCCAGCGGTGCGAGCCCAGCACCACGCGCAAGGTATTGGCCTGGGTGACCGGATCCAGCGGAATCCAGTAGCTCGCCGTCTGCAAACCGTCCACGCAGTAGTAAGGCAGGTCCTGGTGCCAGGGCGTGGGCTTGCTCGTGCCGGGCTCCTTGACCAGGATATGCTCGTGAAACACCTGAACCTCACGCGCCTGCATGATTTGCCCGGCGATGGCCGCCGCGGGCGACTGCCGGATGAACTCGCCAAATGGCGCGATGCGCTGCCAGTTGCAGTAGTCTTCAAAAAACCGGCCGACTTCGCCGGAGCCCACATTTTCAATGGCAAACGGCCCCGGCTGCGCCAGGTTTTGCTCGAAACCCTCGCGCAAACGCTCCACCCAGCCGGTGAAGGCACCGCGCAGCACCAGCGCACCATCGCGCTGGTAGGTCTCGATGTCGGATGGCGTGATCTCCATGGGGCGCTCCTTTGTTTCATTCAGGGTGACTGTCAAAGCAAGTATCGGTGCCCCGGATAAATAGGAAAAGCATATATTTCCTATGATTCAATATAGGAAATCATGATTGCTTTTTCCTTTCGCCAGCTCGAGTACTTCATTGCCACGGCCGAGCACGGCAGCATCAGCGCCGCAGCGCGTGCGCGCCATGTGTCGCAGCCCTCGGTGTCCCTGGCCATTGCCCAGCTTGAGCAGACCCTGGGCGAACCGCTGTTCAGACGCCAGGTCAGCCGCGGCTCGGCCCTGACGCCGGCGGGGCAAAGACTGCTGAGCCGGGCCCGCGACATCCTCGCGCTGGCCACGGGCATTGCAGACGAGAGTCCCGCCGCAGGCCTATCGGGCCAACTCTCGCTCGCCTGTTTTCAGGACCTGGGGCCCTACTATGTGCCGCGTTTGCTGGCCGGCTTTCGGGCCCAACATCCGGATGTGTCCATCACGCTGTTTGAATCTGATCTGGCCACGGTCCTGCACAGCCTGAACGCCGGAAAGGCGGAGCTGGCGCTCACCTACGACCTGGGTTTTGATGCCCGCATCCCACGCTGGACCCTAGCCGAGTTGCGTCCCTACGCCCTGTTGCCGCTGGCGCACCCGCTGGCGGCGCAGCCACAGGTCAGCCTGTCACAGCTCGCACAGGAACGCCTGATTCTCGAAGATATTGCGCAAACGCGCGAGTATTTCCTGTCCCTTTTCTGGGCCCACGACCTGCATCCGCAACGGCATCAATACACCAAGAGCTTTGAAATGCAGCGCGGCCTGGTCGCGCACGGTTATGGGGTAGCGCTGTCATGCACCCGGCCTGCGGGCGATCACAGCTATGACGGCCTGCCGATCGCATGCCGTCCCTTGCAGGAAGCGGTCACAGCGCAGCGCGTGGTGCTCGCGCGTTCACCGGCCATGCGGCCCTCGCCGCTTGCGCAGGCGTTCGTGCAATGGTTTGGCGAGCAGGGCCACGGCACGCCAGTCGGGGGCTGACCCGTGGGCCGATTCAGCCTTGGCTCAAGGCAAGCGCCATGTACTCGGCAACAGGCACTTCTTCGGCACGGCGTTGCAGGTCGAAGCTTCCACTGAAGTTGCGCTGCTCCAGCCATTTACCCAGAGAGTGGCGCAGCAGCTTGCGGCGCTGGCTGAAAGCCACTTGCACCAGCTCGCTGAGCAGCTTGACATCCAGCGCCACCGGCTCGGCGTGCGGCACCATGCGCACCACGGCGCTGTCCACACGCGGCGGCGGATCAAAGCTTTGCGGCGGCACAAACAGCACGTTTTCCATGGCATAGCGCCACTGCAGCATCACGCTGAGCCGGCCATAGTCGCTGGTGGCCGGGCTGGCCACCATGCGGTCTATCACTTCCTTTTGCAGCATGAAATGCTGGTCTTCGATGACATCGACGGCATCGAGCAGGTGAAAAAGAATCGGCGTGGAAATGTTGTAGGGCAGGTTGCCGACAACTCGTATTTTGTTGCTGGACATGGAGGAGGCCAGCGCCCTAAAGTCCACCTTCAGCACATCGGACTCCACCACCGTGAGCTGCGGATGCGCGCGCAATTGCTGGGCCAGGTCGCGGTCCAGCTCGATCACCGTCAGCTGTCCCAGGCGTTCGACCAAAGGCTGGGTCAGGGCCGCCAGGCCGGGGCCGATCTCCACCATGGCCTGGCCCGCCTTGGGGGCAATCGCCTGCACAATGCCGGCAATAATGCCTCTATCCGTCAGGAAATGCTGGCCAAAACGCTTGCGCGGGATGTGCTTCATTGTGGCGGCTCGCGGTACTCCACGTACGCGCGGCCACGGATTTCCTGCACCCACAAGGCATAGGCTTCGTCCTGCTTTTTCTCGCGCAGCAGATTGCGCGCTATCTCGCGTTGCTCGCGTGAGGAGAGCTGCGCTTCGCGCCGCTCCAGCACCTGCAGCAAGTGCACCCCAAAACGTGACACCAGCGGATCGGAGATTTGATTGGGTGCCAGGCCGTTCATGGCTTGTTCGAACTCGGGCACAAACAGGCCGGGATTGGCCCAGCCCAGATCACCGCCTTCTTTGGCCGAACCATCTTGGCTGCTTTCGCGCGCCAGCGCGGCAAAGTCGGCCTGTCCGGCCAAAATGCGCTTCTTGAGGCCGGCCAGTTTCTCCACTGCGGCGGCTTCGCTCAGCTGGGGCGTTATTCGCAGCAGGATATGGCGGGCGTGGGTTTGCGTGACGGCGACGCCGGGCATGCCGGCCTGCCTTTTTTCAATGACCTTCAGGATGTGAAAGCCCGCACCGCTGCGAACCGGCCCGGCCAAGGCGCCGGTCGGCAGGCCCTTGGTTGCCTCCACAAAAAGAGGCGGGTAACGGTCCGCTTCGCGCAGTCCCATCTGGCCGCCGCTGCTGCGCGTGGGCGAGTCGGAAAACTCATTGGCCAGCGCAACGAAGTCGCCGCCGGCCCGGGCCCGCTCCATGACCTGCTGGGCTTTGGCCTGCAGCACGGCGACCTGTTCGGGCGTGGCCTTCTCCGGAACTGCCACCAGGATCTGGGCCAGATTGAGGGCCAGCGATGACAGCTCGGTATTGCCTGACTGGTCGCGCAAAAACTGGTCGATGTCCTGCTCGGTCACCGTCACGCGCGACTCCACCTCGCGCTGGCGCAGACGGCTGACCAGCAACTCGTCACGCAAGTTTGACTGGAACTCGCTGTAGGCAATGCCATCGGCCCGCAGCCGGCTGCGCAACACTTCCACGCTGATCTGGTTTTGCCGGGCCACCGTCTGAACCGCCGCCTCGACCGCGTTGTCATCGACGCGCACACCGGTCTCGCGCGCCAGTTGCAGCTGCAGCTTGTCGACGATCAGGCGCTCCAGCACCTGCTGCACCAGCTCATTGCGCGGTGGCATGGGCGCGCCCTGCTGGGTGATTTGCTGTTCGGTACGCAGCAACTTGGTGCGCACTTCGTTGTTGGTAATCGGTTCGGAATTCACCACCACCACGATGAAATCAGCTTGCCGCTGTCCCGCCGCTGCGCTGGCCGGTGCGGCAGGAATGGCGAGCCGCAGCGAACCGGAAGGCTTGAGACTTTGGGCCTGCACCCCCAGCATCGGCTGCGTGAGCAAGAGCAGCAGAGCGGCGGCGGCCAGGGGCCGGACTGAAAAAAATCCGGAGGGGAAAGGGGTGTTAATCATAGGTGGTAAAGCGGCTGGGACTGCTGATTTTCTCACGCAGCTCCTGATAATGAGGAACATTGGTCTTGAGTGTTTCCAGGGGGCTGGAGCCGAGGCGGGAGAAGCCAACCAGCTCGAGCTGAAACAAAATCCGGGTATTCGAGCTTGCGATGGTGTTTTGTGAACGCTGCAGCACGACCCGGCCTATCCAGCAGCAGCCATCGTACTCAATGCCGACCACGCTATCCACCAGTTTTCTGTCCGGCACGCTGTAGTTCAGGCGTCCCACGGCGTAATAGCGGCCTCCGCCTTGTCCCTGTCCGGCCCCCAGGTCACGGCCCTTGTCACCCCATAAATCATTGAGCGGCCATTGCCAGCCCACGTCAATCTGGTCGCTGACATTGCGCTGGCGCCGCAGCGCTGCGCTGATGACGCGGTAGTTGCTAGGGTTGTAGCGCACACCCAAGGAGCTGCGGTCTGACTGCTTGGTCTTGGGGTTGTATTGCACCATGCTGTCAAACGACCACTGCGGCACCCAGTTGACCGAGGCCCCCACCAGCAGGTCGCTGATGCGGTCGGTGATGGGCAGTCCCCCCGGCAAGGTGACTTTCTGGTCGTCAAAGCGCAGGCGCTGCGCGACACCGACGCGCACGGCCTCGGCACCGGTGGCTGAATCGAGCAAACGCGAGGTCACGCCCAGCGTGAGCAGGTTCGCGTCTGAAATACGGTCATTGCCGACAAAGGCATTCTCGGTGAACACCGTGGCAAAGTTGAAGTCATTGGCGCCGGAGTCATAGTTGGGCAACTGGCTTTGATCGCGGAACGGCGTGCGCACATAAAAGGCCCGCGGCTCCAGCGTCTGGGTAAAGCTGCGGCCAAAGTAGCTGGCATTGCGCTCAAACTGCAGGCCGCTGTCCAGGCTGAAAGTCGGAACCACGCGGGATGCCGAACGGCTCCCGTTCGCCAGCGGCGCATCAAACTGGTAGCTGGTGGCATGCAACTGCAGTTTGGGGGTGATGAAGCCGGCCGATGACAGCCAGGGGCGGCTGAGTTGGGCCTTGGTGAAGACCCGGTTGCTGTTGGGCTGCCTGGTCAGCAGGCTGTCGGCCGAAAAGCGCGTGTAGTCGCCTTCGACCGACCAATCGAATCCGTTACCCAGACCCATCAGCGGCGCATCGACACGGGTGTAACTGGCCGTGAGCTGGGGCAGTCGGTCGTAGGGCGGGATGATGGGGGCGGCCAAATCCTGCAGGGTTTGCCACTTGAGGGTGC
>DASXRN010000443.1:0-9280 GCA_036506595.1 Polaromonas sp. | reverse complement strand
GCGCCACGTCGGGCCCATGCGCAACACCGGCATGGGTCACATTTTTCTGCATGCCAACCAGGGCAAGCGCAGTGTGGTGCTGGACCTCAAGCAGCCCGAAGCGCGTGAAGCGCTGCTGCGCATGGCAGAGCAGTCGGACGTGCTGATTTCCAATGTGCGGCCACAGGCCCTAGCGCGCCTGGGCCTGGACTACGCGTCGGTGCGCGAGCGCAACGCCCGCATCATTCACGTCACCTGCTGCGGCTTTGGGCAGGACGGCCCGTATGCCGACAAACCAGCCTACGACGACCTGATCCAGGGCGCCACCGGCCTGCCCTGGCTGATGCAGCGTTATGGTGCCGAGGCACCCTGCTACGCGCCGGTGACGCTGGCCGATCGTGTCACCGGCTTGCATGCGGTCTATGCGGTGACCGCCGCCCTCTATGCCCGCGAAAAAAGCGGCGTGGGCCAGGCGGTGGAAGTGCCGATGTTCGAGGCCATGACGCAATTTGTGCTGGGCGACCATCTGGCGGGCTTGAGCTTCGAGCCGCCCCAGGGTGAGCCGGGCTACGCCCGCCTGCTGACATCGCACCGCCGCCCCTACCAGACGCTCGATGGCCACCTGTGCGTGCTAATCTACAACGACAAGCACTGGAAAAGTTTCTTCAGCGCGATTGGTGAGCCGCAGCGCTTCACGCAAGACGAACGCTTTTCCACGCACACCCAGCGTGCCGCGCACATTGATGCGGTGTATGCACATGTGGCCGGCATCATGCGCAGCCGCAGCACGGCCGAGTGGCAGGCCTTGCTGGACGCGGCCGACATTCCCAACATGCCGATGAACTCACCGCAAGACCTGCTGGACGATCCGCACCTGCAGGCGACCGGCTTTATCCGGGACACCGAGCATCCGACCGAAGGCCGGCTGCGCACCCCGGGCAACCCAACCCGCTGGTCGCACACCCCGTGCACCGAAGCGGGACCGGCACCGCAACTGGGGCAGCACACGGCGCAGGTGCTGCGTGAAGCCGGCTATGCCGAGCACGCGATCCAGGCACTGCTGGCGCAAGGCATTAGCCGCCAAAGCAGCAACACCATCACAGGGCAATAAACGATGAAAAAACCTTTTTTTGTGCGCGGCGCAGACGTTCCCGCCTACCATCCCGCCAACCACCTGGGCACCCGCAACCAGCGACTGATCAGCGCCGACACCGTGGGCGCACGCGGCGTGGAAGTGCTGCTTGGCGTGATTGAAAAAAATGGCGGCGCCCTGCCCCACGCCCATCCCGGGATTGAGCAGGTCTGCTATTTGCTGGAGGGCGCGGCGCGGGCAGAAGTCAACGGCGAAAGCTGCGATTTGCTGCCGGGCGATGCCTGCTATTTTCCACCCGATGCCATGCACGTCTTTACCGTGACCAGCGACACGCCGGCCCGCGTGCTGGTGATTTACACCCCGCCTTACGGCGAACGGCCTGAAAACGTGGTGCGCGCCACGGCAGGGGCGGCACCATGAACTTCCTTTTGACGCAAGAGCAGGAACAGATCCGCGAGGCCATCAATCGCCTGTGCATTCCTTTTGATGCCGACTACTGGCTGCGCAAAGACCGCGAAGGCGGTTTCCCGGAAGACTTTCACCGGGCATTGGCCGATGCCGGCTGGCTCGGCATTGCCATGCCCGAAGCTTATGGCGGCGCGGGCCTCGGCATCACCGAGGCAGCCTTGATGATGCAGACGATTGCCGCCACCGGCGCCGGGCTGTCGGGCGCCTCCGCCGTTCACATGAATATTTTTGGCCTGCACCCTGTGGTGGTGTTCGGCACCGACGCGCAAAAAAAGCGCTGGCTGCCGCCGCTGATCGAGGGCAGGGACAAGGCCTGCTTCGGCGTGACCGAACCGAACACCGGCCTGAACACGCTCAAGCTCAAGACCAAGGCGATCCGCGACGGCGACCATTACATCGTGTCCGGGCAAAAAGTGTGGATTTCCACGGCGCAGGTGGCCAGCAAAATCCTGCTGCTGGCACGCACCACGCCGGTCGAAGAGGCCAGCGGCACCGACGGCCTGTCGCTGTTCTACACCGACCTGGACCGCGAGCACATCGAAGTGCGCGAAATCGAGAAAATGGGACGCAAGGCGGTCGACTCCAACCAGGTGTTTATTGACGGCTTGCGCATCCCGGTGGAAGACCGCATTGGCGAGGAAGGCAAAGGCTTTCAGTACATCCTGCATGGGCTGAACCCGGAACGGATCCTGATCGCCTCTGAGGCCGTCGGGCTGGGCCAGGTCGCCTTGAAACGCGGTGCCCAGTATGCCCAGGAACGCATCGTCTTTGACCGCCCCATCGGCCAGAACCAGGGCATTCAGCACCCGCTGGCCAAGTCCTGGATGGAGCTGGAAGCGGCCAGCCTGATGGTCTTCAAGGCCGCCAGTTTGTACGACGCCGGCCAGCCCTGCGCCGCCGAGGCGAACGCCGCCAAATACCTGGCGGCCGAAGCCTGCTTCAGCACCTGTGAAAACGCCATACTGACGCACGGCGGCATGGGCTACGCCAAGGAGTACCACGTGGAGCGCTACCTGCGCGAAGCCTGGATTCCGCGCCTGGCCCCGGTGAGTCCGCAATTGATCCTGTGCTTCATCGCAGAAAAAGTGCTGGGCCTGCCCAAGTCCTACTGAGGTGCTGGCCCTTCACGCGTGCTGAAAACTGCGTGGTATCCTGACCGCCACTATGGAGCTGCGACATCTTCGGTACTTCCTTGTGCTGGCTGAAGAGTTGCACTTCGGGCGGGCAGCCAAGCGCCTGTCCATCACCCAACCGCCACTGAGTTTCACGATACGCAGCCTGGAAGACGAGCTGGGCGTGCGGCTGTTTGAACGCAGCAGCAAGCAGGTGGCGCTGACACCGGCAGGCGACGCGTTTCTGGGCGAGGTCCGCCCCATGCTGGAGCATGTCCGGCTGGCCTGCGATGTCACGCAAGCCGTGGGCGCGGGCCGCCTGGGGCACTTGGCGGTCGGCTTCACCGGCTCCATGGTCTACCGGGGCGTGCCGCAAATCGTGACGGCCTTTTCGCAGCAGCACCCGGGCATCGAGGTGAGCCTGCGCGAGATGTCCTCCACCGAACAGATCAATTCCTTAAAGAACGGCCAGCTGCACGCCGCATTTGTCAATGCCCGCGAAGTGCCGGAAGACCTCGCCGGACAAGCGCTGCCCGAAGACGACTTTGTCTGCTGCCTGTCCGCCAGCCACCCGCTGGCCAAGCGCAAAGTGGTTGATCTGAAGAGTTTGGCCGATGAGCCCTTCGTGATGTTTACACGCGAGGTGGCACCGGCCAATTACGACAACGTCATCGCGATTTGCGCCAACGCAGGCTTTCATCCGAAAACGCGTTTTGCCGCGCGCCAGTGGCTGACGGTTGCCGCGCTGGTGGCCAATGGGCTGGGCGTTTCGCTGGTCCCCGCGTCGATTGCACGCACGCAAATAGCCGGTGCGTGCTTTGTGCCGATTGGCGACAAGAACGCACGGTCCAGTGCCTTTTTTCTGTGGAACCCTGAACGCATCGCGCCAGGATTGAAAGCTTTCATCAGCACCGTGGATAAAACACTGAAGCTGTAATCGGGAAGCTTGCCCGTCTCAGACCACCTATTGCAGCGCGCTGGCCACCACATTGATGCTGAGCGCCAGTATCAACATGTTGAAGCCAAAGGACAGCACGCCGTGAAGCAGCGTGAGCCTGCGCATTTCACGCGAGGTCACCTGCACATCGGACACCTGGGAAGTCATGCCGACGACATGGGCATGGTACAAAAAATCAAAGTAGTCCGGGTCCAGGCCACCGGGAAACCCCAGGCCAGGACCGCCCGGCTCTTTGCGCTTTTCTTCCTGGTAAAAGCGGTGGGCATAGCGAAACGCAAAAATAGTCTGGATAAACAACCAGGAAAGCGCCAGCGCCACCATGGACAGCACCATATGCAGCGTGCGCGGCAAGCCCGAGAGATCCCGGGTCTGCTGCATCATGACGGTAATGGCCGCCACACAAGCCATGGTTGCCAGCAGCATCAACAGAAAAAGCACCACGCTGGGCTCGTCCTGCGCCTGAGCCCGCTCACGCGTGCGTTTTGAATCAAAGCGCACACACAGCCACCAGGCCAGCAGCAAATAGACGGCAACGCCCACACACCAGCCCAACAGTCCGCGAAACTGCCACGCCAGCGGCAAGGGGAATGCCGCAGTGCCCAGGCCGGCCAGCAAGCCATAGCCCAGGCGCTGCGAGCCAGTGGTTTCAGAAAGATGTTTGCGCATGGTGCCGATTGTGGGGCCTGAGGCAAATCACATTTCGGCGTTGCCATGTAATAAGGGAATAAAGGCTTGCTGCTATTTTCATGGCAACAAGCCATCCAGCATCGAACGCATGCGCCGCCAATGCGAACCTTCCCAAAACACGCGATGGCACACGTCGCAGACGCTGAAGCGCTCGTAGTGCTCGCGCACGCGCGGGGGCAGCATAGGCGCGACCCGCATCTTCTCGATTGCATGCAAGGGCGCATTGCAATACAGGCACAGCGTGAACGGTCGTGCACCGCGCGCCAGGTGCAGCCGATCGAAGATTTCGCGCAGTTGCTGCTCCGTTCGCAGTGCGTGCACGTAGCAGCCATGGGTGATGGCGCGGCGCTTGAGCAGGTCGCGATCGCGCGTCAGGACAATGCGTCCCTGTACGCTGGCGATGCGTTCGATCTCTTCATCGCGAAAGTGGTTGTCGTACAAAGTGTCGAAGCCGGTCATGCGCAGCAGGTGAGCCAGCCCGCCCAGATGCGCATCGGCGACGAAGCGCGTCACGCGCAGGGCTTGACCGCGCACGCGCAGCAGCGGCGTGACATCGAGCGCTTCGAACTTCGGATAGACGGCCACGCGATCGCCCTCGCGCAGCAGGCGTTCGAAGCCGACCGACTCGCCGTTGACCAGAACCAGTTCGACCTCGGTGTGCGGAACACCTAGCGCTTCGATCATGTGCTTGGTGGTCGCTGCCCGCGCACAGGGACAGGCAAAGTCGCGCCCGCGCCGCCCAGGTGCGAGAAATTCATTAAGCTCCTCGTAGAAGCGAAAGCTCGCCGTGACCATCATCAGAGCACCAAGGGCCACAGCATGCACACGGCCAGTGGCGAGGGAGCTGCCAGCCAACAATCGGCACCGGCCTCGCCTAATGCCGCAAGGCGGTGGGCGAGTGCAAGCGCCGACGGGCCGGCGCTCGGCTCAGTGCATCGGGGCCCTGCAAAAGCGCCCGTGCTGCTGCGAGATCATCAGCGCATGGAACTGTTCCTGCGGCATCCGCAGCAGGCGCTCGTGATCACCGCCTTCCATGTACACGACATCGTTGGCTTCGAGCTCGTCGTCGACGATCGTCTCGATGCCCCAGGCCATGCCGACCGGGGGCACCGCGCCGAGATCGCAGTCCGCGAACAGCATCCCGATGCGGCTTTCATCGGCGAGCCTGAGTTCCTTGCGGCCCAGCATGCGGGCGAGTTCACCCACCATGACGGTCTTGTCGGCCGGGATGACGGCCATCACGCAGCCCGCTTCGTCTTCGAGAATCACCGACTTGGCGAGCTGGTTCGGCCTAACATGGGCGCTGCGGGCGGTCTCTGCGCTGCTGCGGCTGTGCGCATGCGCGCAAATTTCGTACCGGGCGCCGCGCTGGTCCAGGTAGCTGGATAGATGCGAGGGAATCGACATGACTGCCTCCTTGGGTAAAACGCCGGACCGTGGTCCGGACAGCGGCGCGGCATGGGATATGCCGCGCCGATTTGTTAGTTTAGTCCGGACTGTGCCGGTTCGCCAGTCATACCGCCGCGAGGGAAAACCTGGGCTGAACTGATGGCAGCAACAGTAAAAAAAGGCAGCGAGGAGTATTTTATTTCCACCATTCAGCCATCGGGACTGCCGCCCAAAGACGTGAGCGGAAAACCGGCCCAGGGTGACGACGATGTGATGGATGCGGCGCTGCGCCCGCCGGGCGGCGCAACCCGCTTGCCGACCGATATTTCAAAATCTGGAAAACAAAAAAAGAGGGCACAGATCGCGTCGCAATTAAAGGCCTGGGACATGGAAATCACCCTTGAGACAGGCTAAACAGACTGGTGGTTTCGAGGTCCAGGACCTCGGTACCGACAGCATTAAAAATGCTGCCAGCGCCAGCGCAGCAAAGGACTCCGAGCCTTGCAGCGCCGCATCAGCAACCAGCCGCATCGCCATGCTGCAGGTATGCCAGTCGCTGGCGATCGGGCCGCCAAAGCGACCTTGCGCGGCCTCTGCGGCATCGGTATGAAACCATTGGGGTCATAGGCATTGGCGAACTGGCACATCTCGGCCTCGCTGACGACATAAGAGCCGGGATGGGCTGTCCTATTTGCAACTCGGCGAATTTCATACTGAACCAAAGCGCGGTGTGCGCTTTTCGTTCAGCGCCGCGAAGCTTTCAGGGGCATCTGCGCCGGCAAAAAAGCGAGAGGAAAGGGTTGTTGATCAATAGGTTTCAAGATGGAGCCGACCTTCCTGTTTCAGGGCCGCACCCACCGTATCCCACGACAACCCGGCCTGCTGCGCCACATCGCGCAAGGCCAGCACCACCCCCTCTTCCATGCTCTTGAGTCCGCACACATAGAAGTAGGTGTTTGGGTCTTTCAGCAAAGCGCCCAGGTCGGCAGCCCGCTCGCGCATCGCATCCTGCACGTAGCGTTTGGGTTGCTCCGGCGTGCGCGAAAAGGCGAAATTGATGTCGATGAAATCCTTGGGCAGGTTCTGCAGCGGGCCGAAGTACGGCAGCTCGGCTTGCGTGCGCGCACCGAAGAACAGCATCAGCTTGCCCCCCTCGAACTTGCCCGATGCGCGCAGGCGCCGCCGCCACTCGGTCATGGCGCGCATGGGCGCGCTGCCGGTGCCGGTACAGATCATCACGATGTTGGAGCGCGGATGGTTGGGCATCAGGAACGAACTGCCGAACGGCCCGATCACCTGTACCTGGTCGCCGACCTCCAGGTCGCACATGTAGTTCGAGCCGACGCCGCGCACCGGCTTGCCCTGGTGGTCTTCGAGCACGCGCTTGATGGTCAGCGAGACGTTGTTGTAGCCCGGGCGCTCGCCGTTGCGCGGGCTGGCGATCGAGTACTGGCGCGCGTAGTGCGGCTTGCCGTTGGCGTCGACGCCGGGTGGCAGGATGCCGATCGACTGACCTTCGAGCACCGGAAAGGGCATCGCGCCGAAGTCGAGCACGATGTGATGGGTGTCGTAGTCGCGCCCGACCTCGGTGACGCGGAAGTTGCCAACCACCGAAGCGGTGGTCGGACCAGTCTTCGGGCCGTACAGGTTGATGTAGGCGTGCGCCGCCGACCACGGCGGAATCGTTGCGCCCCAGGCGGACGAGACGAAGGGTGTCTCGCCGGACTCGAGCTGCGTCGCCGGCACCGGCTGCGGCGCCGGTGCCGCGCCATCGTCGGCCTCGACGCCTTCGGGCAGCGGCACCTCGGCCGGCAGCACGTCCCAGGTCAGTTGCTCAGCGGTGCTGTAGGCCTTGATCTTCAGCACCGTGCGCCAGTTGTCGATGGAGCCGGTCGGACAGGGCGAGATGCAGTCCATGCACAGATTGCATTTTTCGGCATCGACCACGTAGTTGCGTGAATCGTGCGTGATAGCCTGGACCGGGCAGATGGCTTCGCAGGTATTACAGCGAATGCATATCTCGGGGTCGATAAGGTGCTGCTTGATAGCGATGCTGCTGACCGTGGTCATGGACTTGTCTCCTTTGTTGCTGATGCATTGCGCACAAGGGGCCCCATGTGGCCCCTTGTGCGCAATGTCGCGTGTGCCGTCTTTCAGTTGAAGCGAACGTACTCGAAATCGGCGGGCTGGCGGTTGATGCCCATGACCGGTGGCGCGATCCAGTTGGCAAACTTGCCCAACTCAACCACGCGGCCCATGAGCGAAGCCACGTAGGCCCGGTCCTGGCTGCTGGGCAACCAGCTGTCCACCTTGGCATACCATTCGGCGTCGGTTACCACCCGGCCATCTGGCGACACCTTGACGCCGGACAGCGCACCAATATTGCGGTGAAAGGCCTTGTGCGGCACACCGAGCTTGACAGGAATGCCAGCTTTTTCAAGCACCTTGTTCCAGCGTTCCACACCGGCCACCGAATCCTTGATGTAGTCATCGCGCAGCACTTCGTTGAGCGCGTTGAGCATGGGCACCTCTTTTTCCACGAGCTGGCCATTGCGTGCCTCAAGCACCTTGTAGGTCTGGCCCTTGAGCACATGGTCATCCACGCGCTTGCCTTCTTCATAACGGCCTTTCAGACCGGTGCTGTAGAAGGTCGCGGCATTGCTGGACTCATCGGCGCCGAACAAGTCGATCGTGACGCTGTAGTGGAAGTTGATGTAGCGCTGGATGGTCGGCAAATCGATCACACCGGCGGCGCGCAGCCTGTTGACATCGTCGGTCTTGAGCTCGTTCATGACCTGCGCCGTGCGCTGGATGACGCGTGAGATGCCACTCTCGCCGACAAACATGTGGTGCGCTTCTTCGGTCAGCATGAACTTGGTAGTACGGGCCAGAGGGTCGAATGCGCTTTCGGCCAACGCGCAGAGCTGGAACTTGCCATCGCGGTCGGTGAAGTAGGTGAACATGAAGAAACTCAGCCAGTCCGGCGTGGCTTCGTTGAAGGCCCCCAGGATGCGCGGGTTGTTCTCATCCCCACTGCGGCGCACCAGCAGCGCATCGGCTTCGTCGCGTCCATCGCGCCCGAAGTGCTTGTGCAACAAGTACACCATGGCCCACAGGTGGCGGCCTTCCTCCACGTTGATCTGGTAGAGGTTGCGCAAGTCATACATGCTGGGCGCAGTCAGCCCGAGGTGACGCTGCTGCTCGACCGAGGCGGGCTCCGTGTCGCCCTGCGTCACGATGATGCGGCGCAGGTTGGCGCGGTACTCGCCGGGAACATCGTTCCAGACTTTTTCGCCCTTGTGGTCACCAAAGTGGATGGTGCGGTCGGCATCGCCGGGGTTAAGGAAGATGCCCCAGCGGTAGTCGCGCATCTTCACGTGGCCAAACTGGGCCCAACCCTGCGGGTCCACGCTCACGGCGGTACGCAGGTAGACCTCTGAGTTGGTCGAGCCTTCGGGACCAATGTCGTCCCACCAATTGATGAAGTTGGGCTGCCACTGCTCAAGCGCACGCTGAAGCGTACGGTCTTCGCCGAGGTTGACGTTGTTGGGAATCTTTTCGCTGTAGTTGACAGTTGACATCATGATCTCCGTT
>DASXRN010000442.1:0-5231 GCA_036506595.1 Polaromonas sp. | reverse complement strand
TTCACCACGATCGAGGCAGAGTGGCACCGCACTGCGGAAGCCCTGACATTGATCACCGGCGAGAAACAGCGCCTGGCCGGCAACGCCGCGCTGCAGCGCTCCATCCGCCACCGTTTCCCCTACATTGACCCCCTGCACCATCTGCAGGTCGAGCTGGTGCGGCGTTACCGCGAAGGCAAGGCCGACGAGAGGGTGCAGCGCGGTATTCATATCTCGATTAACGGGATTGCTGCGGGCTTGCGCAATACGGGTTAAAGCGTGTCGAAGTTGGCTCGGTTTTGCTTAGGTGATGTGTCAGATGGGGAAATGGACAGGCGATTACCAGTGCAGCGTCAACCTGCAATGGCTTCCCGTACCGCACTGAGCTGGCGGCGCGAAACCGTGAGCACTTCGTCAATGCCTTTGAGCCGCACGGCCCAGCCCTCGCCCTCCTCGGGGTCGAAATGTTTTTCGAGCGCACGCACCGCATGCCGCGCAATCAGCGCATTGCGGTGTATGCGCATGAACTGCGCTTTATGACGTTCTTCCAGCTCGCTCAATGAGCCGTCGAGGATGTAGCTGCGGCTGGCGGTGCGCACCGTGATGTATTTGAGCTCGGCCTTGAGGTAAAGCACATCCGCCAGCGGTACCCGTTCGGTCCGGCCCCGGTCCTGAATAATCAGGGTTTCTTTAGGAATATCGGCCTGCGGCCCACGCGGGTATTGCGCAAGGCGCTCTACTTTTTGTAGCGCCTGCTGCAGGCGCTCCAGCCGCACCGGCTTGGTCAGGTAGTCCATGGCTTCCAGCTCGAAAGCGTGCACGGCATGTTCGGAATGGGCGGTGACAAACACCACGGCGGGTGGCTGGGGCAAGGTGGCAAGGCTTCTGGCCAGCGTCATGCCGTCAGCGCCTGGCATGCCGATGTCCAGCAGCACCACATCAAACTTTTCGCGCTGCAAGGCGGTCATGGCCTGCACCGCATTGGCCGCTTCTGCGACCACCGCAGCAGCCGGGGCGCTGCAATCGCCCAGCAGGGTACGCAAGCGCGAGCGCGCCAGTGCTTCATCGTCAACCACCAGTACCTTGAGTTTCATGCGGGAACCTCCAGCCTGACCTGAAATACACCATCCTTGAACACCACCCTGAACTGCGCCTGCACATCATGCAGCAAGTGCAGGCGCTCGCGCACGTTGGCCAGCGCCAGGCCGTGGCCTCGCTCGCCCACGCCAGCGGGCGTGGAGTTGGTCACCTTGACCACCACCATGCTGCCACGCCTGAGCGTGGATATCTTGAGTTGCGCACCGCTGGCGCTGGGCTCCACACCGTGTTTGACCGCGTTTTCCACCAGCGGCTGCAGCAGCAAGGGCGGCAACTTGGCCTGGCTCGCGTTGGCATCCAGGCTCCATTGCACCTGCAGGCGCTCACCAAAACGAACCTGCTCAATCGCCAGGTAACGCTGTGCCAGCACGATCTCCTGCCCCAGCGTCACCGACTCGGCCGGGTCGGCCAGCGCATGGCGAAACAGCTCGGCTAAATCTTCCAGCACGGTTTCTGCCTTGGCAGGCTCGGCGCGCACCAACGCAATGGCGCTGTTGAGTGTATTGAACAAAAAATGCGGACGGATGCGCGACTGCAACTCGGCCAACCGCGCGGCCGTGGCCGCCGGCGTGCGCGCCTTGGCGCGCCAAAACAGGCCCGCCAGCACCATGGCCGACAGCAGAGCACCCGCAGCGGTGCTGGCCCACCAGGGCGCCGGCTGCAGCAGGCCCATCAGTGCCAGCATGGCGCAGCCATACAGCCCGGCAGCTGAACCCAGCGCAATGCCGGCCAGCCACTGGCGCGAAGGCTGCAGCCGGCTCAGCTGAGCCTTCAGTGCGCAAACGGCAATCAGCCAGGCCAGTGTGGCGGGCAACACCCCGCCCGTCAGCAAGGAAAACCGCAGCAACCAGTCCACCGTCCCGCCAGCCCCGAACATGGCGCCCACCCCCATCACCGCCTCCACAAACAGCACCACCCGCAGCACCACCCCCACATGGCAGGCGTCGAACATGCTGGCGCGCCTAAGCGGCGAAGCCGCCGCAGCCTCGTCCCGTCCCTCTCCTTCGCCCGGCATAAGGCTAGACCCTAGCCTGGAGTCTGAAAAATAGAGTTGATTGACAGGCGGTTTCATGGTTTTGCGCAGCAGTTACGGTCGTTCTCAAAGCAGCCCAGCCGCAGATAAAATCCTGATGATGAGTATTGCACCGGCCCTGGCCTTCAAACCACGGTTTGCGCACACTTGCCGAGAATAGCGCACTTGGCACTCTTGCCCTCTTGCCTGCACAGCCCTCCCCCTGACCGCTCCAACGAAAGCCTGCCGTGAATCAATTCGACAAAAAATCCCAAGCCTGGTCTGCCCTGTTTTCCGAGCCCATGAGCGACCTGGTCAAGCGCTACACCTCCAGCGTGTTTTTTGACAAACGCCTCTGGCAGGCCGACATCACCGGCTCGCTGGCTCATGCCGACATGCTGGCCGCGCAAAACATCATCGCCGCCGCTGACCACGCCGCCATCCAGCAAGGCATGGCGCAAATCACCGCTGAAATCGAGTCGGGCGCCTTCGACTGGAAGCTTGACCTGGAAGATGTGCACCTCAACATCGAAGCGCGCCTGACGCAAATCGTGGGCGACGCCGGCAAGCGCCTGCACACCGGCCGCAGCCGCAACGACCAGGTGGCCACCGACGTACGCCTGTGGCTACGCGGCGAGATCGACCTGATCAGCGGCCTGCTGACCGACCTGCAAAAAGCGCTGGTCGATATTGCCGAAAAAAACGTCGACGTGATCCTGCCCGGCTTCACCCACTTGCAGGTGGCCCAACCGGTCAGCTTTGGCCACCACATGCTGGCTTATGTGGAAATGTTTGCGCGCGATGCCGAACGCATGGCCGACGTGCGCAAACGCGTGAACCGCCTGCCGCTGGGCGCGGCCGCGCTGGCCGGCACCAGCTACCCGCTGGACCGCGAGCGCGTCGCCAAAACCCTGGGCATGGTCGATGAAAAAGGCCAGGCCTGCGTCTGCCAGAACAGCCTGGACGCCGTGAGCGACCGCGACTTTGCGATTGAATTCAGCGCCGCTGCCTCGCTGGCCATGGTGCACATCAGCCGCATGAGCGAAGAGCTGATTTTGTGGATGAGCCAGAATTTCAGTTTCATCCAGATCGCCGACCGCTTCACCACCGGCTCATCCATCATGCCGCAGAAGAAAAACCCCGACGTGCCCGAACTGGCGCGTGGCAAGACCGGCCGCGTGGTCGGCCACCTGATGGGCCTGATCACCCTGATGAAAGGCCAGCCGCTGGCCTACAACAAGGACAACCAGGAAGACAAGGAGCCACTGTTTGACACCGTGGATACGCTGAAAGACACGCTGCGCATTTTTGCCGAGATGGTGGGCGGCATCACCGTCAAGCCCGAAGCCATGGAACAAGCGGCGCTGCGCGGTTACGCCACCGCCACCGACCTGGCCGACTACCTGGTGAAAAAAGGCCTGCCCTTTCGCGATGCGCATGAAACCGTGGCGCATGCGGTCAAAGCCGCCATCTCGCATGCGGTGGACTTGTCGGAGCTGCCGCTGGCGGTGCTGCAGCAGTTCAACCCGAGCATCGAAAAAGATGTTTACGATGCCTTAAGCCTACGCGGCTCGCTCAATGCCCGCAATATTTTGGGCGGCACCGCCCCGGCCCAGGTGCGCGCCCAGATTGCGCGGCACCGGGCCCGGCTCGCCTAGGGAGACCTTCGCAGCACTTTAAGCCACGTCTAAGCTTGCGGCCGCATACTGGGCAACTGCAAGGAACCAACAATGCGCTTACTGCTGGTTGAAGACGACGCCATGATTGGCGAGACAGTGCTGCAGGTGCTGCGCACCGAGCACTATGCCGTCGATTGGGTACGCGATGGCAGCCTGGCAGACGAGGCGCTGCGCAGTGAACAGTACGACCTGGTGCTACTCGACCTCGGCCTGCCCCGGCGCGATGGCCTGGAGGTATTGCGCGCGTTGCGTGCCCGGCGCAACACGACACCGGTTCTTGTGGCCACGGCACGCGATGCGGTGGAAGACCGGATCGCCGGCCTGGACGCCGGCGCCGACGACTATGTGGTCAAACCCTATGACACTGACGAACTGCTGGCCCGCATACGCGCACTGCTGCGCCGCAGTGCCGGCCGGGCCGAGCCAGTGTTCGAGCACAAGGGCGTGAGCCTGAACCCCGCCACCCATGAAGCCACGGTTCATGGCCAACCGGTGTCGCTGTCAGCCCGCGAATGGGCCGTGCTCGAGCCCCTGCTGGCCCGTCCCGGCGTGGTGCTATCGCGCGCCCAGCTGGAAGAAAAACTTTTCAGCTGGAAAGACGACATCAGCAGCAATGCGGTCGAAGTCTATATCCACGGCGTGCGTAAAAAGCTCGGCAACGACCTGATACAGACGGTGCGCGGCCTGGGGTATGTGGTGCCCAAATAATGAAGGGGTCAACATCACACTCCCTGCGCGGGCGGCTACTCTGGTTTGTGCTAGTGGCCATTTTTCTGGCCGCGCTGGCGCAAGCCATTACCACCTACCGCGGCGCCGTGCAACAGGCCGACGCGCTGTTCGACGAGCATTTGCAGCAGATGGCACGCTCACTGCGCGGCGGCGTTCCGCTGGGGTCGCTGCTGGCAGAAAGCGACGCCGACAGCGGCTTTGATCTCTATGTGCAGATATGGGGACAAGACGGCACCCAGCTGTTTCGCTCCACCCGTTCTGCGCTGCCGCCGCGTGCGGTACTGGGCTTTTCCGATGTGGAAGCCAACGGCAACCGTTACCGGGTCTACACCCTGCAAACGGCTTTTCAAACGGTCCAGATTGCGCAAGATCTCGATGCCCGTGCAGCGCGGGCTCGCGCACTGGCGATCCGGGCTGTGTTGCCCTTTGCGCTGCTCACGCCCCTGTTGATGCTGGCGGTCTGGTGGGTCATCAGCCGATCTCTGGCGCCCATAGAACGTGCGCGCCGCGAGGTCGCCAGCCGCGCCGCCGACGACTTTTCACCCTTGGCAGATGTTGGCCTGCCCGACGAAGTCCGTCCGCTGGTGGACGAGCTCAACCTGCTGTTCGGCCGGGTGCGCAGCGCCTTTGATGCGCAAAAGAATTTCGTGGCCGATGCCGCGCACGAACTGCGCTCGCCGCTGACGGCACTGAAGCTCCAGGCACAGGCCCTGCGCCGTTCCGACGAAGACCCC
>DASXRN010000441.1:0-6421 GCA_036506595.1 Polaromonas sp. | reverse complement strand
AGGCGCGCGCGCTGCTGCGGGCTTCCGAACTGGTTGAGGAGGGCCTGGAATGAGCCAAGTTATTGTTGAACACTGCGACACCATGGCCGATGTGCGCCGGCATATTGACGCGCTCGACGACCGCATCGTGGCCCTGCTGGCCGAGCGCAGCGGCTACGTGGCCCAGGCCGCGCGCATCAAGCAGCGCGCGGATCAGGTGTACGACCAGGCGCGCATCGATTTCATCATTGAGCGCGTGCGCGCGCAGGCCCGTGCAGCCGGTGCCCCCGAGGCCGTCATGGAAGCGACCTACCGCGCCATGATCGGCGCGTTTATCGAGTTTGAGCGTGGCGAGTTCACGCGACTGAAAGAAGGGGCCGGATCATGAAACTCCTGATGATCGACAACTACGACAGCTTTACCTACAACATCGTCCAGTATTTTGGCGAGCTGGGGGCCGAGGTTGAGGTGTTTCGCAATGACGAGATCACGGTCGAAGAAATTGCCGCGCGCGCGCCGGATCGCCTGGTGGTTTCGCCCGGCCCGTGTTCACCGGCCGAAGCCGGCATTTCGGTGGCAGCGATCCAGCACTTTGCCGGCAAGCTGCCGATTCTGGGGGTCTGCCTGGGCCATCAGTCGATTGGCGCGGCCTTTGGCGGCAAGATTGTTCGCGCGCAGCAGCTGATGCACGGCAAGACCAGCGTGATCACCACCACGCAGCAAGGCGTGTTTGCAGATCTGCCCGAGCAGTTTGTGGTCAATCGCTACCACTCGCTGGCAATTGAAAAATCGTCCTGTCCCGAGGTGCTGGCCATCACGGCCTGGACCGACGACGGCGAGATCATGGGCGTGCGCCACAAGACGCTGCCGATTCAGGGCGTGCAGTTCCACCCCGAATCGATACTGACCGAGCACGGCCATGCCATGCTGAAGAATTTTTTGCTACAAAAGTGATAGCTACTTGCGCCCATTAAACAAGGGCTGGAGGCCGAAATGACCAAGATTGTTGACTTGAGAAGCGACACCGTGACGCAGCCGACGGCGGCCATGCGGGCGGCCATGCAGGCCGCACCACTGGGGGACGACGTGTTTGGCGACGACCCGAGCGTCAACGCGCTGCAGGAAAAAATCGCCATCATGCTGGGGTTTGAAGCCGCGCTGTTTGTACCCACCGGCACGCAAAGCAACCTCTGCGCCATTTTGAGCCACTGCCAGCGCGGCGACGAGTACATCGTCGGCCAGATGGCGCATTGCTATCGCTGGGAAGGCGGCGGCGCGGCGGTGTTTGGCAGCGTGCAGCCGCAGCCGCTGAACCATGAGGCCGACGGCACCTTGTCGCTGGCTGACATCGAGGCCGCCATCAAGCCCGACGACGCACATTTCGCACGCACCCGCTTGCTGGCGCTGGAGAACACCTTGGGCGGCAAGCTGCTGCCCTTTGACTATTTGCAGCAGGCCACCGGACTGGCCAAAAGCCGGGGGCTGAGTCGGCATCTGGATGGCGCGCGCCTGTTCAACGCGGCCGTGGCGCAGGCCGCGCTGACCGGCAGCGATGCCCAAACTGAAGCGCGCCGCATCGCCCGGTGTTTTGACAGCGTGTCGGTCTGCTTCAGCAAGGGCTTGGGCGCGCCGGTGGGCTCGGCGTTGTGCGGCACGCGTGAGTTCATTGCGCGGGCGCACCGCATCCGCAAGATGGCGGGCGGCGGCATGCGCCAGGCCGGCATGCTTGCTGCTGCTGCGTCGCATGCGCTGGATCACCACATCGATCGCCTCGCGCAGGACCACGCGCTCGCGAAGCGGCTGGCCGACGGGCTGGCGGGGATTGAAGGCTTGCGGGTCGAAGCGCCGCAGACCAATATCCTGTTTGTGGATCTGAGCGGCGCGGCGCGCGACAAATCTGCCGCCCTGCTCAAACACCTGGCCGATCACGGCATTCAGGCTACGGGCCTGTACCGCCTGCGCTTTGTCACCCACTTGGACGTGGATGCCGCGGGCGTGGATCGCGCGGCCAGCGTGATCCGCCAGTTTTTCAACGCCTGATTGCAAGGAGCCTTCCATGGGCATCGACCACTTGCTGTTTTTCATCGCGGCCGGCATTTTGCTCAATCTGACGCCGGGTCCGGATGTGCTGTACATCGTCACCAACGCCCTGCGCTCGGGCGCTCGCGCCGGTGTGGTGGCGGCCCTGGGCATCACGGCCGGCTGCTTTGTGCACATCTTCGCCGCCGCGGTGGGCGTGAGTGCGCTGATGGCGGCCTCCAGCACGGCCTTCACCCTGCTGAAATGGGCCGGTGCGGCCTACCTGGTCTATGTGGGCCTGCGCCTGCTGCTGGCCCGCGCGTCTGCCGCGGGCGACTCATCTGCTATGAATTTGGTAGCTGATGGCGGCCGTTCTTCGGGGGATGCAGCGCTAAAAACCATATTTTTCCAGGGTTTCTGGACGAATGCGCTCAATCCCAAGGTGGCGCTGTTCTTCCTGGCTTTCGTGCCGCAGTTCATTGCGCCGGGCGTGGAGAACAAGCCGCTGGCGTTTTTGCTGCTGGGCCTGCTGTTTAATTTCAATGGCCTATGGGTCAACATCGGCTGGGCGCTGGCTGCCGCCTGGCTGGCGCGGCGTGTCGGCGTGGTGCAGCGCGGCATGCATTGGCTGCAGCGCGCCGCCGGCCTGATGTTCATCGGGTTCGGGCTCAAGCTGGCCTTTACAGACAATCCGTCCACCTGACGCCGGTTTTCATCAAACAAGTAAGGAGATACATCATGCCGAACACCCACAAAATCACCCCGCAGGAAGCGCTGCAGCGCACCATCGAACATCGCGAGATTTTTCATGACGAGATGCTGCACATCATGCGGCTGATCATGAGCGGCGAGATGTCGCCCGTGATGATGGCTGCGCTCATCACCGGGCTGCGCGTCAAGAAAGAAACCATAGGCGAGATCACCGCCGCAGCCCAGGTGATGCGCGAGTTTTCCACCAAGGTCCATGTCGCCGACAAAACCCATATGGTCGATATCGTCGGCACCGGCGGCGACGGCTCGCACACCTTCAACATCTCGACCTGCTCCATGTTTGTGGCCGCGGCGGCAGGGGCCAAGGTCAGCAAGCACGGCGGGCGCAGCGTCAGCAGCAAGTCTGGCAGTGCCGACGTGATCGAGTCGCTGGGCATCAACATCAACCTGCCGCCCGAAGCCATTGCCCGCTGTATCGAGCAGGTCGGCGTGGGTTTCATGTTTGCGCCCAACCACCACCCGGCCATGAAAAACGTCGCGCCCATCCGCAAGGAGCTGGGCGTGCGCACCATCTTCAACATCCTGGGGCCGCTGACCAACCCGGCCAGCGCCCCCAACATCCTGATGGGGGTGTTCCATCCGGACCTCGTGGGCATACAGATTCGCGCGCTGCAGCGGCTGGGCGCCGAGCATGCGCTGGTGGTCTACGGCAAGGACGGCATGGATGAAGTGAGCCTGGGCGCGGCCACCGTGGTCGGTGAGCTGAAAAACGGCGAGATCTCCGAATACGAGATTCACCCCGAAGACTTTAAGCTCAGCATGGCCAGCAACCGGGCGCTGCGGGTGGAAACGCCAGAGCAGTCCAAGGCCATGTTGCTGGGCGTGCTCGACAACCAGCCCGGCGCGGCGCGCGACATTGTGATTCTCAACGCCGGGGCCGCCTTGTACGCGGCCAATGTGGCCGCTTCGATGCAAGAGGGCATAGCCCAAGCGCGCGTCGCCCTCGAATCAGGCGCGGCCAAGGCGCGCCTGCAGCAGCTCATTTCCATCACCCAAACACTGGCAAGCTGAACACCATGTCCGACATCCTGAACCAAATCGTTGCCGTCAAGCACGAAGAAATTGCCGCTGCCATCAAACGCAAGCCGCTGGCCGTCATGCGCGAAGATGCCGAGTCACGCGTGCTCACGCGTGACTTCGTCGGCGCCTTGCGCGCGAAAATCGCGGCGGGCCAAGCCGCCGTGATTGCCGAAATCAAAAAAGCCAGCCCGTCCAAGGGCGTGTTGCGGGCGGATTTCATTCCGGCCGATATCGCGCAGAGCTATGCCGAGGGCGATGGAAAAATCAGCGCGGCCTGCCTCTCGGTGCTGACCGACAAGCAGTTTTTTCAGGGCAGCGTGGATTACCTGAAGCAGGCCAGGGCCTCATGCGCCTTGCCGGTGCTGCGCAAGGACTTCATGGTCGACGCCTACCAGGTGTACGAATCGCGCGTCATGGGGGCCGACTGCATTTTGCTGATTGCCGCCTGCCTGGACGATGCGCAGATGAAGGATCTGGAAGCGCTGGCGCTGTCGCTCGACATGGCGGTGCTGGTCGAGGTGCACGACCAGGCCGAGTTGGCGCGCGCGCTCAAGCTCAAGACCCCGTTGATGGGCATCAACAACCGTAACCTGAAGACCTTTGAAGTCTCGCTCGACACCACGCTGGGCCTGTTGGGCCAGGTGCCGGCGGACCGCCTGCTGGTCACGGAATCCGGCATTGCCACCCCGGCCGACGTGCGGCGTATGCGCGAGGCCGGGGTCAACGCCTTTTTGGTCGGCGAGGCCTTTATGCGCGCCGACGAGCCGGGCCTGGCGCTGGCGCAGCTGTTCGGGGCTTAAGTCCAGGCTGGGTCGCGGTCGTGCAAAGCGCCTTGTTCGGGGAGTCTGCGGCATCCGCTGACCGCCTGCGCCGCGCCGATCCCGCCGCCTGGCCCGTCGCCGCCGGTTGGCGGCCTGTGACGGAGGCTTTTTTTGCCAGCGAGGCCGGCCGGCAACTGCTGGACTTTCTGCGCCACCGGCTGGCGGAAAACGCCGTCATTTTTCCGCCCCAGCCGTTGCGTGCGCTGGAACTGACGCCGCCAGAGCAGGTGCGTGTCGTCATCCTGGGGCAGGACCCTTACCACGGCCTGGGCCAGGCCGAGGGCCTGGCCTTTTCGGTCGCCCCGGGCATGCGCCTGCCGCCGTCCCTGCGCAATATCTTCAAGGAGCTGCAGCGCGATCTGGGCACGCCGCCGCCGTCGTTCCCGGTGCCCGGTGGCAGCCTGGTGCGCTGGGCGAAAGAAGACGGTGTGCTGCTGCTCAACACCTGCCTGACGGTGGAAGAGGGGCAACCGGCCAGCCATGCCGGGCGGGGCTGGGAGGTACTGACCGATGCCGTGATTCGCCAGGTATCAGCGGGCGAGCATCCCGTGGTGTTCATGCTCTGGGGCGCCCATGCGCAAGGCAAACAGGCGCTGATCGACGCCAGCCGCCACAAAGTGCTGCTGGCCAATCACCCGTCGCCGCTGTCGGCGCTGCGGCCGCCCTTGCCTTTTATCGGCTGCGGGCATTTTTCGCAGGCGCGCGAATGGCGTGAGAAACACTCAGGCGCCTAGTTTTTGCTCTTCTTTTTATAGCTGTATGCGCCCGTTCTGTATGGGCTGAATGCCGAAATGGTTTCTAACGCCCGCTAAAACTAATGGGGCGGGCTGCCGACGTAGTCGCGGCGGATATTGACCGTGCCCTGCTGGCCCAAAGCCTCAAAGTGGCGGCGCAGCCAGCGTTTGGCGGCTCCCTGGCCCATCTCGAACAGCTTTTCGATCATGGCCGTGTCGGCCGACATCCTGCTGGAAGAAGGCAAATCTTCCAGCGCCTCGCCACCGTCAATCCGGTGCAGCAACAGGCTTTTGTACTTGGCGCCCTCCTGCAGATGCCCGTCGGCCAGCAGCCGGTTGATGAAATCGATGGCCCGCATCTGGGACAACAGGCTGGCGTTGAAGGTCAGCTCGTTCACCCGGTCCATGATGTCGTGCGGTGTTTGCGGGGTTTCGGGGCGGCGCAAGGGGTTGATCTGCACCACGATGATGTCGCAGCTCTCGCACTGGTTGATCAGCGGCAACAGCGCTGGATTGCTTGAAAAACCGCCATCCCAGTAGGGTTGCCCATCGATTTCCACGGCCTGAAACAGCGTGGGCAGGCAGGTCGATGCCATCACCGCCTGTAGGGTTAGGCGCTTGCCCGAAAAAATCTCGGCCTGGCCCGTGGTGACGTGGGTGGCCGACACAAACACCTTGGGGGCTTGCAGGCGGGCAATGGCCGGGAAGTCAATTTCGTCCTGCAACAGTTTGCGCAGCGGGTTGATGTCCAGCGGATTGGACTGGTAGGGCGACATCCACTGGTTGACGGTATTTCCAAAAAAGTTTGCACCCACTTGCTCGGCAGACCAATTGCCCAGGAGCATTTTGCTGATGCTTTCGGCCATTGAGCCCAGGCTGCCCATGGCGACGATACCCTGCCATATTTTGGCGAGGCAGGCGCGCGCAGCTTCTCTGGCGGCGGGCTCTTCGCTGCCTTCCCGGCCGGCAGTTGCAAATCCGTGGGCCAGCGCTACCGCGTTGACGGCGCCCGCGCTGGCGCCGCTAATGCCGTCAATATGGATGCGATCGTCTTGCAAAAGGGCGTCCAGCACGCCC
>DASXRN010000440.1:0-4103 GCA_036506595.1 Polaromonas sp. | reverse complement strand
CGCGCGCATCCGCTCAACTGCGAGACCTCGATCCCGGCGCTGCTGGGCGGCGTGGTCATGCCAAACGCCCATTTCTACGTTCGCAACCATTTCCAGATTCCCAACCTCGATCCGGCCAAATTTGAGCTGACGGTCGGTGGTCTCGTGGAACGGCCGCTGAGCCTGAGCTTGCGCGAGCTCCGCACCCTGCCGTCGCAATCGCAGATCGTGACCCTTGAATGCGCAGGCAACGGACGCACGCTGTTCCGGCCACCCATCGAGGGTGAGAAATGGAACCTGGGCGCTGTCAGTACAGCCGAGTGGACCGGCGTGCCGTTGAGGGAAGTGCTGGATCGGGCGGGTGTGCGACCGGGCGCGCACGAGGTCCTGTTCCGGGGCGCGGACGGCGGGACCGTGGAGGGTCACTCAGGACCGATTCGCTTCGAGCGCAGTCTGCCGCTGGATCAGGCCCGCGATGCCGACTTGCTGCTCGCCTATGCGATGAACGGCGAGCCACTGCCCATCCAACACGGCTTTCCATTGCGCCTCGTCGTTCCCGGCTGGTATGCCGTGGCGTCGGTCAAATGGCTGACAGACATCGAACTCATCGACCGGCCGTTCACCGGGCATTACCAGGCCGACAAGTATTGGTATGAATCGGAGCGCGATGGCCAGATCGTCCGCGAGCCAGTCATGCTGCAGCGGGTGCGGGCTTTGATCACCGAGCCGGTGCCTGACCAGGAGGCCCATTGTGGTGAACTGGCGATCCGCGGCGTGGCCTGGTCCGGGGCGGCTTCGATTGCGCGCGTGGAGGTCGGCGTGGGCGGCGCAAGCTGGCAGGAGGCTCATCTCGTCGGCGAGCGCAAGCGCCACAGCTGGCAGTGGTGGGAGCTGATCATCCGGGTCCCGCAGCCGTGTGTTGTCACCCTGCGCGCTCGTGCCACCGACCTTGCTGGCCGCACTCAGCCGGAGCACGCCGAGTGGAACCGCCTGGGCTATGGCAACAACGCCATCCACCAAGTGCCGGTTCGGATAGTTTGAAGGTGGATTAAGTTCTCCCTGCTGAACACTTTTCGTCGATCAACAGTGATGACCCAACGAGCGCTCGCAGCGGACGGAGGGACTGCGGCGCCTACACCCGCAGCACCCGCCCCGGGTTCATCAGGTTATTGGGGTCCAGCGCCTGCTTGATGGCGCGCATCATGCCCAGCGCCACCGGTGATTTGTGCTGCTCCAGCTTGTCGAGCTTCAGGCTGCCCACGCCGTGCTCGGCAGAAATCGAGCCGCCGAATTTCGCCACCGAATCGTAGACCAGGGCATTGACTTCTTCCTCGTGGTCACGCAGAAACGCCGCTGCATCGCCATCCGCCGGGGCCTGTACGTTGTAATGCAGGTTGCCGTCGCCCAAGTGGCCAAAGTTGACCAGCCGCACGCCCGGCAGAGCTTGCTGCAAGATGGCATCGGTCGCATCCACAAACTCCGGAATGCGCGAGACGGCAATCGAGATGTCGTGCTTGATGTTCAGGCCTTCTTCGGCCTGCGCCAGCGGAATGCTTTCGCGGATGTGCCAGAGCTGGTGGGCTTGCGCGATGTTTTCTGCGACCACGGCATCCGTCACGCAGCCTTGTTCCAGCGCGGTCTCCAGCAGGCGCTCAAACTGCTCGCGGGCATGGCTTTCAGATTCGGTATCGGAGTTTTCCAGCAGCACGCAAAATGGGGCGTCTTCGTACAGCGGCACACGCAGTTGTTTGAAGTTTTTGGCGACCAGGCTCAGGGCAAACTGGCCCATGACTTCAAACCCGGTCAGGCCTGCCCCCAAATGCTGGTGCGCCAGGCCGAGCAGGGTGACCGCATGCTGCATCGACGGTACGGCCGCCCAGGCCGTGAGTTGCGCGGCGGGCTGGGGGTAGAGCTTGAGCGTGGCGGCGGTGATCACGCCCAGCGTGCCTTCGCTGCCAATGAACAGGTCGCGCAGGTCGTAACCGGTGTTGTCCTTGCGCAGGCCAGAGAGGCCATTCCAAACCTCGCCCTGCGCCGTCACCACTTCCAGGCCCAGGCACAAATCGCGTGCATTGCCGTAACGCACCACCTGCGTGCCGCCGGCATTCGTCGCCAGGTTGCCGCCAATGGTGCAACTGCCCTCAGCGGCCAGACTTAGCGGGAACAGAAAACCGGCCTTGTCTGCAGCTTCCTGCAGCGTTTGCAAAATGCAGCCGGCTTCAACCGTCAGCGTGAGGTTGGCGGTGTCCATCTGGCGCACGGCATTCATGCGCTGCAGGCTCAGCACCACTTGTTGGCCCGAGGCATCGGGTGTAGAGCCGACCACCAGCCCGGTGTTGCCGCCCTGGGTGACGATGCTCACACCGGCCGCCGCGCAGGCCTTGACGGTGGCCGCGACTTCTGCCGTGTTGCCCGGCCTGACGACGGCCAGCGCCTTGCCGCGTTCGCGCTTGCGCCAGTCCATCTCCCAGGCGCTCAGGTCGCCCTCGGACAGCACATTGGCGGGGCCTGCGATGCACCGCAGGGTTTCGAGGAGGTCGGTGTGGCTCATGGTGCTTCTATGCTGGTAGGGGCAAGGGTTGTGGGATGTTTAAGCCGCACGCGCACATGCACGGCGCAGGCCGCAAAGAGCAGCAGGCACAGCAGCACTTCGGCCATGGCCAGGTAGTTGCCCGGCGGGCGGTCGCTCCAGGCGCGCACCGCGCCTTCGGTGAAGTACAGCCACACCAGCAGGCTGACCCAGCGATAGGTGTACATGCGGTTTTTTAAAATGCCGGCCAAAGGGATGCACAGGGGCAGTGCCTTGAGCGCCAGCAGCGAGCCGCCGGGGCGTATGGGTGCCAGCCACAGTTCCCAAGCCAGGCACAGCGTTATCAGCCCGACCAGGCTGCCCAGGGCCAGCCAGCGGGTTGCGTCAATTTGGTTTGCTTTGTTCATGTCGATGGCATGATACCGGGGATGAAATTTCAGCAATCCCTGCAAGTCTTATTGACCGACTTGTCGCACTTTCCGTGGCGCCACACGGCTTTGACCCTGCGCGACCGTTTTCGTGAAGACCACATGGGCCTGACGGCCAGCAGCCTGACCTTTACCACTTCGATCGCGCTGGTGCCATTTTTTACTGTGGCGCTGGCCATTTTTACGGCTTTTCCGATGTTTTCCAAGCTGCAGGGCGCGCTGCAGGCCTGGCTGGTTCAAAGCCTGATCCCCGACAACATTGCCCGCCAGGTGCTGGGCTACCTGACCCAGTTCAGCCGCCAGGCCAACAAGCTGGGCGTGGCCGGCCTGGCGGTGCTGCTCGTCACGGCGATCGCCTTGATTTTGACGATAGACCGCACGCTCAACGGCATCTGGCGCGTGAAAACAGTGCGGCCGCTGACGCAGCGTGTGCTGATTTACTGGGCCGCCATCACCCTGGGTCCGCTGCTGCTGGCGGCCAGCCTGGCGCTCACGTCCTATGTGGTGTCGGCCTCCCGAGGGCTGGTGGGGGAGATGCCCGTCAGCCTGCGCTTCCTGCTCGATGTGCTGCAGTTTTTTCTGGTGGCCGGCGGCATGGCGGCGCTGTACCGCTATGTGCCCAATACCTACGTCAAGTGGGCCCATGCCTGGGTCGGCGGCGTGTTTGTGGCGGCGGGCATAGAGATCGCTAAAAAGGCGCTCAGCCTTTACCTGGCTTCCGTGCCGACTTACTCGATGGTTTATGGGGCATTTGCCACCTTGCCGATCTTGCTGGTGTGGATTTATGTGTCCTGGGTCATTGTGCTGATGGGCGCGGTGATTGCCGCCTACCTGCCCAGCCTGCTCGCCGGTGTGGCGCGCCGAGGCGGTGCGCATGGCTGGCATTTTCAGCTGGCGATTGAGGTGCTGCAGCAACTCGGCAAGGCCAGCATCACCGTACGCAAGGGGCTCAGTGGCTCGCAGCTGGCCGAGCAGCTTCAGGTGGACGTGCTGCAACTGGAGCCCGTGCTGGAGACGCTGGTGGCGCTGGACTGGGTCGGGCAGCTCAAGGACGCAGAAGGGGAGGTGGAGTCGCGCTATCTGCTGCTGGCCGACCCGGACACCACCGTGCTGGAGCCGCTGATGCAGCAGCTCTTGCTGGAGAAGGCGGAATCGATGAAAAACCT
>DASXRN010000439.1:0-5515 GCA_036506595.1 Polaromonas sp. | reverse complement strand
GGATTTCGCTTTGTCATTGAAAAGCAACGATTTGACATTTGGGCACTCCCTGATACCTGGGCCTTCAAGAATGGATTTGCCTCTGGTTCGGACTTTCCTGACCTGCTGAAGACCAGTTTTTTCAATGTTGACGCAGCCTGTTATCACGTAAATCAGCACGAGCTATTCTGTTTGGATGGGTACGAGGATTGGGTCAAAGATGGTCTCTTGGACATCAACCTGGCACATAACCCAAACCCCATGAACATGGCCCGACGTGCGCTTGTACTAATGCAGACTCATCAACTTGGAATGACAAGGAGGTTGGCACAGTTCGTTGTTACTAGCCTCGACCATCAAACCCTCACTTGGACTGAACAACTGATGGTGAAAAAACTCACGAAGTTTGTTGCAACTGATGGCCTGGGAGAATTTCGGTTTAGTCTACAGAGTGAACTTGTGACGTGATGCTGCTTTTATTTTGATAGCTTCTTGCGCAATGGATGTAAGGGCGAGGGGCCATTCCTATCGGGAAATATTATGTAACCCCTCTCAATCCACTTGACCCCAGGGCGAGATTTGCGCGCAGCGCTTGAGGCCGCCGTGCGCAGCCAAGGCTGCCGCGCCGCTTTCTGCTCTCTGGCATCGGCAGCCTGGCGGACGCACATCTTCGGTTCGCGGTGGGGGGCTGAACAGCCACAGTGCCTGATTGGCGCCACTGAAATCCTGAGCCTGCCTGGCACCGTGGCGGTAAACGGGTTGAATAGCGGCTCTCATAGCAGCTCGCACCTGCATATGGCGCTGTCCACTTCCACGGGCGAGGTCTTTGGTGGGCATGTGGCGCAGGGCTGCATCGTGCGCACCGCCGCCAGTGCGCTTGCGATGCTGCTCAAGTCCCATCAACCACCACCGAAATCAATTAACCTTGCAACCTTGGACTTCTCTACTTTCAATTGGTCGGGCTGCAGGGGGCAGGTCAACGGTCACGCGCCTGCTTCACATAAGTCGCCCAAAAATTTCCCCATTCACCCCGTCATCGCCCAACACCACTCAGGCATAGCTGCCATCTGCCAGCGTTACCGCATCAGCCGGCTGGACGTGTTTGGCTCTGCGGCCCGTGCGGATGACTTCAACCCCGCCAGCAGCGATGCCGACTTCTTGGTGGAGTTCGCGCCCGATGCCCATGCCGGCCTGGGAGAGTTTTTTGGTGCCAAGGCGGAGCTGGAGAAGCTGCTGGGGCGTGGTGTCGATTTGGTCGAACCCGGCGCCGTTCGCAACCCCTACGTGCTGGCCAGCATCAACCGCAACCGGGAATCGGTTTATGCAGCGTGACCCGCGCGCTTTTTTGTGGGATATGCGCGAGTCGGCCCTTGCTATTCAGAGTTTCTTGCGGGCATGGATGCCACCGCCTATGCAGCCAACGAAATGGCACAGGCCGCAGTAGAGCGCAAGTTTGAAATCATCGGCGAAGCGCTCAACCAGTTGGCCAAGTTGGACGCATCACTCGCGGCCCGCATTCCAGACTTGCCGCAGATCGTCGCGTTCCGTAACCAGCTGATTCATGGCTACGCGGCCATGAACTACAGCACGGTGTGGAACGTGATTCAGACCTCGCTGCCACCGCTTCCTGCTTTTGCACGGTCGCTGTTGCAAGAGCTCGGAGAACTCGGAGAAGTTTGAGCTAAACGCACGGCAAAAGCGTCAGTCTGCTTTTGCTATCAGAAAAGAAGCTGCTTGCGCAATGAATATCGGGGCTGATGGCCAAATTCCCCTTTCTTGCCTGGGCTTGTTGCCGCACAAGTCTGACGGTTTTGCAAAGCTGAGTGCGATGGTGGGGAAAGTTGATTTGTTCAGTATATTCATCTGTCCATTTTTAGTGAACAATGAATTTAGGTGGACAAAGTTCAACTTTATGGAATTTCTTGGCTGTATTTGTCCATTATTGACATTTATCCATAAATGGTGGACATTATAAATAAATGGACAAACCAACTCTTACGCCTGAGCATGTGCTGCTGGACGCCGCAGTCGAAGCGGCGCGGGGGCTGGGTGTCGTCGTGGAAATTGTGCAGCGGGACCCTCAACTTGGCCGAGCCCGCGCGGACGCATTGGTGCGACTCACACACGGCGGGCAGGAAGTGCTTTACGCCGTTGCAGTGCGCCGTACGCTACATCCCGCCACGCTGGGCGCCGCGCTGCAGCAGCTGGAGCGCCTGGGGCAGCAGGCGATGCTGGTCACGGACTACGTCACGCCTGCGCTGGCGGATGAGCTGAAGGCGCGGCATATCGCTTTTTTGGACACGGCGGGCAATGCCTACTTTGAGCAGCCACCCCTCCTCATTTGGGTCAAGGGCCAAAAACCTGCCGCCAAGCCCGCCACGCAAACCGCTGGCCGCGCCTTCCAGCCCACCGGGCTGCAGGTGCTGTTCACCTTGTTATGCAACCCCCAGGCCGTCAATCGCCCCTACCGGGAACTGGCTGAAATGGCTGGTGTGGCGCACGGCACCGTCGGCTGGGTGATCCCGGACCTGCAGCAACTGGGCTATGTGCGTGACTTGAAGGGCAAACGCGGCACGCGCCGGCTCTTCGAGCTTGAACGTCTGCTTGACGAGTGGGCCACCACCTATGCACGCGTATTGCGGCCCCGTACATTGCTCGGCCGCTACTATGTGCCCACGCTGGAAGGCTGGAAAGATTGGCCGCTCGCCGAACATGGTGCCTTGTGGGGGGGCGAGCCCGCTGCCGCGGTGCTGACCGATTACCTGCGCCCCGGAGTATTGACTCTCTACGCCGACAAGGTGCCTGGCCTGCTGGCCGCTCGCCAAAAGTTCATGAAAGAGCCTGCGCCCGGCCACACGGCAGTGGTGGAAGTGCGCAAGCGCTTCTGGAATTTCCCCGGTGACCCTCAGCACACCAACCTCGTGCCGCCGCTGCTGGTGTATGCCGACTTGCTGGCGACGGGAGATGCCCGCTGCATTGAGACAGCCAAAATGATTTATGACGCCTATGTCGCTCGACCTCTCACAGAAGGCTGACCTGGTGCCGTTGGCGCAGGTGGTGGGCTCTTTGCAAAGAGTGGCTCAGCCTATGGACGTCGATTTCTTTTTGATGGGCGCAGCGGCACGCGACGTGATGCTGCGCCATGTTCATAACATCGAGCCCGGACGCCAGACCAAAGACGTGGATTTTGCGGTGATGGTGCCGGACTGGGAGTCCTTTGCCACGCTGCGCGCAGCGCTGATAGACAGCGGTGATTTCTCGGAGCGCCCCGGCCCTGCCACACACAGGCTGCGTCACCAAAGTGGTTTGCCCCTGGATATCGTGCCTTTTGGAGGCATCGAGCGTGCCGATCGCACCATAGCCTGGCCGCCAGATCAAAGCACGGTGTTCGATTGTTTTGGCGCGCGCGAGGCGTTCAAGGCGACCGTATCTGTGCGGCTGCCCCAGACGGTGACGGCGCGTGTTGCGTCAATTCCCGCGCTTGCCCTGCTCAAGGTGACCGCCTGGCAAGACCGCAAACATAGCCACCCCGGGCGAGACGCCGATGACCTGCTGCTGTATCTGCGAAGCTATATGGATTGCGACAATATTGACCGCGCAGCGCGCGACCATGGCGATCTGTTCATGGCGGAAGATTACGATCACGAAGCCACCGGCGCTCGCCTGCTGGGCCGCGACATCGCACTGCTGCTGGACAAGCCCGCCCTCGAACGCTTGTTGGGCATATTGATACCTCAAACTGATACCCACGGCCCCTTGTTGCTCGCCAAGCAATCGGGTCTTGACCTTGAAAAAGCCCGCAGACTGATTGACGCAGTCTGCGAGGGACTCACCGACACCCTTTAAGACAAAAAAATGAACTCAGCCACCATCGTCCAGAAACTCTGGAATTACTGCAACGTGCTCCGCGACGACGGCATGAGCTACGGCGACTATGTCGAGCAGCTCACGTACCTTCTATTCCTCAAGATGGCCGACGAGCGCAGCCAGCCGCCGTGGAGCCAGCCCAGCCCGATTGCCAAGGGCTACGACTGGCCTTCGCTGCTGGCGCGCGACGGTGACGAGCTGTTTGACCACTACCGCCACACGCTGGAAAAGCTGGGTGCCGAAAAGGGCACGATTGGCCTGATTTTTGGCAAGGCGCAAAACAAGTTTCAGGACCCGGCCAAGCTGCGCCGCCTGGTGGTAGACCTGATCGATTGTGAAAACTGGTCGGCCATGGGCGCCGACGTGAAGGGTGACGCCTACGAAGGTCTGCTGGAGAAGAACGCGCAAGACACCAAGAGCGGCGCGGGCCAGTACTTCACGCCGCGCCCGCTGATTCAGGCCATGGTGGACTGCATCGCGCCCAAGCCCGGTGAGACGGTATGCGACCCGGCCTGTGGCACCGGCGGTTTTTTGTTTGCCGCGCACAACCATGTGGCCGACCACAACCCCAACCTCACGCGCGAGCAGAAGAAACACCTGAAAGAATCCGCCCTGCGCGGCTGGGAGCTGGTGCAAAGCACGGCGCGCCTGGCCGCCATGAACATGATGCTGCACGGCATTGGCTCCGACAAATCGGTGCCCATCGTGGTGGCTGACGCGCTGGCCGCCGACCCCGGCGAGCGTTTTGACGTGGTGCTGGCGAACCCGCCGTTTGGCAAGAAGAGCAGCACCATGATCACCGGGGCGGAAGGCAAGGTGACGACCGAAAAAGACGTGATTGAGCGTGACGACTTTTGGGCCACCACGTCCAACAAGCAGCTCAACTTTGTGCAGCACATCAAGACGCTGCTCAAGCAGCATGGTCGCGCGGCGGTGGTGCTGCCCGATAACGTGCTGTTTGAAGGCGGCGCGGGCGAAACCATCCGCAAAAAGCTGCTGCACGAGTGCGATGTGCACACGCTGCTGCGGCTGCCCACCGGCCTGTTTTACGCGCAAGGCGTCAAGGCCAATGTGCTGTTTTTTGAGCGCAAGCCCGCCAGCGAGACGCCATGGACCCAGAAGCTGTGGATTTACGACCTGCGCACCAACCAGCACTTCACGCTCAAGACCAACCCGCTCAGGCGCGAACATCTGGACGAGTTCGTCAAGCTCTACAACCCGGCCAACCGGCATGCTAGAGGGGCCACCTGGTCAGCCGAGAACCCGGAAGGCCGCTGGCGTGTCTACGACTACGCCGAGTTGATCGCCCGCGACAAGGCCAGCCTGGACATTTTCTGGCTCAAAGACGACAGCCTGGCCGACAGCGACAACCTGCCGCCGCCCGACGTGATCGCCCAGGAAATCGTCGACGATCTGGAAGCGGCGCTGGAGCAGTTCAGGCTGATTGCGGGTGACTTGGGGAGCGACCTTGAGGCGGAGGTCGGCGCTTAGTTTGCTATTATTTTAATAGCTTGCTACACAGGTTCTATAAGGGGTAGAGCCCTATTTTGCTCTCAGTTCCAGCCCGGCGCGCGTCCTAGTGGTTAGCCCCAATGGTGGGCGCGGCTGGCGATGCTGATACTGGAACGGCATTGTGGGTTCGCCGTGCGCGGCGCGGGCACAACACGAC
>DASXRN010000438.1:0-24139 GCA_036506595.1 Polaromonas sp. | reverse complement strand
CGCTGGTCCTGGGGCTGCTCAAGCGCGCCCCCCTGGTCAGCTCGCTGCTGACGCTGGCACTGTCAGGCGCGCGCCGGCCTTTGCTGCGCTTGCTGCGATATGGGCTGCTGGGCGCGGGCTCGGCCCTGCTGGCCTGGAAGGGCTCCCAATGGCTCGCCGGCAGGCTTGGGCAGCCTGCAGAGCCGCCACCGGAGCAACCTGCAGACGCTGGCGCGCCGCCGGCCTAGGAGCCTGACAAGAGCGGGTGCTAGGACGAGGTCACTTGCAAGCAGCAGGCACATCCCCAACAGCCAAACTATCGGTCAGTTTCTTGCTAACCTGGGGGCATCCCTATAAGTCCATATAGGAATGGTTAGGGCCCATGCTGCTCCGTGTGCGGCGAGTCCTCTGCGTTTTGCCAGTTCTCTGGATCGGCGCCGGAAGTGCTTGCCGTGGCGGCGCGTTGAGACCAGAGAAAGACGCCGACGACGACGGCTCCCAAAACGGGAATGAGCCAGACGATGACCACTTGCGCCGCTACCTGGCCACCGCTGTAGTAGCCGCTGCGAGCAACCGCGACGGACACGACTGCGTTGAGTAGCGCGATGCAAACCAACGCAGCAAGAAAGAGCGTGGCATCGTTCACTTGAGCGCCCAACGTTGGAATTCAGCCACCGCCGTAGGCGGCCGACTGCAATGACTTGTTAGGCATGACCCGCTGCGCCAGAGCCGTGACTTGCGCGACCTCGCCACGCAAGAACAGTCCGACGTACGTTTCAGCGACCGCCTCCAGTTCTCCGCTTGGCAAGCGGATCTTATAGATCGTGACCTCTTGGCAGCCACCGAGAACCCACTCAGTGTCGGCAATGGTTCCACCAAGCGCGCAGACTTCTGCGTTGAGTCGCTCGAACAGCTCATCGTCGCTTTCGGAACCGAGCACAACTTGGATCATGGGGATGCCTAACGAATAGCGTTTATCTGCCGCGAGGCCAAGCTGATAGAAACCGGCTCCGGCCCGCTCAGATTTCCAGGTTGTCGATCAGCCGTGTCGTGCCCAGCCGGGCCGCGCCCAGCACCACCAGCGGCTCGGTCGTTGGGGCAGTGCCTTGTGGTGGCTGCAGGTCGGTGCGGCGGCGCACGGTCAGGTAGTCGGGCTTCCAGCCACGGCGGGCCAGTGCCTGCATGGCTTGTGCTTCCAGGGCCGGCAGGTCGGCCACGCTGGCGGTGCGGGCGGCGTCGCCCAGGGCTTTGAGGGCCTTGGAGAGCTGCGCGGCCTCCAGGCGCTCGGCCGGGCTCAGGTAGCCGTTGCGCGAGGACAGCGCCAGCCCGTCGTCGGCGCGCTGGGTTTCACCGGCCAGAATCTCGATCGGCAGGGCAAACTGCTGCACCATGCGGCGCACGACCAGCACCTGCTGGTAGTCTTTTTTGCCGAAGGCGGCCACGCCCGAGGGCATGCCGGCATAGACGCAGGAAAAAAGCTTGAGCACCACGGTGCTGACGCCAATGAAAAAACCGGGGCGGAAATGCCCTTCGAGGATGTCGCTCAAGTCGGTGGCGGGGTGGACCTTGTAGGTTTGCGGCTCAGGATAGAGCTCTTTTTCGCGCGGCGCAAACAGCACGTTGCAGCCGGCGGCTTCCAGGCGCTGGGCGTCGGCGTCCAAGGTGCGCGGATAGCTGTCAAAGTCTTCGTGCGGGGCGAACTGCAGGCGGTTCACAAAAATGCTGGACACCGTCACGTCGCCCAGCGGCTTGGCCTGCTTGACCAGGGCGATATGGCCGTCGTGCAAATTGCCCATGGTGGGCACAAAGGCCGGGCGCTTGAAGCCGCTGAGTTTCTCGCGCAGTTCGGCGATGGTGTGAACGATGTGCATGAGGTCTCCTCGGCTGCTTGTTTTGAACTAGATCTGAATCTGAATTACCACGCGTGGGTGGCGTTGACCGGAAAACTCCCGTCTTTGACGGCGTGGACATAGGCCTCCATGGCGCCGCGCACGCTGTGGGCGCCCTCCATGAAGTTGCGCACAAATTTCGGCATCTTGCCCAGGTTCATGCCCAGCATGTCGTGCAGCACCAGCACCTGGCCCGACGTGCCGTTGCCCGCGCCTATGCCTATGGTGGGGCAGTGCGTCAGGGTCTGGGTGAGCGTGGCGGACAAGGCCGCGGGCACCATTTCCAGCACCAGCATGGCGGCACCGGCGTCCTGCAGCTCATGGGCTTCGCGCTTGAGGGTGGCGGCAGCTTCGTCGGTTTTGCCCTGCACCCGGTAACCGCCCAGCGCGTGCACGGTTTGCGGTGTCAGACCCAGGTGGGCGCAGACCGGAATGCCGCGCTCGACCAGAAAACGCACGGTCTCGGTGGTCCAGCCGCCGCCTTCGAGCTTGACCATGTGGGCGCCGGCCTGCATCAGCACCACGGCGCTGCGCAGGGCCTGCTCTTTCGACTCGTGATAGCTGCCAAAGGGCAGGTCGCCAATCAGCCAGGCGGTGGCTTGCGAGCGGCGCAGGCCGTTGGCCACGCACTCGGTGTGGTGCCGCATGGTCTCCAGGCTGACGCCGACGGTGCTGCTGAGGCCCTGGCAGACCATGCCCAGCGAGTCGCCGACCAGAATGCATTCGACCCCGGCGGCATCGGCCACGGCGGCAAAAGTGGCGTCGTAGGCGGTGAGCATGGTGATTTTTTCGCCCTGCGTGTGCATTTCGCGCAGGCGCGGCAGGCTCAGCGGTTTGCGCGCCGAGGGCGTCGATGACGGCGGCAGCGTGCCGTAGGGGGTCGCTGAGGGTGTGGCAGTGCTTGTCATGGTGCGGCTCCTGAATTTAGCGAGAGTCTAACCAGCTTGTGGATGGCTTTGGGTCGCTTGTTTAGAGCACGCTGACCAACAGCTTCAACGCGCCTCGGGGGCCGAACGGCTCATGCCCAGACGCTCCAGCAGTTTCACGTCGGCGTCGGTGTCGGGGTTGCCGGTGGTCAGCAGCTTGTCGCCGTAAAAAATTGAGTTGGCACCGGCCAGAAAGCACAGGGCCTGCACGCCGTCACCCATTTGCTGGCGGCCGGCCGACAGGCGCACCCTAGCCGTCGGCATCGTGATGCGGGCCACGGCAATGGTGCGCACAAATTCAAACGGGTCCAAGTCGGCCTGATTCGCCAGCGGCGTGCCTTCAACCTTGACCAGGTTGTTGATGGGCACCGACTCGGGATAGGGCGTGAGGTTGGCCAGTTCGGCCACCAGGCCGGCGCGCTGGCGCCGCGTTTCGCCCATGCCGACAATGCCGCCGCAGCAGACCTTGACGCCGGCGCTGCGCACGCGGGCCAGCGTGTCCAGCCGGTCCTGGTAGTCGCGCGTGGTGATGATGTCGCCGTAAAAATCGGGCGCGCTGTCGAGGTTGTGGTTGTAGTAGTCGAGGCCGGCGCTTTGCAGGGTTTGGGCATGGCCGTCTTCCAGCATGCCCAGCGTGGCGCAGGTTTCCAGGCCCAGCGCCTTGACGGTGCGCACCAGCTCGGCGACTTTTTCAATGTCGCGGTCTTTGGGCGAGCGCCAGGCCGCGCCCATGCAAAAACGCGTGGCGCCGGCGGCCTGGGCGCGCTGGGCGGCGGCCAGCACTTCGGCGGGTTCCATCAGTTTGCTCGCTTCCACGCCGGTGTCATAGCGGGCGGCCTGGGGGCAGTAGCCGCAGTCTTCGGCGCAGCCGCCGGTTTTGACAGACAGCAGCGTGGCAAATTCAACGTGGGTGGGGTTAAAGTTTTCGCGGTGAACCGTTTGTGCCTGGTGCATCAGCTCAGGAAAAGGCAGGTTGAACAGCGCTTCAATCGCATCAACGCTCCAGCGGCCGTGTTCCCGTGGCTGGGCGGCGGGGCGGGGCGGGTGGAAGGCGAGGGGTTGGGTCAAGACAGAGGACATGAACGGGGGGCTCCTGAATGATTGAAAGTGCTGAAAGTGTTCACTGAAGCACTGTCATGAATGTGATGCAGCGTGTCTGTTTGTTCGGTGTGCATGAGCAAACGCGCTGTGCAGGGCGACTGGGGGGCGCCATCTTTCGCCGCTAATTTTACCCAGCCCTGACACCCGCCGGATTTCTCACGTGACGCCAGGCCTGGCCAACTCTGTCAGGGCCAGCACCAGGCGGTCAATATCGGCCTCGGTGTGCGCGGCCGACAGGGCAATGCGCAAACGCGCCGTGCCCTCGGCCACGGTGGGCGGGCGAATGGCGGGCACCCACAGGCCGCGCGTGCGCAGGCCTTCCATCACGGCCAGTGCCTCGTCGTTGGGGCCAATCACCACCGGTTGAATGGCGGTGGGTGACTCACCGAGCCGCCATGAACTGCCTTGCAGGCCTTGGGTCAAGCCTTGACGCAAGCGGACAATAAGGCGCTGCAGGTGCTCGCGCCGCCACTCGTCCTGTTCAATCAGCTGCAGGCTGGTTTGCAAGGCGGTGGCCAGCAAGGCGGGTGCGGCGGTGGCAAAAATGTAACTGCGGGTTTTTTGCAGCAGCCATTCAACCAGCGCCTCGCTGCCCGCCACAAACGCCCCGGCCACGCCCGCGGCCTTGCCCAGCGTGGCCATGTAGAGCACGCGCGGCGAGGCATTTTCGCCCGTCAGGCCGAAGTGGGCCAGGCAACCCCGCCCTTGCGGGCCCAGCACGCCAAAACCGTGCGCGTCGTCGAGCAGCAGCAGGGCGTCATGGCGTTCACACAGCGCCAGCAGCGCAGGCACATCGGCCACATCGCCATCCATGCTGAACACGGCGTCGCTGATGATGAGCTTGCGCCGCGCCGGGCTGTTGATGAGTTCCCGCTCCAGCGCCGCCAGGTCGGCATGCGCGTAGCGGTGAATCTGTGCGCTGGAAAGCCGCGCGCCGTCAATCAGGCAGGCGTGATTGAGCGCGTCTGAAAAAATCGCATCACCCTTGCCCACCAGCGCGGGCACGATGCCGATGTTGGTGGCGTAGCCGGCGTAAAAGTACAAGGCGCGCGGCTGGCCGACAAAGCGGGCGAGGGCGGCTTCCAGCGCTTCGTTGGCGGCGCTGTGGCCGCTCACCAGCGGCGAGGCCGCCGCCCCCACGCCGAAAGCGCGGGCACCATCGCAGGCGGCTTGCACCAGCGCGGGGTGGCTGGCCAGGCCCAGGTAGTCGTTGCTGCAAAACGCGAGCATGCGCTGCCCGTCAACCTGCAGGTGGGCGCCCTCTTCGGGCACCACAACGCGGCGCCGGCGGCGCAGGTGTGTGCGGTCCAGCTCGGCAATGCGCGCCGGAAACTCAGCCAGCCAGGAGTTCGTCAATAGGGTGTTGATTGCCATGCCAGGGGGAGTTCCAGGTTCAGGGTTTGAGGGTCGGGCTGCGGCTGGTGCGCAATGCTGGCCAGCAGCGGTGCGGCCAGCTGCTGCTGCAAAAAGGCAATGTTGTCGCCCTGCGCCAGCATGCTGGGGTCTATATGGTTAGCCACCCAGCCCGCCAGCGTGAGGCCGCGCGCGCGAATGGCGGCGGCCGTCAGCAGTGCGTGGTTGAGGCAGCCCAGGCGCAAGCCTACCACCAGCACCACGGGCAAAGCCAGGGCCTGCGCCAGATCGGCGCCGGTTTCCGTATCAGACAGCGGCACCATGAAGCCGCCGGCGCCTTCCACCACCACGACATCGGCCAACTGCAGCAACTGGCGGTGGCAGGCCACGATATGGGCGATGGCTATGCGAACGCCGGCGCGCGTAGCGGCAATGTGGGGCGATACCGCGTCGGGCAGCAGCACGGGGTTGTCCAGTTCGGGGGGTACGCGGCAGCTGGATGCGGCGCGCAGGGCCAGCACATCCTCGTTGGCTTCGGTTCCCTGAATCAAAGCGGTGCCTGCTGCCACGGGCTTCATGCCCACCACACGCGGGTAGTGCCGGGCGAGCGCATGCAGCAGCGCAGTGCTCACCAGCGTTTTGCCGACGCCGGTGTCGGTGCCCGTGACAAAGAGCGAAAGTTTTTTCGGCTCAGCCATGCGTATTTTCTTCAGCCAGCGTAGCCTCCAGCGCGGCCAGCGCACCACGTGCCAGGTGGCCGGCGGTGTCTTTGTCCATCACATAGGGTGGCATGGCATAAATCGTATTGCCAATCGGCCGCAGCAGCACGCCTTGCGCCAGGGCATGCTGGTGGTAGCGGCGTGAAAAATAAGGCGATGTGGTGTCCACATCCCAGGCCCAGATCATGCCGAGCTGCCGGGCGTTTTTGATGCGCGCGTGGGCGGTCAATGGCGCGAAGGCCTGGGTGATGGTGTGGGCCAGCGTGACGTTGTGGGTCAGCACATCGTGCTGCTCAAACAGCTCCAGCGTGGCCAGCGCGGCGCGGCAGGCCAGCGGGTTGCCGGTGTAGGAATGCGAATGCAAAAAGCCGCGGGCCACATCGTCGTCGTAAAAGGCCTGGTACACCGTGTCAGTGCTCAGCACCGCAGACAGCGGCAGGGTGCCGCCGGTCAGGCCTTTGGAAAGGCAAATAAAGTCGGGCCGGATACCGGCCTGCTGGTGGGCAAACAGGGTGCCGGTGCGGCCAAAGCCGGTGGCAATTTCGTCCACCACCAGATGCACCTCGTAACGGTCGCACAGTGCACGCACCTGCTGCAGGTAGCTGGCATCGTGCATGGCCATGCCGGCGGCACACTGCACCAGCGGCTCGACGATGAGGGCCGCGGTGCTGGCGTGATGCTGTTGCAGCCAGGCCGCCAAGGCGCTGGCGGCGCGCCTGGCCACATCTGCCGCGCTTTCACCCGGCCGGGCGGCACGCGCATCGGGGCTGGGCACGGTGGCCGCCAGCCGCACCAGCGGTGCGTAGGCTTCGCGGAAGAGGGCGATGTCGGTCACGGCCAATGCGCCCACGGTTTCACCGTGGTAGCCACCGGCCAGGCCGACAAAGCGGCATTTTTCGGGGCGGCCCGTGTTGCGCCAGTAGTGCGCGCTCATCTTCAGCGCGATCTCGGTGGCCGACGCGCCATCGCTGCCATAAAAGGCGTGGCCCAGCCCGGTCAGTTGCCCCAGCTTTTCAGACAACTTGACGACGGGTTCATGGGTAAAACCGGCCAGCATCACGTGGTCGAGCTGGTCCAGTTGCGCCACCAGCGCAGCCTTGATGTGCGGATGGCCGTGGCCAAACAGGTTGACCCACCAGGAGCTGATGCCGTCGAGGTAGCGGCGGCCCTCAAAGTCATAAAGCCACACGCCTTCGGCTTTGGAGATGGGCACCAGGGGTTGCGATTCGTGCAGCTTCATCTGTGTGCAGGGGTGCCACACATGCTGCAGGCTGCGCTGGATCATCGAGGGGTTGTCCATGGGGCTCCCATTAAAAAGGGCGGGAATGCTCAGCGTGGCGCTTTTGCCTGTGCGCGCCGGGGCCAGGCGGCGGGTGATATCAGGCGATCAGGCCATCTGCACCGGAATCGTCGAGCGCTCTTCCTTGATGCGGTTGTCGGGGTTGACGAACACCAGCTTGGGCGCAAAACCCGCCACTTCCTTTTCTTCAACCTGCGCAAAGGCCGCAATGATGACCAGGTCACCCACTGCCGCACGGCGTGCCGCCGAGCCGTTGACCGAGATGATGCGGCTGCCGCGTTCGGCGCGGATGGCGTAGGTGATGAAGCGTTCGCCGTTGTTGATGTTCCAGATGTGAACCTGCTCGTTTTCGCCCAGATTGGCGGCGTCCAGCAGGTCTTCGTCGATGGCGCACGAGCCTTCGTAATTGAGTTCGCAATGGGTGACGGCGGCGCGGTGGATTTTGGATTTGAGCAGGGTACGGAACATGAGGGGGCCTGGTGATCTGCAGAAAAAGGGGGTGGCGAAAAACAGGCGGGACAATGGGGCACGGGCTGCCCTGAAATCAGTAACAATTAGCCTGTTGAGTCGCTAGTTTAGGTGAGACCTTATTCAATTTAGTTATATGAAAAATTCAGTTGATTTCTCTGCGGAAACGCTGGCCAGGCTGGCCGAGGCCGATGTGGCGCGCGCCTTGGCCGAAGATGTGGGGGCCGGCGACTTGACGGCGGGCCTGATTGATCCGGGCCGCAGAAGCCGGGCGCAGGTGCTGGCGCGCGAAAGCGCCGTGATTTGCGGCCAGGCCTGGGTGCAGGCGGCGGTGTTGCAACTTGATCCCGATGCCCGGCTGAGCTGGCGTGTGCAAGACGGTGAGCGCTGCGCGGCCAACCAGGTGGTGCTGGAGCTGCAGGGGCGGGCGCAGGCCCTGCTGACGGCCGAGCGCACGGCGCTTAATTTTCTGCAGCTGCTGAGCGCCGTCGCGACCAAGACGGCAAGCTATGTAGAGGCCGTCAAGGGCACGCGTGCGCAGATTGTGGACACGCGCAAAACGCTGCCGGGCCTGCGGCTTGCCCAAAAGTACGCAGTGCGTACCGGCGGCGGCACCAACCACCGGATTGGCCTGTACGACGCGGTGCTGATCAAGGAAAACCACATCGCGGCCGCAGGCGGTGTCACATCGGTGCTGCAGGCGGCGGCCCGCGTGGCGGTCCAAGCCACGTTTGTGGAAATCGAGGTGGAAACCCTGACCCAGCTTGAAGAAGCCTTGAACGCGGGTGCCAGGATGGTGCTGCTCGACAACATGGATCTCCCCACACTGCGTGAGGCTGTGCACATGAACGCAGGTCGCGCGATACTTGAGATCTCGGGAGGCGTTACGCTGGACAGCGTGCGCGCCTTGGCGGAAACGGGGGTGGACCGCATCTCCATAGGCGCGCTGACCAAAGATGTGAAGGCCACCGACTTTTCCATGCGCTTTGAGGAACTCTGATGAATTCGGTGATTGATGTTGAGTACGAGCAGCCGAGCTGCACCACGCGCCACGCCTGGGCCCGTGTGCCGCAGGAACCGGCGCCCGACGAGCGTACCGCACTCAAAGCCAAGATCCGCCGCCTGCTCAAAGAGCGCAACGCGGTCATGGTCTCGCACTACTACGTGCACCCGGACCTGCAGGACCTGGCCGAGGAAACTGGCGGCATTGTCAGCGACTCGCTGGAGATGGCGCGCTTTGGCCGCGATCATGCGGCGCAGACGCTGGTGGTCTCGGGCGTGCGCTTCATGGGTGAAACCGCCAAGATTGTTTCGCCCGAAAAGCGCGTGCTGATGCCCGACCTGGACGCGACCTGCTCGCTGGACCTGGGCTGCCCGATCGACGAGTTCAGCAAGTTTTGCGACGCCCATCCGGACCGCACGGTCGTGGTCTATGCCAACACCAGCGCGGCCGTGAAGGCGAGATCCGATTGGTTAGTGACATCGAGTTGCGCGCTCGACATCGTGCGCGCGCTGAAGGAAAAGGGTCACAAGATACTATGGGCGCCCGACAAGCATCTGGGCGGCTACATCCAGCGCGAAACCGGTGCCGACATGGTGTTCTGGAACGGCTCGTGCATCGTGCACGACGAATTCAAGGCCTTTGAGCTGGAGGCGCTGAAGAAGGAGCACCCGAAAGCCAAGGTACTGGTGCATCCCGAGTCACCGGCCGACGTGGTGGCGCTGGCCGACGCCGTGGGCTCGACCTCGGCCATCCTCAAGGCCGCGCACGAGCTGGACGCCCCGGAGTTCATTGTGGCCACCGACAGCGGCATGATGCACAAGCTGCGCACGCTGAACCCCGGCAAGATCTTCATCGAAGCGCCGACGGCCGGCAACAGCGCGACCTGCAAGAGCTGCGCCCACTGCCCCTGGATGGCGATGAACAGCCTGGCGGGCCTGGCCCATGTGCTGGAAACCGGCGTCAATGAAGTGCTGGTTGACCCCGCCCTGGGCCTGCGCGCCCGCTTGCCGATCGACCGGATGCTGGCGTTTACGGCCGCCTTGAAGGCGGGCCAGCCTGCGGGCGCGCTGGTGCCGCACATCGGCGCGGCCTGATGCGGCCTCTCTCGGCACGCATCGACTTCGGCGACCCGGACAATCCCGCAGGGCCGCGTTTGCGCTGCGCCTTCGGCGCACCCCGTCAGACGCTGGTGGCGCACCAATTGGCGCAGGTGCGTCCGGTGCTGGAGGCGGTACAGGCTGCGGCAGCGCAAGGCTTCTGGTGCGTTGGCTACCTGCGTTACGAGGCGGCACCGGCCTTTGATACCGCGCTGGCCGTGCACGCGGCCGAGGGGCCGCTGGCCTGGTTCGCGGTGTACGACGAAGCACTGCCCTGGCCTGAGGAAGAAAATCATGCCGCCGTCCAGCTGCAATGGCAGGAAATGCTGTCCCGTCCGGCTTTCGATGCGGCGTTGAACGAGATCCAGCGCGCCATTGCCGGGGGTGAGCTGTACCAGGTCAATTTCACCGCAAGAATGGCCGGCTTGTTATCCGGCGGGCTGCCAGGCGAGGTCGGTACTGACGACGCGGCGCTGGCGCTGTTTGTCGCGCTGCAGCGCGCCCAGCCCGGCGGCTATGCGGCTTTTCTGGACACGGGCGACGAGCAGGTGCTCTCGGTGTCGCCCGAGCTGTTTTTCGACTGGCGCGCAGGCCGCATCCTGACGCGGCCCATGAAGGGCACGGCCGCGCGTGGCGCGACACCCGACGAAGATGCCGCACGGGCCGAGGCCTTGCGCACATCGGCCAAGGAACGCGCGGAAAACGTCATGATCGTGGACCTGCTGCGCAACGATGTGTCGCGTATTGCCGAGCCTTTCAGCGTGCAGGTGCCGCGCCTGTTTCATACCGAGGCACTGCCCACCGTGTGGCAGATGACTTCGGATGTGGAGGCGCGAACACGTGCGGGCTGTTCACTGGCCGATGTGTTCGCGGCCTTGTTCCCCTGCGGTTCGGTGACCGGGGCGCCTAAGGTGCGCGCCATGCAAATGATTCGCGCGCTGGAGCCCGGGGCGCGCGGCGTGTACTGCGGCGCTCTGGGGGTGGTGCGGCCGGGCGAACGGGGTAAGCCAGGTGTAGCGGCCACGTTCAACGTGCCGATCCGCACCGTGACCCTGCAGGGCGATGCGCTGCGCTGCGGCATTGGCAGTGGCATCACGGCTGACGCTACGGCTGATGGCGAGTGGCAGGAGTGGCAGCACAAGCGCGCCTTTGTGGAGCGCGCCAGCCAGCCTTTTGAAGTGCTGGAAACCCTGGCGCTGGAGGGCGGCCACCTGCGCCATGCGCCCGCTCATCTGGAGCGCATGGCGGCGGCCGCAGCGCATTTTGGCTACCCGTGGGACGCAGCGCAGGTGCAACAACGCTTGCGCCAGCTGGAGCAGGCCCATCCGCAGGGCTTGTGGCGTGCGCGCCTGTTGCTCAATGCCCAGGGGCAGGCGCGGGCCGAGGCGTTTGCCATGGAGGTGTCGCCGCAGCGCGTGCGGCTGCAACTGGCCGGGCGCGCGTTGGACGACGCGCACGGCGAGTTCGTGCGCTGCAAGACCACGCGCCGTGCCCACTACGATGCGTTCGCACCCGTGGCCCCCGGCGTGTTTGACACCGTGTTGTGGAATGCCGAGGGTGAGATCACCGAGTGCACGCGAGGCAATGTGGCGCTGCTGCTCGACGGGCGTTGGGTGACGCCGCCGCTGCACTGTGGCCTGTTGCCGGGCGTTGGGCGCGCCATGGCGCTGCGCGAAGGGCGCGTGGTGCAGGCGGTGGTGCGGCTGGAAGACCTGCCGCGGGTGCAGGGCTGGGCGTTTGTGAACAGCCTGCGGGGGTGGGTGGAGGCGCAGGTGGAGCTGCCTGATGGATTTGGGGCTTCCAGGCTGTAGCGCTTATCAGCTCTGCCCTGATGCTACCTTTTCGCTAGTGACGGCAGGGTCACCGGCTGCGGCCGGGCCATCACCCGGCCTTTACCCTTGCACAGTGCATGGTGCTATATAAAAGATAGCGTGCGATGTTCAGTGGGCATGCGCTAGAGCCTGAACATGCCAGAAATTCGGATCAGCCGCCAGTGGCCAGCCGCTCCTTGGTGTAGGACCCACGGTCCATGTCCACGATTTCCACGCTGAGCTGTACCAGGGTGCCCGCTGGTTGCGGTGTGAGGCGGCGCAACACCCCGGCCACGCGGTCCGACAGGGCGCGCTTGGCCTCGGGCGTGCGACCCGACAGCAGGCGCAACTGTGCATGCACGAATGCGCGGGGGCCGGTGGCGGTGCCGATGGCATAGCTGTCCACCGCAACGATACGGGTCTTGAGGTCTAGCTCGTCGAGGACTTCGGGGCTGCTGGTCACGGCCTGGTTCAGGTCCGCGAGGGCCTGTGCCTCGGGAAAACCGGCAAGGTTGCGCGAGTATTCAACGATCAGATGGGGCATGTCGGTCCTTGGGGAAGGGGGAGAGGGCCGCCGTTCAGGCGGCGGGCGGAACGAGGAGGGTCGGCGCGGCCGTTGCGGCCATCTCCGGGTAGTCCCGGCTGAAATGCAGGCCGCGGCTTTCATGCCGGGCCTGGGCCGAGCGCACGATGAGGTCGGCCACCTGCACCAGGTTGCGCAGCTCCAGCAAGTCGCGCGTGACATGAAAGTGGGCGTAAAACTCCTGGATTTCACCCTGCAGCAGCGCAATGCGGTGCGCCGCGCGATCCAGCCGCTTGTTGGTGCGCACAATGCCCACGTAGTCCCACATGAAGCGGCGCAGCTCGTCCCAGTTGTGCGAGATCACCACCGACTCGTCGGCATCGGTGACGCGGCTGTCGTCCCAGGCGGGCAGGGTTTGGGCCGGTGTAGCGCCGTTGGTGGCCAGCTCATTTGCTATCAAATGCGTAGCTGCTCGCGCAAATACCATGCATTCGACCAGCGAATTGCTGGCCAAGCGGTTGGCGCCATGCAGGCCGGTGCAGGCGGTTTCGCCCACGGCGTACAGGCCGGCCACATGGGTGCGGGCAGACAGGTCGGTGACCACACCGCCGCAGGTGTAGTGCGCGGCCGGCACCACGGGAATCGGCTGCCTGGACATGTCTATGCCCAGCTCCAGGCAGCGCGCATAGATATTGGGAAAGTGCTCCTGAATAAACGCCAGCGGCTGGTGCGAGATGTCGAGGTAGACGCAGTCAAAGCCGCCTTTTTTCATCTCAAAGTCGATGGCGCGGGCCACCACGTCGCGCGGGGCCAGCTCGGCTCTAGCGTCGTGCTGGGGCATGAAGCGGGTGCCATCGGGCAGCAGCAGACGGCCGCCTTCGCCGCGCACGGCTTCGCTGATCAGGAAGGACTTGGCGTGCGGGTGGTACAGGCAGGTGGGGTGGAACTGGATGAACTCCATGTTTTGCACGCTGCAGCCGGCGCGCCAGGCGGCGGCAATGCCGTCGCCGGTGGCGGTGTCGGGGTTGGTCGTGTAAAGGTACACCTTGCCCGCACCGCCCGTGGCCAGAATGGTGTGGGGTGCCTGGAAGGTGAGCACTTCATCGGTTTCGTCATCCAGCGCGTACAGGCCCACGCAGCGGTTGCTGCCATCCGCGCCGCGCTGGGCGGCGGGCAGCTTGGCGGTGGTAATCAGGTCCACCAGCGTGTGGTGTTCAAACAGCGTGATGTTGGGCGACTGGCGCACCTGCTCGATCAGCGTGCGCTGCACGGCCGCGCCGGTGGCATCGGTCACATGCACGATGCGCCGCGCGCTGTGGCCGCCTTCGCGGGTGAGGTGCAGTTGGCCATCTTCTTCTGAAAACGGCACGCCCAGTTTTTGCAGCCAGGCAATGGCCTGGGGTGCCTGCTCCACCACGAACTGGGTGGCTTTGAGGTCGCACAGGCCGGCGCCGGCCACCAGTGTGTCGTCCACATGGGCGGCAAAGCTGTCGTCCTTGTCCCAGACGGCGGCAATGCCGCCTTGGGCCCAGCCGCTGGAGCCTTCGCGCACGGCGCGCTTGGTGAGGATGGCCACCCGGTGTTGCGGCGAGAACAGCAGCGCAGCACTCAGGCCGGCCAGGCCGCTGCCAACAATCAAAACATCAAAATTGAGCGCGGTAGGTGTAGGCAATGTGGACATGAAGACCTGAAGTTAGGCGGGTGTGTAGGCCAGGCGCACGTAAATCGGGGCAAAGGCCTCGGCCTGCGTGACTTCCAGCAGGCCCTCCTTGGCCAGCTCGAGCAGGGCAATGAAGGTGACCACCAGCACCGGCATGCCGCGCGTGGTGTCAAACAGGTCTTCAAACTCCAGGAACTTGCGGCCCTGCAATTTGCGCAGCACGATGCTCATGTGTTCGCGCACCGAAAGCGCTTCCCTGCTGATGTGGTGGTGCTGCACCAGCCGGGCGCGGCGCACGATGTCACGCCAGGCGTCCTGCAAATCGACCACGTGCACATCGGGAAAGCGCGGCTGCAGCGATTGCTCGACATAGACCTGCGCACGCAGGAAGTCGCGGCCGAATTGCGGCACTTCGTTGAGCTTGTGGGCGGCCAGCTTGATCTGCTCGTACTCGAGCAGGCGGCGCACGAGCTCGGCACGCGGGTCTTCCGCTTCCTGGCCTTCTGCCGTCTTTTTGGGCGGCAGCAGCATGCGCGACTTGATTTCAATCAGCATGGCGGCCATCAGCAGGTACTCGGCGGCCAGCTCCAGGTTGGTGGCGCGGATTTCATCGACATAGACCAGGTACTGGCGCGTGACCGCCGCCATCGGAATGTCCAGAATATTGAAGTTCTGCTTGCGGATCAGGTAAAGCAGCAAGTCCAGCGGGCCCTCAAACGCCTCCAGAAACACCTGCAGCGCATCCGGCGGGATGTAGAGGTCGTGCGGCATCGCAAACAGCGGCTCGCCATAGAGACGGGCCAGCGCAACCTGGTCAATCACCGCAGGCATGTCCGGGGCAAGGCCCGCGGGCAGCTCCTGTGGGGTCGGCGGGGACAGTGTTTGGGACATTGGGGCAGCCGTTGTGGTCAGAGCATCTTGGGTTATTTGCTATAAAAAATATAGCTGCTTGCGCCCGTTTTCATTGGGCTATAGGCTTGTTTTGCTCTTGTCTTTGGTTATTTGCTGTTGGGGTGGCTGCTCGTGCCATAGACATAGGGCTGCTGCGCAACGGTCGCCTCGTTGTACGCCGATTGATCGGCCAGGTTCAGGGTTTTGTCCCACAGCAGGGCGCGGCCGGCCCGCTGCTCGGCTTCCAGTGTGGGCTTGTTGGCCTTGAGCTGCTCGATGAATTGGGTGGTGTCAGAGGTGTAATCGGGACGGCGAAAGAAGGACATGGGTCTAAACTGCCTAAAACATATAGTTGACTGATTTTACCGGGGGTCTGCCTTGCGCTCATTGTTGTATCCACTGTTGTTGATTCTGTGTCTGGCGGGCTGCGACCGCCAGCGCATTGCCGAACTGGAGGAAGGCGTCGCCACCGAGGCCGATGTGCGGGCGCGCTTCGGTGAGCCTGAAAAAATCTGGGAGGCGGGCGACATGGCCAGTTTGCCCTTGCCGGCTGCCTTGCTCGACACGCTTGCGCAGCCCGGTGCGCGAACCTTTGAATACAACCGCCAGCCCGCAGGCCAGGTCAATTACATGATCACCCTAGGTGCGGACGGCAAGATGAGCGCGCTGCGGCAGGTGTTGACGCCGCAGAACTTTGCCAAAGTGGCGCCCGGCATGCGCATGGAGCCGGTGCGCAAAATGCTCGGCAAGCCGATGAAGATCACGCCTTACTCGCTCAAACAGGAAACGCATTACGACTGGCGTTATCTCGGCGACCCCAATACCTCGCGGATTTTTACGGCGGTTTTTGATGCTGATTTGCGGGTCATCAGGACCGGCTCGGTGGACGACATCAAAGCCGAGTCGGGCGGCGGCAACAGGTAGGCTGCTGCTGGGCAGGGTACTGGCCCTGCGGCAGGCGCAAAGCCAAGACCTGCACTGGGACAATGTGGTCCACAAAAGTGTATACACTTTTGAATTCTGGGCTATCATGCGCCCATGAAATTCTTTGCCGCCGACCTTATCGCGGGAGCAGACTGGGCAAGCCATGTGGGCTTTCAGCGTCCGGTGCGGCCCCTGCCCGGCTGCGTACCCTTGGAGAGGACCTAGCATGCTGCCGGGCCTGGTGCTGTTCTATGTGGGCGCGGTGCTCATTCTCAATGGGCTGTGGATGCTTGGCCACTTCGGCGATCGCGAGGTTTGGGTCATCAACCTGTTCACCGGCGCAGTGACCCTGCTGGTGGCCTTGAAGTACGCCTTCGGCGCGGACGCCGACGCCGCGTCGATCAAGGCCGCCGCGCTGTCCCTGCTTTTTTCTTTCACCTATCTGTGGGTGGCCATCAACCGCCTGAGCGGAGCCGACGGCCGTGGGCTGGGATGGTTCAGCCTGTTTGTCGCCATCACCGCCGTGCCGGTGGCGGTCGATACGCTGCGCGGGGCCGTCAGCACCGGGGACGTTTGGCTGGGTCTGTCCTGGGCCGCCTGGGGCGTGCTGTGGCTGCTGTATTTCCTGCTGCTGGCGCTGCAAAAGCCGGTGTCACGCCTGGTGGCCTGCGTGGCGATAGGCACGGGCGTCTTGACCGGCTGGCTGCCGGGCTATCTGCTGTTGACTGGCGCCATGGTCTGACGGGGCTCCGCGATGGACGACATCTCCCCAAGCAGGACCTCATGACCATCTCCCCTGACGACCTTACGCCCATGCAACGCGCCCGCAGTTCCGTGCCCGAATAAAACTTCAGCTGTTCTTCGCACCCTCGACCTCGCCGGGAGCAGGCGGCAATATCGCCTGCGCCACGCGGCGAGCGGCGTGCGACAGCAGGTCTCTAAACCAGCGGTGCGGCGGCGAATGCTGTGAGCGCTCGTGCCAGAGCTGGTAAAAGCGCATGCGCGGAAAATCAAACGGCGGCGTAGAGATGGTCAGCGGCAGCGTGCGCGCGAAATGGGTCGCGAAATGCCGCGAAGTCGTGAACACCAGGTCGGTGTTCACGAGCAGGTAGGGCGCCAGCTCGAAAAACGGCACGACGACGCAGGCATCGCGCGACACGCGCAGGCTCGTGAAATGGGTCTCGACGACGCCGCGCTGCGACTGCGAATACGGCAAGGGCACGATATGGCGCGCCGCGAGGTACTGCTCGCGGGTCAGGCCGCGGGCGGCCCGCCGGTCGTGGCTGCTCATCAGGCAGACCACCTCGTCTTCGAGCAGCACCGACAGGTGCAACTGCTGCGGCGGTTGGGGCCAGTTGCCGATGACCACATCCAGGTCACCCTGCGCCAGCGCGCGCTCGTAGTCGAAGTCGGCCCCGAGCGGCTGCACCATGAGCCGGGCACGGGGCGCTTCGCGCCGAAAACGCTCGACCGTTCCGGCAAGAAAAGGCGCTGCCATGAAATCCGGCGAGCCGATGCGAAAGGTCTGCGTGCTTGACGCCGGATCGAACTGATCGGCGTCGGCGCGCATCGCATCGATCTCGCCGAGCGCACGCCGCGCGTGTTCGCGCAACACCAGCGCCCGGTCGGTGGGCGCCATGCCGCCCTTCTCGCGCACCAGCAAGGGATCGCCAAAAATCTCCCGCAGTTTTTTCAGCGCGATGCTGATGGCCGGTTGCGACTGGTTCAGCCGTATGGCGGTGCGCGATACATTGCGCTCTGTCACCAGGGTCACAAGCACGCGCAGCAAGTAGCTGTCGACGGGATCGGCGGGTCTGCTCATGGGTCGGTTCTCTTATTCGTCGGGCTACATGGTATTCGGATTCCGCAATTCTGCTTATAGCAGTCCCCGTGCGCGATGCGCGTCGCTTGTTCGTAGACTGGCGGCTCCTCGCAAGGCGCGCGAATTGCGCGCCTGAATGTGAAGGCGGAAGCGAAAGCCGCAGGGCCCGACCGGCCCGTGGCTCACCCAAAACGACATTGGAGACAAGCATGAGTACAGCAAGCGTCACGCTACCCCTTGCCCAAGCACCCGCAAAGACGGAGCTGGACAATGTTTACAAGAAAATTTTCCTGCGGCTGATCCCGTTTTTGATGGTGCTGTGGATCCTTGCCTGGATAGACCGCGTCAACATTGGTTTTGTCAAGCTGACCATGCTCGACAACCTGAAATGGAGCGAGGCGGTCTATGGCCTGGGCGCCGGCATTTTCTTCCTCGGCTACTTTTTCTTTGAAGTGCCGAGCAACCTGCTGCTGCAAAAAATCGGCGCGAAGAAAACCATCATGCGCATCACCATCGGCTGGGGCCTGACCAGCATCGCAATGATGTTCGTCAAGACGCCGGAGATGTTTTACTTCCTGCGCTTCCTGCTTGGCGTCTTCGAGGCGGGCTTTTACCCCGGCATCATCCTTTACCTGACGTTCTGGTTCCCGAATGACCGCCGGGCCAAGGCTTTTGGCATGTTCATGTCGGCCTCGGCACTGGCCGGTGTGATTGGCGGGCCGCTGGCTGGCTTCATCATGACTTCGCTCAACGGCGTCAACGGCTGGCAGGGCTGGCAGTGGGTGTTTCTGCTGGAAGGCATCCCATCGGTCATTGCCGGTTTCGTGACCTGGTTCTACCTGACCGACAAGCCCGAACAAGCCAGCTGGCTGACGCGGCGTGAACGCGATCTGGTGCACGCCGACCTGGAGCGCGACGCCAAGGCCCTGGGCCACCGCGAGCACAGCATGCTGGCCTCGCTGAAGGACGCGAAGATCTGGCTGATGATCCTGATCTACTTCTGCATCATCGCGGCGAACTCGTCACTGACCTTTTACGGCCCGACCCTGGTCAAGGAAGTCGGCTTCACCAGCCCGCTGGCGGTCGGCTGGATCATGGCCGGCGCCTACCTGTGCGGCGCGGCGGGCATGATCCTGAACGGATTTCATTCGGACAAGCACCAGGAATCACGCTACCACTGCGGCATTGCGGCGGCACTCGGGTCGGCCTCGCTGCTGGTCATTGCCATGGTGCTCAAGACCAGCCCCTTGCTGACCCTGGCGATGCTCACGCTGGCCATTGTCGGCACCATGAGCGCCATTCCGGTGTTCTGGCAAATGCCCAACCGCTTTCTGTCAGGCGCGGCAGCGGCCGGCGGTGTGGCCCTGATCAACTCGGTGGCCAACCTGGCCGGCTTCGGTGCGCCCTGGATGCTCGGCCTGATCAAAACCTCGACCGGCTCGCTGTCCGCCGGCCTGTACGTGGTGGCCGCGTTCGAGATCTGCGCGACGCTGCTGATCCTGAAGTTCGTCCCGCGCATGCACAAGACCCCCGCGGCTCTTAAGGCGAGTTTTCATTAAGTCTGATTAAAACGGAGAACCGCGATGACTGAAGCAACCCTGGCGCTCGACCTCGACGCCGTCAACGCCATGGAGCAGAGCGACTTCGTCGCCGCGCTCGGCAGAACTTTCGAACATTCCCCGTGGGTGACAGAAAGAGCGTGGGCCTCACGGCCGTTTGCAAGCCTCGACGCCCTGCACGCGGCCATGATGGGTGTCGTCCGGGGTGCGCCGCGAGGCACGCAGGTCGCCTTTCTGTGCGGCCACCCCGAACTTGCTGGCAAGGAGGCGCAGGCCGGCACCATGACCCGCGAATCCGTGGGCGAGCAGGCCAGCGCCGGGCTGAACGCACTGAGCCAGGACGAGATGGGCGAATTGCGCGAGCTCAATGCCCGTTATCGCGAGCGCCACGGCTTTCCGTTCATCGTCGCCGTGCGGCGCCACAGCAAGGCCGAAATCTTCAGGCTGTTGCGAAGCCGCCTGGCACAGGACAGCGAGCTCGAGCTCAACGAAGCGCTGGCGCAAATCGCCTACATCACGCGGCTGCGGGTTGAAGCCAGGGTGGCGGCATGAAGGACGAAACGACATCGTCACAAGCCGACTCCATGCCGCGGCGCGGCGTGCTGCGCGCCGGCTTGCTGATGGGTGGCGCGGCGCTGGCGCCGGGGTTCGCGGCGGCTGCGGACGCGTCCGCCGCGGCCTCCACCGGCCTGAGCGTCGCGCCGAGCTCGCAGGCCGGCGTGTCGCCGCGACTGACGGTCCACGCGATCGACACTTTCCACGGCGCGACCGGCGCCGGGCTGAAGCTCGACCTCTCGCGCTTCGACGGTGAGCGCTGGCAGTTGCTCAAGACCGTGCGGGCCAACGCCGGCGGCCGGCCCGCCGACCCGCTGCTGATCGGCGACGCCTACCGCAGCGGCCGCTACGAGGTGCTGCTGCATCTCGACGAGTACTTCGCGCAGATGGGCGCCAAGCTGCCGCAGCCCTCGTTTCTTTCGAAGGTGCCGCTGCGCTTTGTGATCCAGGATGCGGCGCAGCGCGTGCACTTGGCGGCGCTGTTCTCGCCCTGGGGCTATTCGTACTACCGCGGCAGTTGAAACCAACCAGGACTCAGGAGCAACCACGATGGCAGGCATTTCTACCCATGTGCTCGACAACTTCACCGGCCGCCCTGGCGCCGGCATGCGCATCGACTTCTCGGTGCGCGAGAAAGACGGCAGCTGGAAGCTGGTCAAGACCATGACGACCAACGCCGACGGCCGCACCGACCAGCCGGTGCTCGCACCGGAGGCTGCGGCGGTCGGCGAATACGAGCTGGGCTTTCATCTCGGCGACTTTTACGAACGCCAGGGCGCGCGCCCGGCCGACCCCCTGTTCGTCGACAAGGTCGTGCCGCTGCGCTTCGCCATCTTCGATGCGAAGCAGCACTACCATGTGCCGATGCTGTGCACTCCCTGGAGCTGCTCGACCTATCGCGGCAGCTGACAGCCCGGGTTAAGACAAAAAAGTGCTTGTAGCCCAGTAAACATGGGCGCAAGCAGCTATTGGTTTTATAGCGATTCGATCTTTTCCAGAAAACCGGAGCGCTCCATCACGGCTTTGGGCTGGGCATTGAGCCCGGCCAGCACCAGCCGGCCGCCGCGCAGCACAATCGCCTTGTGCAACTGCTCCAGCACGTCAAGGCCCGAAGTGTCCAGCGACTGCAGCGACTGCACATCGAGCCGGATCATCAAACCCTGCGGGGCGTTTTCCACCACCGTCAGAATCGGGTCTATCTTGGCCACTGCGCCAAAAAACAGCGAGCCATAGAGCTGAAAGCTGGCCGCGTCATCGCTGCGTGAGGTTTCCACCACCTGGAACAAACTGCTCATGCGCCGCACAAACAGCACGCAGGCCAGGATCAGCCCGACTTGCAGGGCCACGGTCAGGTCAAAAATCACCGTAAGAAAAAAAGTGCCCAGCATGATGAGGCGGTAGTGGCTGCTGGCCTGGCGCAGCTGCGCAAACTCGCTCCACTCGCCCATGTTCCAGGCCACGTAAAGCAGGATGCCGGCCAGCACCGCCAGCGGCACATGCACGGCCAGCGGCGCTGCCGCCAGCACCACCAGCACCAGCGTGAGCGCATGCACCAGGCCCGAGATCGGCGAGGTCGCACCGGCGCGCACGTTGGTGACGGTGCGCGCAATCGTGCCGGTGGCCGGCATGCCGCCAAAAAACGGCACCACAAAATTGGCCACGCCCTGCGCCATCAGCTCCTGGTTGGGGTCGTGCCGGGGCAGGCCCGAGATCTGGTCCGCCACGCGCGCGCACAGCAGCGACTCCACCGCGCCCAGCAGTGCAATCGTGATGGTGGGAGCTACCAGCAGGCGCACCGTTTCCCATGAAAAATCAGGTAGCGCAAAGCTGGGCAGGGCGCGCGGAATGCCGCCAAAGCGCGTGCCTATGGTTTCTATGGGCAGGCTCAGCACATAGGCAAATGCCGTCAGCGTGAGCAGCGCCACAATGGGGCCCGGCATGCGCGCGGCCATGCGCATGGCGTGTCCCAGTTCCACACTCTCAAACGACTGGAGCATTTTGACGAGGCGGGTCGTCAAGCCCTTGGCCTGGTCCGTACCAAACAGTCGGGGCCAGACAAACAGGCCCAGCACGCAGGTCAGCCCCAGGCCCAGCGCGTAGGGGTTGATGCCGCCGAGGTTGCCGCCAATCGCGCGCGCCAGCACATTGATTTGCGAGAAAAAATCGGCGGGCATTTTGGGCACGACCAGGCCCAGCAAGTCCTTGATCTGCGACAGCACGATCAGCACCGCAATGCCATTGGTAAAGCCCACCACAATGCTGACCGGCACATAGCGTACCAGCGTGCCCAGCTTGAGAAACCCCAGTAAAAACAGCAGCACGCCGGCGCAGGCGGTGGAAATCAGCAAATTGGCCAGGCCATAGCGCTCAAGAATGCCGTAAACGATGACGATGAAGGCACCCGCCGGCCCGCCAATCTGCACCGCCGAGCCGCCCAGCGCGGAGATCAGCGAGCCGGCAATGATGGCGGTCCAGATGCCGGCCTCGGGCTTGAGCCCCGAGGCAATGGCAAACGCCATGGCCAGCGGCAAGGCAACAATGCCCACGGTCATGCCGGAGCCGGCATCCTTGAAAAACCGCTCCCGCGTGTAGCCAGCCAGCGCTGACATCAGGCGGGGGCGAAACGGCGCGAGATAAACAGGTAAATGCATGGGCGGGATTGTGCGCGTCAGGGGCGAGCTGTGGTCAGCGTAGCCGGTGGCTCAATTTTTTTGATGTTACTTGATTGTCAACTCTGTAAATGATGGTTACATTGGTTTTCATGAATGATGCCTTATGAGCTGCACTTGTTGCCTCACTCAGTGACCCGTCGTCTTTCCTGTTTTCAGCGGGTCGGCGCATCCCTCATGTTGTTCAAGGAGCACCACTTGCACGGCGGTTCGAGTTTATGGCGAGCATTTTTCGTGCCACTCATGGCCGCCAGTTTCGCTGGGTTGCTACTGCTGCATGCCCCGGTTTTTGGGCAGCCAGCTGTGGGTGGGCAGGCGACGGGGCCGTTCGCCAAATTTGCACCCACCACAGACCAAAGCACCAATGAGTCGCTGGTGTTGCTGGATGCGACGGGCGCGCTCACGGTGGAGCAGGTTCATTCCCGCTTCGAGGCGGGCGAAGGACTAGCCGTCAAACAGGCGCAGATCATGCCGGCTGACGGCACCAGCGCCCTCTGGTACCGGGTCAAGCTGCCTTCGGTGGACGCGCCTGTGGCGATGGTGCTGACGGTTCCGCAGCCCGGCATGGACAGCGTGGACCTGTACCTCCCCAGAGCGCAGGACTATGCAAGCGCCGACCCGTGGCAGGTGCAGCGCTCGGGCGACCGGGTTCCGGTCGCCTCGTGGCCGCTGCGCTATCTGTACCCGGCATTCGGATTCCAGGTCTTGCCCCATGAACGCCGGCCCGCTTATTTGCGTGTGGCGCACGGCTACCCCACCAGCGTGTACTGGACACTGTCACCTGCGCGCAGCTTTCACGAGAGCAGCAAGCAGTGGCATTTGCTGCTGGGTGTCTACGTCGGCCTGGCGCTGCTGCTGGTGCTGTTAAATTGCGTGCATGCGGTGTCCTGGCGCGACCCGATTCATCTTTTTTACGCCGTCTATGTGCTGGTCATTGCGCTGGGGCAGTTGTCGCTGACGGGCCTGGGCGGTGAGTATTTCTGGCCCGACTCCGCCTGGTGGAACGACAGCGCACCACTGGCCCTGGCGCTGGCGGGTGCCGCACTATTGCACCTGTTTTTGCGCCAGCTGGTGGCGGAGCGGGCTGCCTCGCGGCTGTCCTGGTGGCTGCTGTTCATGGCGTTTCTCGGCGGCCTGCTCACCCTGGCTTTTCTGGCGCTGGGCCGAAAACCGGTTTTTGCGTTCACGGCACCCTATTTTCTGGCCAGCATCGTCACATACCTCGGTGCGGCGGGCTGGTATGCGCGGCGCAGGCCCCGGGTCGGTCTGTGGGTACTGGCGGCTATGACCAGCCTGGTGCTGGGGGCCGTCTTTCCACTGCTGCGTACCATGAGCTTGATGCCCATCAGCGCGGCCACGCAGTACGGTGCGCAGATCGGCTCGGCGCTTGAAGTCCTGTTGTTGCTGGTTGCCCTGTACAGGCGCAACCGCGAACGGCGCGACAACCAGAAGCGGGTGGGCGCACTGGCCCGCGTGGACCCGCTGACCGGTGTGGCCAGCCATGCGGTCATGCTGCAACGGCTGGAGCGCTTGATGCTGCGCCAGCAGCATGAGCCGGATGTGGGCGCGGTGCTGCGCATCCGGCTCAGCAACGCCATTGATATTCGCCAGGACTATGGCATGGAGGCGGCGCAACACGCTGTGGTGCATGCGGGTGCCTGCATCACTGGGCTGGCGCACGAAGGCGACACCGTGGCCAGGCATCGCGATGGTGACTTCGTGCTGATTTTGCGCGGCCGCATCACGCATGCACAGCTGACCGACATGGGGCAGCGCCTGATTGCACACGGGCTGGCCGAAAGCCCGGCGCTGCCGCCCAGGACCGTGCTGCAACTCAAAGTCGCGGTGGCTGAAGCACCGTTCAAGACCACCGACGCGGCGCTCCTGCTT
>DASXRN010000437.1:0-1961 GCA_036506595.1 Polaromonas sp. | reverse complement strand
TCGAGCGCGGCATGCACTTCGAGGTGCATGGCGACGGTGAAGCTGTTGAGCTTGTCCGGGCGGTTGAGCGTGAGGCGCGCAAGGCCGTCTTCTACGGCATAGCTGATGTTTTGGTGGCTCATGCAACCCTCCGGTGAACCGACGCAGCAGGCTTAAACATGGAAACGGCGCTGCACCACGCGAAAGCGGTTGGCCACAAACGCGGAGTCCGAGTACGACGCGTTGGCTGACGGGTTACCGCCGGTGCCGTGGTAGTCCGAGAATGCTGCGGACTGATTGACAAAGATGCTGCCCGTCAGGTTGATTGACAGCGCCACCTTGCTGCGCCAGGTGGCCTGCACCATCGCATCCACGACCTCGGGGCGGGTGGAGTAAATGCCAGCGGTCAGCGCGCCATGGTCCTGCACGATGCGCTCAGACAGCGCCATCGCGGCCTGCGCGTCAGCGGCCCGCACGACAAAACTGATGGGGCCAAAGCGTTCTTCCATGTAGGCTTTTTCATCCCCGGCATCGCACTTGAGCAGTGTCGGTGTGCGCACCTGGGCATCGGGAAACTCGGGGTTGATAAGTTTTTGCGAGGCCAGAACGACGTCGGCCAACAGATGCGACCCATCGACCCGGCGAACGGTGTCTTCCGATTGAATGGCCCCCAGCACCGCACAGGCAACCTTCGGGTCGGACACGAAGGCCGTGATGGCCGCGCCCAGATCGGCAGCCACCTCATCAAAGCCCTTGTGGCCTTCGTCGGTGTCAATGCCGCCTGCTGGCACGATGATGGCCTGCGTGGTGGTGCACATCTGGCCCGAGTACAACGACAAGGAAAAAGCCAGGTTTTTGAGCAAGGCGCGGTAAGCGTCGGTCGATTCGATCACCACGTTGTTGACGCCGGCCAGCTCGGCATAGACCTGCGCTTGTTTGCAGTTTTCAATGAGCCAGTTGCCAAAATGGTTGCTGCCGGTGAAGTCCACCGACTTCACGTCCTTGTGGGTGGCGAGCAGCTGTGTGGCGCTGCGTTGCGGGGTGACAGCCAGAGTGATGACATTCGGGTCAATGCCATTTTCGGCCAGCACCTGCCGGATCACCGACACCGTGATGGCCGCTGGCAAGATGGCGTTGCTGTGCGGCTTGACGATGACCGGGTTGCCAGTGGCCAGCGCGGCGAAGACGCCAGGGTAGGTGTTCCAGGTGGGAAAGGTGCCGCAACCAATGACCAGCGCCACACCGCGCCCGACGATCTCAAAATGCTTTTGCATCCGCAGCGGTGCATTCTTGCCCTGGGGCTTTTCCCAAATGGCTTCGCGGGGAATGGCGGTCTGCTCACGCCAGGCGCAGGCCACGGCCTCCAGACCTCGGTCTTGCGCGTGGGGGCCACCGGCCTGGAAGGCCATCATCCAGCCTTGTCCGGTGGTCATCATGACCGCGTGGCCGATCTCGAAGCTGCGCTGGTTGAGGCGCTGCAGGGCTTCCATCAAGATGCCGGTACGGCCTTCGGCACCCAACTGGCCCCAGCCGGGCAGGGCCTTGAGCGCCGCCTGAACCAGCGCCTCGGGCTCGCACACGGGGTAGCTGACGTTCAAATCAACGCCATACGGCGAGCGTTCACCCGCCTGCACGCCGGTTTGCCCCGGCTGGTCCAGCGCGAAGGTCTTGCCGAGGTAGCCCTGGAAAGCTTGTTTGCCGGCTTCGGCGGCGGCCTCGCCGTAGACCTTGGGGCTGGGCATCTCGTTGTAAGGGCTCCAGTAGCCGCGTGTGGCCAGGGCCTGGGTGGCCTGGTCGAGTTGGGCTTTGTGTTTTTCGAAAAGGGGGTGGCTCATGGGAATGTCTCCTTGGATAGTGATGGGGCGTTGGAAGAGGGAACAGCAGTTCAGTTGTGCGCGTGCTCCTGGTCAAAATCGATGACCAGCTTGTCAGTGACGGGGTAGCTCTGGCAACACAGCACAAAGCCGCGGGCCACTTCGTAG
>DASXRN010000436.1:0-1883 GCA_036506595.1 Polaromonas sp. | reverse complement strand
CGCGGCCAATGTAGGTGCCCTTGGCGCCCAGGGCGACGGCTTTGAGCACATCCTGGCCCGAGCGAATGCCGCCGTCCATATGAACTTCAATTTTGCTGCCCACGGCATCGACGATGGCAGGCAGGGCGGCGATGGAGGAGGGTGCGCCGTCGAGTTGGCGGCCGCCGTGGTTGGAGACGATGAGAGCATCCGCGCCGGAATTGACGGCCAAATGCGCGTCTTCCACATCCTGAATGCCCTTGAGGATCAGCTTGCCGCCCCAGCGGCTTTTGACCCACTCCACATCGGCCCACGACAGGCGGGGGTCAAATTGCTGGGCGGTCCACTCGGACAGCGAACCCATGTTTTCAATGCCCTTGACGTGGCCGAAGATGTTGCCGAACTGCCGGCGTTGCGTGCCCAGCATGCTCAGGCACCAGCGCGGCTTGGTCGCCAGGTTGATGAGGTTGGCCAGCGTCGGCTTGGGCGGGGTAGAGAGGCCGTTGCGCAGGTCCTTGTGACGCTGGCCGAGGATTTGCAGATCGAGCGTGAGCACCAGCGCCGAGCAGCCGGCCGCCTTGGCACGCTCAATCAGTCGCTCCGAAAAATCACGGTCACGCATCAGGTAGAGCTGGAACCAGAACGGGTGATTGCCGGTTTCTCTCGCCACGTCTTCAATCGAGCAGATGCTCATGGTCGAGAGCGTGAAGGGAATGCCGAATTTTTTCGCCGCGCGCGCCGCCAGGATTTCGCCGTCGGCATGCTGCATGCCCGTCATGCCGGTGGGCGCAATCGCCACCGGCATGGCCACGTCCTGGCCAATCATCTGCGTGCGGGTGGTTCGGCCTTCCATGTTGCAGGCCACGCGCTGGCGCAGCAATATCTTCTGGAAATCGGCCTCGTTGGCGCGGTAGGTGCCTTCAGTCCATGAGCCGGAATCGGCATAGTCGTAAAACATGCGGGGCACGCGCTTTTGCGCCAGAACGCGCAGGTCTTCGATATTGGTAATGACGGTCATGCTGTGTTTTCTCGTAGCCGAACAAAGCGCTCATGGTAGCGGGGGCCTGCGCTGCCCGGCGTGAATACTGCCGTCGGGCGTTTGAAATTATTTTTTAAATTATTTTGACAGGGGCTGCGAAGCCACCTTGACGCCCGCACCGCGCACTTCCAGCCGTATCTCGTCAAGCACCTGGCCGCCGGCATCGACCAGCTGTACCCTATGCCTGCCCGGCCAGGGCAGCCACTGGGCCTGCGCGCCGCGTGCAAACTCCTTGCCGTCCATCAGCCATCGCAGGCCCCGGCCTTCGGCGCTAAAGCTCAGCCGCTGGCGATTCGGCGGAATGTCCGGGTCCAGCGCGATGATGGTGCCCGACGCGGGCGCCGTGATGCGCGGCGGCATGTCAGGCTCCGTGGCGGATTTTTTCAAGCGTTTTGTGGCTGTAGCCCTCTCGGTACGGGCGCCAACAGCTCCTGAATTCATAGCGAAAACGGTTTGCTCGGTGCCCTGGATGAACCATTCACTACGCGCTGCTTCAAGTCGGTTGGCAAATTCGGTGTGGCTTTGTACCAGGCCTGCTGGCGGAACCGGCGCGCGGCTGGCTTCGGTTGTGTGCAGGTAGTTCATCAACGCCGCCCAGATGGGCGCTGCGCCGCTGGTGCCACTGACGTCCCACATGGGCGCGCCGCTGGCGTTGCCGACCCAGACGCCCACGGTGTAGCGCTGCGAGAAGCCCACGGCCCAGTTGTCGCGCATGTCCTTGCTGGTGCCGGTTTTCACGGCGGACCAGAAGCGCGTGGCCAGCACGCTGTCGGTGCCGAAAGTGCGGGCACGCGCCAGCGAGTCGGCGAGGATGTCGCTGACGATGAAGGCGGCGCGCGCGTCCAGTGCGGGCTTGAATTCGGCT
>DASXRN010000435.1:0-4042 GCA_036506595.1 Polaromonas sp. | reverse complement strand
TGGCTGCCATGTGGTGGGCTGGCGCACCGACAATTTCAACTTCGCCAGCCAGCGTGCCATCGAACGCCTGGGGGCCCGCAAGGACGGCGTGATCCGCGGCCATGCGCTACGGCGCGACGGCACGATTCGCGACACCGTGATGTACAGCCTGCGCTCCGGCGAATGGCCGGAAGTCAAGGCGCAGCTGCTGTACCTGCTGGACAAACCTAGAACGCCAAACAACGCTTGAGAGGAGTTCTGTCATGCTGATCGACTTCTTCTACACCCTGCGCTCCGCCAAATTGCCGGTATCCGTCAAGGAATACCTGATGCTGCTGGAAGCGCTTCAGGCCGGGGTCGTTGGCCCGAACAGCGAAAAGCATGAATCCAGCGGCGGTGAAGGCGCCTACAAGATCGACGACTTCTATTACCTGAGCCGCACCATTCTGGTCAAAGACGAGAAACACTACGACAAGTTTGACCGCGCCTTTGCGGCCTACTTCAAGGGTGTGGAGATGGTCGCCGACTTCACCAAGGACATCCCCCTTGAGTGGCTGCGCAAAAACCTGGAGCTGGAGCTCAGCCCCGAGGAAAAAGCCAAGATCGAAAAAATGGGCTGGGACGAGCTCATGGAAACGCTGAAAAAGCGCTTTGAAGAGCAGAAGGAACGCCACGAAGGCGGCAGCAAATGGATAGGCACGGGCGGCACTTCGCCTTTTGGTGCCAACGGCTACAACCCGCAGGGCATACGCCTAGGCCAGGAAAAAAGCCGCAACAAGAGCGCCGTCAAGGTCTGGGACCAGCGCGCCTACAAGGATTACGACGACACGCAGGAGCTGGGCACGCGCAACATCAAGGTCGCGCTGCGCCGCCTGCGCAAGTTTGCGCGCCAGGGCAATGTGGAAGAGCTGGACCTGGATGACACCATCAAGTCCACCGCCGCCAACGCGGGCTGGCTGGACATCAAGATGGTGCCCGAGCGCCACAACAATGTAAAAGTGCTGCTGCTGATGGACGTGGGCGGCACCATGGACGAGCACATTCACCGGGTTGAGGAAATGTTCTCGGCCGTCAAGGCCGAGTTCAAGCACCTGGAGTTTTACTACTTCCACAACTGCGTCTACGACTTCATGTGGAAGAACAACCGCCGCCGCTTCAGCGAAAAGTTTGCGACCTGGGACATCATTCGCAAGTACAACAAGGATTACAAACTGATCTTTGTCGGTGACGCCACCATGAGTCCCTACGAGATATTGCAGCCCGGCGGCAGCGTCGAATACAACAACGAGGAAGCCGGTGCCGAATGGCTGCAACGCCTGACCAACGCCTTCCCGAAGTTCGCCTGGATCAACCCCGAACCGCAAGGCGTGTGGCAATACCGCCAGAGCATCAGTGTGATCCAGCAGCTGGTGAGCCAGCGCATGTACCCGCTGACCATCAAGGGCCTTGAAGAGGCGATGCGCTTGCTGAGCAAGTAGCGCAACGCAGCAACTCAAAACTGCCTGCTCAGTATTCGGCTCGACCTCGATGCCATGCCGCCGCCCACTTTCCCAATGAGCGTGGTACTAACTGGCGTCTTGAATTTCCTGCGCTCTTCGCCCACTATTTCTGGCTCGGGACAGAGGCAAGATTGTCTTTGCGCGTCATTCCGCGCAGTCGCTCGTAGTCGCCGGATCGCAAACCCAATTGTTCTGGCGACGCGAACTGAACGACGCGCTCTCGAAGCAAATCGCGATCTGCGCGCAGAATTGTCATGCCCTTTTCCTTGAGGGTTTGCTCATCCTGCATCTCCGCGGAGATGATGCTCACGCTCGCCCACAAGGCTGCGTCTGCAAGCACCTTCTCCATCAGGTCTTGTTGCTCTCGACTGAGCCGATTCCAGGCCGGTCCGTTAACCACGATGCCCAGGTTGTCGTAGATGTGTGATGTCAGTGCGACATACTTTTGGACCTCGTAGAAGCGCTTGCTCTTGATCGTCGGCAGTGGATTCTCCTGCATGTCGGCCTGTCCGCTCTTGAGCGCGCCATACACGTCGGCGAAGGGAATGGTGACCGGCGTCGCCCCCATGGCGCTGGCGAAGAGGCGGTACGCCGGGGCATCGGGAACACGACAACGCTTGCCGCGAAAGTCTTCCAGTCGTTGAATGGGCTGGTTGGATGTGACGTGACGCGCTCCGTAGTAGACCCCTGCAACCATCCTGTTGCCGGTTTTGTCCTGGTAGCCTTTCATAAGTTCGCCAAACAGTGCACTGACGAGAAAACGGCGTACGTGCTCGACGTCCTTGAAGGCAAAGGGAAAGTGCCCGAGAAGCAAGGGCGGATAGTCCTTCCCAAGAATGGCTATACCCACGTATGCCATTTGAATCGAGTCTTGGGCCAGCATGGAGGGATAGTCTGCCTCCTTACCAGCCTTGGACGACGGTACGACCTCAATAACAATCTTCCCGCCGGACTGCTCGAATATCTTGCGAGCAGCAGCTTGGGCCTGCGTGTGGAACGTTTCCGTCGGCTCATAGACATGCGCCCACTTCAAGTGGTGAACCTGGGCATGTGCGGACACTCCCAGCAACGCTGTGATCCAAACGGCAAAGAAAAAAGGGAGTCGAAGAACAGTGATCTTATTGGCGGCCATGATGTTATTGAGTTGGTTCACACAGGCGGTGCCGGGCAGGCCAGGGCCTGTGCCGAGCGTGTGGCCGATACGGTGCGCGCCTGAAACGGATTTCTTGGAGAAATAGGCCTTTAGCCCATACAGAATGGGCGAAAGCAGCTATCGAATAGATAGCGGTAAAGAGTTGTGGGGGCGCCGGTGACACCGGCACCGCCCGGTCAGCTTCTCAGGCCAGCGTGTAGGCGGTCTTCACCGTCGTGAAAAATTCCTGCGCATACTTGCCCTGCTCACGCGGGCCATAGCTGGAACCCTTGCGTCCGCCGAAAGGCACGTGGTAGTCGACCCCGGCGGTGGGCAGGTTGACCATCACCATGCCGGCCTGGCTGTGCCGCTTGAAGTGCGTCGCGTACTTCAGCGATGTCGTCGCAATACCGGCTGACAGGCCAAACGGCGTGTCGTTGGCGGTCGCCAGTGCGGCTTCATAGTCCTTGACCCGAATGACGCTGGCCACCGGGCCAAAGATCTCTTCGCGGTTGATGCGCATACCGGCGCTGCTTTCGCTGAACAGCGCCGGCGTCATGAAGTAGCCTTCGGCGCCGCTGCCGGTGTGGCACTGCACACGGTCACCACCGAATGCCAGCGTCGCCCCTTCGGCCTGGCCGATCTCGATGTAGCTCAGGTCCTGCTCCAGTTGCGCCTGGGAGGACACCGGCCCGATGTCGGTGCCGGCGGTCAGCGCATCACCCACCTTGATGCGGGCCATGCGTTCCTGCAGGGCTTTGACAAAGGCCGGGTAAATGCCTTCGGTCACGATGAGGCGGCTGGACGCCGTGCAGCGCTGGCCGGTGGAATAAAAAGCGCTCTGGGCGCTCAGTTCCACCGCCTGGGCCAGGTCGGCATCGTCCAGAACCACCTGCGGGTTCTTGCCACCCATCTCGAGCTGCACCTTTTTCAGGCTTTTGGCACAGGCCTCGGCAATCCGGCTGCCGACACCGACCGAGCCGGTGAAGCTGATGGCGTTGATGCCGGGGTGGTTGACCAGCGCGTCGCCAATCACGCGGCCCGGGCCCATCACCAGATTGAACACGCCGGCCGGAATGCCGGAGCGCGAGATGATCTCGGCCAGCGCCCAGGCGCTGCCGGGCACCAGGTCGGCCGGCTTCAAGACCACGCAGTTGCCAAAGGCCAGCGCCGGGGCAATCTTCCAGGCCGGAATTGCGATCGGAAAGTTCCAGGGTGTGATCAGGCCGACCACCCCCACAGGCTCGCGGGTGATTTCCACGCCGATGCCGGGGCGCACCGAGGGAACGGTTTCGCCGGACAGGCGCAGGCATTCACCGGCAAAAAACTTGAAGATCTGGCCGGCGCGGGTGGCTTCGCCAATGCCTTCGGGCCGGGTCTTGCCTTCCTCGCGCGACAGCAGGGTGCCCAGCTCTTCACGGCGTGCCAGGAT
>DASXRN010000434.1:0-7756 GCA_036506595.1 Polaromonas sp. | reverse complement strand
GTGACCGACCGCAGCGCCAACCTGGAAACCGGTGAAGTCGTGGCCACCACCCGTACCGTGAGCATGGACGAAGGCGCACGTCCGGACACCACGGTGGAAGGCCTGTCCAAGCTCAAGACCGTGTTCGCGGCGCGTGGCTCGGTCACGGCCGGCAACAGCTCGCAAACCTCCGACGGCGCCGGCGCGCTGATTCTGGCCAGCGAAAAAGCCGTCAAGGAATTTGGCTTGAAGCCGCTCGCGCGTTTTGTCAGCTACGCCGCCAAGGGCGTGCCGCCGCACATCATGGGCATTGGCCCGATTGAAGCCATTCCGGCGGCGCTGCGCTATGCGGGCCTGAAGCAGGATGACATCGACTGGTTTGAACTGAATGAGGCCTTTGCCGCGCAGTCGCTGGCGGTCATCAACACCCTGGGCCTGAACGCCACCAAGGTCAATCCCATGGGCGGCGCGATTGCGCTGGGCCATCCGCTCGGCGCCACGGGCGCGATTCGTGCGGCCACCGTGATTCACGCGCTGCAGCGCCATCAGCTGAAGTACGGCATGGTGACGATGTGTGTGGGCATGGGGCAAGGCGCAGCCGGCATCTTCGAGCGGGTCTAAAGGCTACTGCGCGGGCCTGATGCTGCGTTGGTCCGGTGCTCCCAATCCTCACGTACCTTTAGTACGTTCCGGTTGGTCCGCTCCGTCCGCCTTGCCTGAGGCCCGCTCGCTACGCCCTTGAGTTCGTCAATTTTCAAGCCCACGCAGATGGGTGTGAATAAAACAGGAGACAAGCATGCAAAAGCAGACTCTCAATGCGGGCACAAGCCAACTCGCGCTGCGCGTTTATGACCCATCCGGTCCCACGCGGGCCAGTGTCGTGATTGGCGGCGCGATGGGCGTGCGGCAGGACTACTACACGCCGTTTGCCGAGTGGCTGTCCAGCCAGGGCTTTCGTGTCACCACCTTTGACTACCGCGGCTCGGGCGAGTCGTTGCCCAATACCGCAGATGGAAGCTTGCGCGGCTTCAAGGCCGACCTGTTGGACTGGGCCTGTGACTATGAGGCGGTGGTTGATGCCGCCAAAACGGCCTTGCCCGACGCACCGCTTTATCTTCTGGGCCACAGCCTGGGTGCCCAATTGCCGGGATTCCTGAAGAACCAGGCGAAGGTCGACGGCCTGGTCAGCATTGCAGCGGGCAGCGGCTACTGGCGTGACAATGCGCCGCAGCTCAAGCGCATCGTGCTTTATTTCTGGTATGTGCTGGTACCGCTGGCCACCAGGCTGTTTGGCTACTTCCCGGGCCGCATGCTCAAAAAGGTGGGTGACTTGCCGGCCGGAGCGGTGTTGCAGTGGCGCAAATGGTGCCTCAATCCGCTCTACAGCGTGGGGGCCGAGGGCGAGGCCGCCCGGCAGAGTTACGGGCAGGTGCAGTTTCCGGTGCTGGCGCTGTCCATCACCGATGACGAGTTGATGACCTTTCGGGGCACACAGACGCTGGTCAATCTGTACGCCAACGCGCCGCGCAAGGTGGAGCGCGTGGCGCCTGCCGATGTGCAGGCTCGGCGGATCGGGCATTTCGGGTTCTTCCGCGAGCAGTTCAGCCAGAGCCTGTGGCCTCGCGTCACGGGCATTTTTGACACCATGCCGCAGCGCACAACCATGTCGGCCGCCGGCGTCGCCAGCACGACTGCATGAATTCGCACCTGACGGCACACTGCTCCCATGAATGCACATTCTTTTGACGAGGCCGTCAGGCTGCAAGTGGCCGACCCGGCCCAGCCCGATGTCTATACCGGGACCAGCAGCCCGGCCTACTGGAACATGGTGGGCCCGTTTGGTGGTACTACTGCCGCCACGGCCTTGCAGGCTGTCATGCAGCACCCGGCCCGGCTGGGCGAGCCGATTGCCCTGACCGTGAATTACGCGGCGGCGCTGGGGGCGGGGCCTTTCACGCTGACGGCCCGCCCGGTTCGTACCAACCGCTCCACCCAGCACTGGACGGTGGAGATCGCGCAAGTCGACGCATCAGGCGCCGACGGTGTGGTGTTGACAGCAACCATCGTGACGGCCGCGCGCCGCGAAACCTGGAGCCAAAATGACATGCCCATGCCGCCGGTGCCCGCTCCGCTGGAAGTGACGCGCCAGCAGTTCATCGCCGGCGTGGAGTGGATCAATCGCTACGACATGCGCCCCGTGCGCGGGGCCATTCCGCAGGTGTGGGACGGCAGCGGGCAGGACAGCGTGACGCAGCTGTGGGTGCGCGACGACCCGCCGCGGGCGCTGGATTTTTCTGCATTGGCGGCCATGGCCGACGTCTTTTATCCACGGGTATGGCTACGGCGGGCGCACCGGGTGCCTGCCGGCACGGTGTCCATGACGGTTTACTTTCATGCCGACAGCCGGCAGCTGGCCCAATGCGGGCAGGGCTATCTGCTCGGCCAGGCGCGCGGGCAGGCTTTTCGCAACGGCTTTTTCGACCAGAGCGCCCAGCTCTGGAGCGAGGCGGGCAAGCTGCTGGTCACCTCCAGCCAGATCGTGTATTACAAGGAATAGACAGGGAGCCGGCGAGGAAAAAGCCGAAGAGAGAGGCCCGTGGCCATCGCCATGGCGACATTTACACTTGGCAATCAAACCTTCAGAGAACACCATGAGCACATCTTCCACTCCTTCTGCCCCTTCCAGCAACGACATTCTTTGCCACACCGAAGCGGGCGTGATGACCATCACCCTGAACCGGGTCGACAAGAAAAACTCCATCACTTCCGCCATGTATGCCGTCATGGCCGATGCGCTGCAAGCCGCCAGCCAGGACCCAGCCGTGCGCGCGGTGGTGATCCAGGGGCACGAAAGCATTTTCTCGGCGGGCAATGACATTGGCGATTTCCTCAACGCCCCGCCCGCCACGCCGGATGCCCCGGTGTTCCGCTTCCTGCGCAGCATCAGCACACTGCCCAAGCCCGTGGTGGCCGCGGTCTGCGGCCCGGCGGTGGGCATTGGCACCACGATGCTGCTGCACTGCGACCTGGTGTATGCCGGCGACAACGCCGCGTTTTCCATGCCCTTTGTGAACCTTGGCCTGTGCCCTGAGGCGGCTTCCAGCTTTCTGGTGCCGCAGCTCATGGGCTACCCGCGCGCGGCCGAAGCGCTGCTGCTGGGCGAGCCCTTCATGGCCGAAACCGCGCTGGAGATGGGGCTGATCAACCGCATTGTGCCGCCCACGGAAGCCAACGCGCTGGCACATGCCCAAGCCCGCAGGCTGGCTGCCAAGCCGCTGGCTTCCCTGATCGAGACCAAACGGTTGATGAAAAAAGGCCAGGCGGCCATCGTCGCCGAGCGCATAGCCGAGGAAGGCGCCAGCTTTGGCCGCATGCTCAAGGAGCCCGCCGCACGTGAAGCGTTTGGCGCCTTCATGGAAAAGCGCCGTCCGGACTTCAGCAAGGTCTGAAGTACGCGGCCGAAGGACGATCCATGAAGTGGGACGGCGCTTTCGCTAAAAACGCAAACCGGATTTCTCGAAGGTTTGAACCGGCGGGTCTGGACTCGCGGGGTATTTCAAGAAAACAGGCCGCTAGTCCTCGTCGATATTGAGCAATTAGCTATTAAAAATATAGCAAATTTAACCAGGAGACGTTCATGAGCCTCAAAGGAAAAACCCTGTTCATCACCGGTGCCTCACGCGGCATTGGCCTGGCCATCGCCAAACGCGCGGCAACCGATGGCGCGAATATCGTGATCGTCGCCAAGACCACCGACGCCAACCCGAAGCTGCCCGGCACCATTTACAGCGCCGCCGAGGAAATCAAGGCCGCAGGTGGCCAGGCCCTGCCGCTGGCGGTGGATATCCGCGACGAAGAGGCCGTGGCGGCCGCCGTGGCCAAGACCGTGGAGACCTTTGGCGGCATCGATATCCTGGTCAACAATGCCAGCGCCATCGGCCTGACCGACACCGAGCACACGCCGATGAAGCGCTACGACCTGATGAACGGCGTCAACGCGCGCGGCACCTACCTGTGCACCCAGGCCTGCCTGGCCGAGCTGAAAAAGGCCGCGCAGGCCGGCCGCAATCCGCATGTGCTCAATATGTCGCCGCCGCTGTCGATGAAGCAGCACTGGTTCGAGAACCACACGGCCTACACCATGGCCAAGTACGGCATGAGCATGTGCACCCTGGGCCATTCAGGCGAGTTCAAAAAATACGGCATCGCCGTCAACAGCCTGTGGCCGCGCACCGCCATCGCCACGGCGGCGCTGCAGATGATTCCCGGCGCGGACTTGAAGCTGTGCCGCAAGCCGGAGATTCTTTCGGATGCGGCGTACTTCATCCTGACCGGCCCGAGTTCGAACAGCGGTAATTTCTACATCGACGACGAGCTGCTGGCGGCGCACGGCATCACCGACCTGGAGAAGTACTCGGTGATGCCGGGGACGAAGAACTTCATTCCGGATTTCTTCGTGGATTGAGGCCACTCCTAGATGTCGAAGCGGATGCCCTGGGCCAGCGGCAAGCTGGCTCCGTAGTTGACCGTGTTGGTGGCGCGACGCATATAGGCCTTCCACGCATCCGAACCCGACTCCCGGCCGCCGCCGGTTTCCTTTTCACCGCCGAAAGCACCGCCGATTTCCGCGCCGCTGGTGCCGATGTTGACATTGGCGATGCCGCAGTCGGAGCCGCGCGCCGAGGTAAAGCGTTCGGCCTCGCGCAGGTCCTGGGTGAAGACGGCGGAAGACAAGCCATGCACCACGGCATTGTTCATGGCGATGGCATCGTCGAAGTCGTCATAAGGCACGATGTAGAGGATGGGTGCGAAGGTTTCGTGCAGCATGGGACCGGCTTGCTCGGCCAGCTCTACGATGGCCGGCCGCACATAGTGGGCTGAGCCGGTGCCTTCCTCGCGTTGGCCAAAATGCACCTTGGCGCCCAAGCCCTTCGCACCTGTCAGCGCGCTTTGCATGGCCTCAAAGGCGCGGCCATCAATCAGCGGGCCGACCAGCGTTCCTTCGCTGAGCGGGTTACCCACCGGCAGGCGCGCGAACACCGCAACCAGACGTTCAACCAGCGCCGGGTAAATGGAGCGGTGCACGATCAGGCGGCGCAGGCTGGTGCAGCGCTGGCCGGCCGTGCCGGCGGCGGCAAATGCCGCGCCGCGCACCACCAGCTCCAGGTTGGCCGAGGGGCAGACGATGGCCGCGTTGTTGCCGCCCAGTTCGAGCAGCGAGCGCTTGAACTGCGCAGCGCAGGCCTGCGCCACGTTCTTGCCCATGGCGGTGGAGCCGGTTGCGCTGACCAGCTTGACCTGCGGGTGGTTCACCAGCGCCTCACCGATCGAACGCTCGCCGATCAGCAGCTCGCTCAGGCCATCGGGATCCAGCCCTTGTTCCTTGGCCGTGCGCAGCAGCAGGCCATGGAGCGCGATCGCGGAAAGCGGCGTCTTCTCGGAAGGCTTCCATGCCAGCGTGTTGCCGCAGACCAGGGCCAGCGCGGCGTTCCAGGCGAACACCGCCATCGGGAAGTTGAAGGCCGAGATGATGCCGACCACGCCTATCGGATGCCAGGTCTCCAGCAGCTTGTGGTCGGGCCGCTCGCTCGCGATGGTCAGGCCGTAGAGCTGGCGCGACAGGCCGACTGCGAATTCGCAGATGTCTATCACTTCCTGCACCTCGCCCAGGCCTTCCTGCAGGATCTTGCCGGTCTCCAGCGTGATCAGCTGTCCGAGTTCCGTCTTGTGGCGCCGCACGGTTTCGCCGAAGGCGCGTACCAGCTCGCCGCGTTTGGGGGCGGGCACATCGCGCCAGCTCAAAAATCGCCGGTGCGCCCGGTTGAGCGCTGCGTCAAGCTCGGTCGAGCTGGTGACCGCGATGCGCGCGATCCGGCTGCCGTCAATCGGCGTATGAACGTCGATAGATGCTGGTGCGCTGCTGGCTATGTCGGCGTTGACGCCCAGGGTGTTCAGGAGGGATGAAACGTCGTTGGCATGGCTCATGGTGAAGTCCTTTCTTGGGAATTGTTGTGTGGCGGTAAGGGGCTGTCAACCGGGGCGGCAAGGCTGTGCAAGCCGCGGCCCAGGCGTTGGGCGCCTTCCCGCAGCGCTTCTGCCGCGGGGTTGGCAAAACTCAGGCGCAGCCAGGCTTGCGCCGTGTTGCCCAAGCTGAAAGCAGCACCCGGCACGGCCAGCACCCGGTGTTGCAGGCCGAAGTCCAGCCAGGCCTGCGATGACAGCAGCGGCAAGTCGCTGGCCAGCCTGGCCCAGATAAACATGCCGCCCTGGGGCGCGGCGAATTCGACCTGCCCGCCGCAATGGGCATGCAGTGCACTTGCCAGCACAGAGGCTTTGACCGCATAGGCCTGGCGCAGCATGGTCAGGTGTTCATCAAGGCGGCCCGAGGCCAGCATGGCCGTCAAGGTCAGCTGTTCGAGCGTGCCGCTGTGCACATCGGAGGCCTGCTTGGCCAGCACGACGGCGCGCAGGATGTCCGGGGGCGCGAGCAATGCGCCCAGGCGCAGGGCCGGGGCCACTACCTTGGAATAACTCGTCATGTAGGCCACCTGCGCCTGTGATCCGGCCTGCTGGTTGAGCTGGGCCAGAGAAGGCGGCGGCGCCGCGCCAAACCAGAGTTCGCCATAAGGATCATCTTCGATCAGCGTGACCCCGTACTGTGCGGCAAGTTCCAGCAGCCGAACGCGCCTGGCCAGCGGCAGCACCGCACCCGTCGGGTTGGCAAAGTTGGGAACGACATACAGGACGCGCGGCTTGGCGGTGAGCAAAACGGCTTCCAGCCGGTCCACGTCCAGCCCCTGCGCATTGGCGGGAACCTCCACCAGGCGCGCACCCGCAAAGCGGAAGGCCTGCAGGGCCGCAGGGTAGTTGAAGGGCTCGACCGCAATGCCGGCGCCCGGCTCGATGAGGACCCGCGCCAGCAGGTCTATGGCCTGCTGTGAACCGGTGGTGATCACCACATGCTCGGCCCGGGCCTGAAGGCCGCGTTGCCGCAGCAGTTGGGCGCTGGCCGCGCGCAACTCGGGCAGGCCCTCGGTTGCGCCGTATTGCAGGCTGCGCCCTTGCAAACCGGAGGCCACCGCCAGCAGGCAATCACGCAGCCAGTCCGCCGGCAGCAGCGCCGGATCCGGGTGCCCGCCCGCCAGTGAAATCATGCCTTCCTGCCCGGCCAGCGCCAGCATGGCACGAATCGGCGAGCCGCTGGCTTGCGCATAGAGCGGGCGTACCTGCGTGCGCGCGGCTGCGCTCATTGGATAACCTCCGCGCTACGCGCTGCGGTGCCATTCGCCTTGGGAACGGCCCGGCGGCTCATGCCCTGGCCGCCGTCATGCCGAAAATGCCGGTGGCATTGCCGGCGTCAAAAGCCAGGTCAAGGCGGCTGCCTTGCGCCGGGTCATTCGCTGCGGGGCTCGCCTGCAGCTCGGCGCGGGTGATGAATTCGTAAAACGAGCCTGGCACGGCGCGCGTGACCCGGCCTGTGATCGTGAGGAACTCGCGCTGCACCGTGGCTGCGCGGAACGCCGTCTGGCGCACGCGGCCGCTGGCCGATATTTCCACCTTGTCCTTGATCGGGCGGCCCAGCTCGCGCTGGCGTTCGGCCACGGCATCGACGTCGCTGACACGGTCGGTTGCATGGTTGAAGGCATTGCCCTCGGTGGCAATCCAGGCCATTTCCGCAGACTCGGCCAGCAGCAGCTCGTAGTCTTCCAGCGCAAACACACCATGCTGGCGGTCAAAGCATTTCAGCATCGCCGGCAGCAGCCGCAAGGCTTGTTGC
>DASXRN010000433.1:0-17450 GCA_036506595.1 Polaromonas sp. | reverse complement strand
CGTGACGCTGGCCGACTACCAGGGCTTTGCCGGTGAGGCCATGAGCATGGGCGAGCGCACGCCGCTGGCCGCCGTAGGCTCGGGTGGGGCCGCAGCTTCGGGCCGCATGGCTGTCGCCGAGGCCATTACCAATTTGCTGGCCGCGCCGATTGAGCTGTCGCGCGTCAAGTTGTCCGCCAACTGGATGGCTGCCTGCGGCGAGCCGGGGCAGGATGCGGCGCTGTACGAGACCGTGAAAGCCGTCGGCATGGAACTGTGCCCGGCGCTGGGCGTGTCCATTCCTGTCGGCAAGGATTCGCTGTCGATGCGCACGGTCTGGACCGAGGATGCCGGCAGCAAGAAGGTGACATCACCGGTCTCGCTGATCGTCAGCGCTTTTGCCACGCTGGCCGATGTGCGCGGAACCCTTACGCCCGAACTGAACAGCGTCGAGGCCGACACCACCCTGATCCTGATTGATCTGGGCAAGGGCCAGAACCGCATGGGCGGCTCCATCCTGGCGCAAAGCCTGGCGTTGGAAGACGGTGCGGTGCCCGATCTGGATGATCCGAAAGACCTGGTCAATCTGGTCAATGCCATCAATGCCTTGCGTAGGCAAGGGCAAGTCCTGGCTTATCACGACCGCAGTGACGGCGGCCTGTTTGCCGCCGCCTGTGAAATGGCGTTTGCCGGGCATGTCGGCGTGTCGCTCAACATCGACATGCTGCTGGTCGAAGGCGACGGCATTTCCGACAGCCGCATGGACAGTGGCGACAGCAAAAACTGGGCGTCGCAGATCGGCCCGCGCCGCGAAGAGCAGGCGCTCAAGGCCCTGTTCAACGAGGAGCTGGGCGTTGTCATCCAGGTGCGCACCGAAACGCGCAATGAGGTCATGCAGACGCTGCGCGAGCATGGGCTGTCGAAGTTCAGCCATTTCGTGGGCAAAACCCGTCCAGCGCACGCTTCGCTCGAAGTGGGTAAAGGCGAAGTGCAGGTCTGGCGCGACACCAAGGCGGTGTTCACGGCCAAGCTGCAAGACCTGCACCAGGTCTGGGACTCCGTGAGCTGGAAGATTTGCCAGCAGCGCGACAACCCGGCCTGCGCCGATGCCGAGCATGCGTCAGCAGGCGCTCCGACCGACCCCGGCCTGCATGTACACCTGAGCTTTGATCCCGCCAAGGCGCCCGCAGCCCCCGCACTGAACCTGTCTTCCCGCCCTAAAGTGGCTGTGCTGCGCGAGCAGGGCGTTAACTCGCATGTGGAGATGGCCTATACCTTTACCCAGGCCGGTTTTGAAGCCTGCGATGTGCACATGACCGACCTGCAAACGGGCCGCGCCAAGCTGGCCGACTTCAAGGGCGTGGTGGCCTGCGGCGGCTTTAGCTATGGCGACACGCTGGGTGCCGGCATTGGCTGGGCCCGGTCGATTACCTTCAATCCGGTGCTGGCCGAGCAGTTCAAGGCCTTTTTTGCAAGGCAGGACACCTTTGGCCTGGGCGTGTGCAACGGGTGCCAGATGTTTGCCGAACTGGCCGACATCATTCCGGGGGCCGAGGCCTGGCCGCGCTTTACCACCAACCGCAGCGAGCGTTTTGAGGCGCGCCTGAGCCAGGTCGAGGTGCTGGATTCACCCAGCCTGTTCTTCAAGGGCATGGCCGGCAGCCGTTTGCCGATCGCCGTGGCGCATGGCGAAGGCTATGCCAACTTTGCCTTGCGGGGTGATGCGTCCAAAGCGATTGCCGCCATGCGCTTTACCGACAACCACGGCCAGCCGACCGAAGCCTATCCCGCCAACCCCAACGGCAGCGCCGGCGGCCTGACCGCCGTGACCACGCCGGACGGCCGCTTCACTGCCATGATGCCGCACCCCGAACGGGTGTTCCGCAACATCCAGATGAGCTGGACCGATCTGGACCAGAGCGGCCAAAGCCCGTGGATGGAGCTGTGGCGCAACGCGCGCCGCTGGGTGGGGTAAGCGCCTTGCCAACGCTGTCGCATCGCTTCGACACCATCGATGCCTTGCGCGGCCTGGCCATCGTCTGGATGACGCTGTTTCACTTTTGCTTCGATCTCAACCATTTTGGGTATTTGAAGCAAGACTTTTATAGCGATCCGTTCTGGACGGTGCAGCGCACGGTCATCGTAAGCCTGTTTCTGTTTTGCGCCGGTCTGGGGCAGGCGGTGGCCGTACAGCGCGGGCAAAGCGCGCAGCGGTTCTGGACGCGCTGGTTGCAGGTGGCCGTTTGTGCGCTGCTGGTGACGGCGGGCTCTTACTGGATGTACCCCAGGAGCTTTATCTACTTCGGCGTGCTGCACGGTATTGCCGCCATGCTCATCGTCGTGCGCTTCACGGCGGGCTGGGGGCGCTGGCTGTGGCTGGCAGGTGGCTTGGCAATTGCTATGAAATTTATAGCTGTTTACGCCCATGCTTACTGGGCTGGTGTCAATTTTCTCAATGATCCGGCGTTCAACTGGCTGGGCTTGATCAGCCGTAAACCCATCACCGAGGATTATGTCCCGCTGTTGCCATGGCTAGGTGTCATGTGGTGGGGCATGGCGGCTGGGCAGTGGCTGCTGAAAGAACGTACGCACTGGGCGGGCAGTGCCATCCCGGCTGCAGCCAGGCCACTGGCCTGGCTGGGGCGCTGGAGCCTGAGCTGGTACATGCTGCACCAGCCGGTGCTGATTGGCTTGCTGATGGCTTTGGCCGCTTTTAAAACCTTTTAACAACGAACGACAGTCGGCGGTCGACAATTGATGTGGTGACACCATAAAAAAACGCGGCAAGTGCCGCGTTTTTTATAAGAGGCAAAGCAGCCGCAGTCTTATTCGACCTTGGCCTTTTTACGCAGCTCTTCCTGGAAGGCGGCCAGCTTTTGCTGTTGCATCTGCTGGGCAATTTGGGGTTTGACTTCTTCAAACGCAGGCAATTGGGCCGAACGGATGTCGTCCACGCGGATGATGTGGTAGCCGAATTGTGATTTCACAGGGGTTTCAGCCATCTGGCCCTTGTTCAGCTTGAGCAGTGCTTCGCTGAACTCCGGCACATAGCTGGAAGGATTGGCCCAGTCGAGATCGCCGCCCTTCGCTCCGGAGCCTGGGTCTTTGGACTGTTTCTTGGCAATCTCTTCAAACTTGCCACCTTTTTTCAGGCTGGCAATGATGGCTTTGGCATCGGCTTCTTTTTCGACCAGGATGTGGCGCGCCTTGTATTCCTTGCCACCGTTGGCTGCCGCAAACTTGTCGTATTCGGCCTTCAGATCGGCGTCAGTCACCGGGTTTTTCTTCTGGTAGTCGGCAAACAGCTCGCGGATCAGGATGGTCTGGCGAGCGAGCTCCATCTGCACCTTGAAGTCGTCGCTGGTGGACAGGCCGCGCTTCTCGGCTTCCTGCATGAACACTTCGCGGGCAATGACTTCTTCGCGCAACTGGTTTTCCATGTCCGGCGTGACCGGCCGGCCGGATTTTGCAACCTGCTGCGCCAGCGCGTCAACGCGTGACTTGGGAACGGCCTTGCCATTGACGACGGCGACGTTCTGGGCGATGGCGCCTTGGGTGCTCAGGGCCAGCAAGGCCGTGACAGTGGCGGCCAATAAAAATTGCTTTTTCATGTATTCCTTGTACTCGTTGGTAATTCGTTGGTAAGGCGTCAAACGACGTAATGCGTTTTTCGCCAGCCAGCAGGCTTGGTTGAAATTCAGGGTGATTCGACAATTTCAATGGCCAGGGCGTGCAGGCCTTGGTCAATGAAATTTTGCATTGCATCATACACAAGCCGATGACGCGCCACGCGGCTCTTGCCCGCAAACTCGGGACTGGCAATGCGGATGCGAAAGTGCGATCCGAAACCTTGGGCATTGGCACCCGCATGGCCCGCGTGGGCAGCACTTTCGTCGAGCACCTCAAGCAAGGTGGGCTTGAGTAGCGCCTTGAGTTGTTGCTCAATCTCGCTGACATGAACAGGTTTGATGGCAGGCTGGATGCCAGCCTTAAGGTCAGAGTCTGGTGGGCTCATGGCGTGGTATCCAGTTTGATGTGCTTGTTCAGGTAAATCGCCTGCGCCAGCACAAACACCAGCATCAGCCCCAGGCCGCCGAACAGCTTGAAGTTGACCCAGGTGCTGGTGGAGAAGTTAAAGGCAACCCAGAGATTGAGAAAACCCATCACGGTAAAAAAACCGACCCAGCTGAAATTGACGACGCGCCACACGGCATCAGGCAAGGTCATTTGTGAGCCCATCAGTGACTTGATGCCATTTTTCTTGAACACCAATTGCCCCAACAGCAAGGCGCTGCCCATGACCCAGTAGAGCACGGTAGGCTTCCATTTGATGAAGCTTTCGCTGTGGAAATAAATGGTGGCACCGCCCAGCACCGTGACCAGGCCGAGGCTGACCCACAGCATGGTGTCTATTTTGCGGCCACGCAGCTTGAGCCACAAAATCTGCGCGAAGGTCGCCACGATCACGACCACGGTGGCCAGCAGCACGGGCGCTTCCGTTATCCCAACGACCCCACCGGACACCAGAAAACCCAGCCATTCGGTGGCGGTGCTGGCGGCCCAGTCTTTGTGGCCCTCGGCGTACTTGAACATGCCGAAGAAAAGGGCAATCGGCAAAAAATCGAACAAAATTTTCATGACGCAATTATCGTGGTTGACAGGAATGCATATCGACCGCAGCAAACATAGGGGGCAGAAAGCCGCATGCTAGTGGCGCAAACGTGGGGGCCACATTCAGCGGGGCTTGAAATCGAGAGAGGCGGAGTTCATGCAGTAGCGCAGGCCGGTGGGCGCTGGACCATCGGGAAACACATGCCCGAGGTGGGCTCCGCAGTTGGCGCAAACGGTTTCGGTGCGCGTCATGCCATGGGCGCGGTCAACATGCTCTTCGATCGCTCCTTGCTTGAGCTCCTGGGAAAAGCTGGGCCAGCCGCAACCCGCATCGAACTTGCTCGATGAGTCAAAAAGCTCGGCATCGCAACAGATGCAGCGGTAGGTGCCCTCGGCATAGTTGTCCTCGTACTTGCCGGTGAAAGGGCGTTCGGTGGCGGCATGGCGGGTCACTTCGAAGGCAACGGGTTCCGCCCCTTTTTCCTTCAGCAGGGCCTTCCATTCGGCGTCGGTTTTCTGGATTTTGGTGCTCATGAGATGAAGTCCTGACGTGAAGGTTTATGAACTGCAACTGATTTCGATGGAAGCCGCCCAGTCCGGCGGAAAGTCGGTAAAGCGCTCATGACCGGGGTGTTCCTCAAATGGGGACTGCAGCAAGCTCAGCAAGGTGTTGACCCTGGAAAAGTCTTTTAGTTTCGCCGCGCTAATGGCCTCTTCGCCCAAATGGTTGCGCAGCACGAATTTCGGATTGGTTTTGAGCATTAAATCGGCCCTCAGCCCACTATCGACGGTCGCAAGGCGCTCTGAATACTGTAGCGCCCAGGCATTGAAGGATTCGCGGTCAAAGAACAAATCCCGCACCGGCTCATGGCCACTTTGCGGGGTAAAGCCGCACAAACGCCGCCAGAAAATCGTGTAGTCCACTTTATTGCTGGCCAGCAGCTTGAAGGTGCTTTCTATGAGCGCCTTGTCTTGCGGCAGCTCTTCGCTCAGTCCCAGTTTGGCGCGCATTCTGGCTTCCAGCGCTGACGGAAAGACGGTCTTGTAGGATTCCAGTGCTGCCAGCGCCTGTTCCTGGTTGTCAATCAGCGGCAGCAGGGCCTGGCCCAGGCAAAACAGGTTCCAGTAAGCCATGTTGGGTTGCCGGTTGTAGGCATATCGGCCTTGGGTGTCGGAATGGTTGCAGATGTGGCCGGGGTCAAACGCGTCGAGAAACTGAAAAGGGCCATAGTCTATGGTCAGGCCCAGAATGCTCATGTTGTCGGTGTTCATGACGCCGTGGCAAAAGCCCACGGCCTGCCAGGCAGCCATCAAATGTGCGGTGCGTTCACTTACCGCCTGCAGCAGCGCCGCATAAGGCTGGCTCGTCTCACGGCAAGCGGGGTAGAACTTGTCGATGACGTAGTCGGCCAGTGTTTTGAGTTGCGCGTGCTGGTCGGTGTAGCTGAAGTGCTCAAAATGACCAAAGCGAATGAAGCTGGGGGCGGTGCGGGTGACCACGGCCGCCGTTTCGATTTCTTCGCGGCGCACCGGCGCGTCGGAACCGGTGACACACAGAGCGCGGGTCGTGGGAATGCCCAGGCCATGCATGGCTTCGGAGCACAAAAACTCGCGAATGGAGCTGCGCAGGACCGCCCGGCCGTCGCCCATGCGTGAGTAGGGCGTTTTGCCCATGCCTTTGAGCTGGATTTCTTGCGTGCCATGCGGGGTCTCCAGCTCGCCGAGCAAGAGCGCCCGGCCGTCACCCAGTTGCCCGGCCCACACGCCGAACTGATGGCCACTGTAAACACTGGCCAGCGGCCGGCTGCCGGGCAGAACCGCATTGCCGGTCAGCACCGCCAGGGACTCTTCAGATTCCAGCCATTGCTCTTGCAACCCGAGCTCGCGCGCCAGGGGGAAGCTGCGACCCACCCAATAAGGCGAGGGCAGGGGCGTGGCTTGCAGGTCGGTGTAAAACGCGGGCCCCAGTCCTGCAAAGCTGTTAAGCCAGTTCAGGTTCGGGCGCACTGCGGCCGGCTCGTCGTAGGTGAAATTCATGCCTCCAATTGTCGTCGGGTGGCAGCAGCCCTGTGCAACTGGGGTTAACAACTGGGGTTATGCCGAAAAATTCTCCGACGGACCGCCCCTGGGGAAATTAGTCCCCCTTCTTCGTGCAAGGGGCAGCGCAACGCCGGAGGCACACGAAGTGTTCTCGGAGAGCGGCATAGCCAAAAGCGTAGGGGCCTACACCTCGGGTCGAACGGCGTAAGCCGCCAGCGCGGGGCCGTCCAGCATGGCCACGCGACCAAACTCAAGGGACACCAAGCCACGCTGCTCCAGTGACTTGAGCGCCCGGTTGACCGTCTGCCGCGACAGACCGGCCAGGTGCCCCAGCTCTTCCTGGGAGAGCACCAGCTTGCGCCGGCCCTGCCAGAACACGTGGCTCAGGTACAGCGCCACACGCTGCTCGGGTGCGCGCAGCCGTCCGGCCTCGATGATGGCCATGGCCTGGCCGAGGCGCCGATTGAGATGCGCCACCAGAAAGTGGTTAAAGGGCAGGCAACCAGCCAGTAGTTCGTCGAACTGGGCGCGCGGCAAGCACAGCAGCTGGGTGTCGCGAAGGGCGATCACGTCATAGCGGCGCGGTTCGGTTTTCAGTGTCGAGCCTTCGCCAAACCACTCGCCATCGGGCACACCAATGAAAGCCGAGACCCGCCCTTGCGATGAGCTGCTTTGCAACTTGACCAGACCCGACAGGACGGCGTACCAGCCTTTAACCTCTTCACCAGCGTGCAGCGGCACCTCGCCCTTGCTGGCCGCCTGGGTGAATACGCTGTCAGCCACGCGAGCCTGGGTCTCCTCGGGCAGCTGGCGGAACCAGGGCTGCATGTGGAGGAACTGGTTGGAAGGGCGGGAAATGTCGGGGAACATGGCACACATTTTCCGCCAGCTTGGCTTCCCAAGGGTAATTACCGGGGAACTGTCTTCGGGGCGGCATCAGCTGCCCGTGCCACGGCATGTTCACGCGGTAGACGTACGGTCGGCCCCAAGGTTTTGGCGGTACTGCCCCGGCGGCAGGCCGAACCAGCGCTTGCGGACGGGAAAGCCGCCGACCTGGCCTCGGCGCAAGCCTTCGCGGCGACACAGACCCCTGTCCAGATTGCGGACTACCTGCGCGCAAAAGACGCCAAGGCCATTCTCACCATGGTGCTGGCCAAGGGGCTCAGTTCGTCGGGGCCCATCCCTCAGGGCGTGGTGGTGCCCACCGACCCGATCGCCGCGATCACTTCCGGAAAATACGCGAAGGTGCCGGTGCTGGCGGGCAACACCGCCGACGAGGGCAAGCTGTTCGCACCGTTCCTCACGCTGCTGGGCGGCAAGCCCGGTATCAAGATCAGCGACGCCGAGCGCTTCAACATGATGGCGGCGTTCAATCCCGACGCGCCGCCTGCATTGACCTCTGCCGACATCCTCGACGCCTCCTACCCGCCCGTGACCACGCCCGGGACGGGCTACAACGCGAAGATGGCGCTGCTGGGCAGCCTGTTCACCTCGCCCAGCCGCGACAACGTGCTCAACACGCTGCGCAGTCAGCAGTCCAATGTCTGGTACTACCAGTTCAACTGGGCGCAGGAGCCGGCACCCTGGAACGAGTTCTATGGTGCGGCCCATGCCTTCGATCTGCCGTTCCTCTTCGGCAACTTCGGGCCTTCGGTGTTTTCGAATGCGACCAACAGCAGCGCCAACAAGCCGGGCCGGCGGGCCTTGTCAGCGGCCATGATGGCGAGCATAGGGGCATTCGCACGTAATGGTGACCCGAATAACACGGCGCTGGGCACGACCTGGCAGCCCTGGCCGAAGAGGCTTTTCTTCGACGCGACGCTGACGCAGGCCGGAATTTCGACCGAGTAAGCGCGGAGGGATGGGGCCTAGGGTAAACACCCGCGAAATGTCGATCTGGCGACATGTTTTGCCACGGGCCGCCGGCGCCATCAGACTTCTGCACAACGATTCGAGCACGACACCCTACTCGGGTGATGGAGACAAACATGTGGAATAAACGGTTCTTGCTGGGCTTGCTCGGCATCATTGCGGCGCTGACCTGGAACGGGGTTCACGCGGAAAGCGGCGTGAGCGACAAGGAAATCGTGCTGGGCCAGTCGCTGGGCCTGACCGGCCCGCTGGCTCAACTGGCGCCCGATATCGTCAACGGTTCGAAGGTGTATTTTGACGCCGTGAACGAGAAGGGTGGCATTTTCGGCCGCCGCATCCGCGTGGTGACGCAAGACGACGGCTACCAGCCGGCCAACACGGTCAAGACCGTGCGCCAGCTGATCGAGGATGACCGGGTGTTTGCGCTGTTCAATTTGACCGGCACCGCCAACGTCGCCGCCATCCTGCCGATGCTCGAAAAAGAGAAGCCCCCGTTGCCGCTGTTCGCGCCGTTCACCGGCGCCGACCTGATCCGGGTGCCGCCGGCCAGTCATGTGTTTCACATTCGCGCCAGCTACGCCGACGAAACCGAAAAACTGGTGCAGCACCTGACCACCGTCGGCGTGCAGCGCATTGGCGTGCTCTGGCTCAACAATGACTTCGGCAAGGACGGGCTGGCCGGTGTGGAAAAGGCCCTGAACAAACGCGCGCTCAAGCTGTACGCCAACGCGCCGATCCAGCCCGACGCCTCGGATGTGGACAAGGCCGTTGCGGCGCTGCATGGCGCGCGGCCCGAGGTCATCATCATGATCACTGCGGGCGTGCCCACGGTCTCGTTCATCAAGGCCTACAACAAGGCCCGCTTGGGCATGCGCTTTTACGCGCTGTCGGTCATGGGCACCCAGGCCACGCTGCGTGCGCTCGGGCCTGACGGCGTCGGTGTGGTCGTGACCTCGGTCGTGCCTTTTCCCTGGAGCCAGAGTAATCCGGTAGCCAAGGAGTACCGCACAGCGATGCAGAAAGCCGGCTATGACAACCTGTCGTTCCTGGGCTTCGAAAGCTACATCAACGCCAAGGTGCTTGTCGAAGGGCTCAAACGTGCGGGCAAGAATCTGACCCGAACGGAATTCGTCAGCGCGATGGAGAGCATGAAGCAATTGAACCTCGGCGGCTTCGAGGTCAGCTTCAGCAAGGAATCGCACCAGGGGTCGCGCTTCGTCGAACTCACCATCATCGGCCCCGGCGAGAAGTTCACGAAATAAGCCCTGTCCCCTGGGTGAAACATGGGGCTTTCCATAGCACCCTGCAAACCACTACGATAAAGGACCGGAAACAAATGCCTCAAGGAGTACCCATGCTGGGATTAATGCAAAACCAACCGCTGCTGATCTCGTCGCTGATCGAGTTCGCAGAGCGACACCACAGTGACGCCGAAATTGTGTCGCGCCGCGTTGAAGGCGATCTGCATCGCTACACCTATAAAGATGCCGCCGCCCGTTCGCGCCAGGTCGCGAATGCGCTGGATGGGCTGAAGATTGGCTTTGGCGATCGTGTGGCCACGCTGGCCTGGAACGGCCACCGCCACTTCGAGCTTTATTACGGCGTCAGCGGTTCGGGTCGGGTGCTGCACACCATCAACCCGCGCCTGCACCCCGACCAGATTGCGTGGATTGCCAACCACGCCGAAGATCAGGTGCTGTGTTTTGATTTGAGCTTCCTGCCGCTGGTGCAGGCCGTGCACAGCAAGTGCGCCACCATCAAGCATTACGTTGCGATGTGCGATGCGGGCAAACTTCCCGCGGATTCAGGCATTCCCAACCTGCAAAGTTATGAAAGCTGGATGGGTGCGCAGTCGTCTGACTATGCGTGGCCCAGTTTTGACGAGAACACCGCATCGAGCATGTGCTACACCAGCGGCACCACGGGCAACCCCAAGGCGGCGCTTTACAGCCACCGCTCCAGCACGCTGCATGCGTATGCGGCGGCCTTGCCCGATGTCATGTGCATGTCGGCACGCGATGCCATCTTGCCGGTGGTGCCCATGTTTCACGTCAACGCCTGGGGCATTCCGTACTCGGCGGCGCTGACGGGGTCCAAGCTGGTGTTTCCGGGGCCGGCGCTGGACGGCAAGTCGGTTTACGAGCTGATCGAGGCCGAAAAAGTCACCTACGCCGCAGGCGTGCCCACCGTCTGGCAAATGATGCTGGGCCACATGAAGCCCGCGGGCCTGAAGTTTTCTACCTTGCGCCGCACGGTGATTGGCGGCTCGGCCTGCCCACCGGCCATGATCAAGGCCTTTAATGATGACTATGGCGTGGAAGTGCTGCATGCCTGGGGCATGACCGAAATGAGCCCGCTGGGCACGCTTTGCACGCTCAAAAACAAACACGATGCCCTGTCCGCGGAAGAAAAAATGAAGATCCGCCTCAAGCAGGGGCGGGCAATTTACGGTGTTGACATGAAAATTGTTGATGAAGCTGGCAAGGAGCTCCCCTGGGACGGCAAGACCTTTGGCGATCTTCATGTCAAAGGCCCATGGATCGTGCGCGAATACTTCAAAGGCGAGGGCGGTGACCCCTTGATTGACGGCTGGTTCCCCACCGGTGACGTGGCCACGATCGACGCGGACGGCTACATGCAGATCACAGACCGCAGCAAGGACGTGATCAAGTCGGGCGGCGAATGGATCAGCTCCATTGACGTGGAAAACATTGCCGTGGCGCATCCGGCTGTCGCCATGGCGGCCTGCATCGGCGTCGCACACCCGAAATGGGATGAGCGGCCCATCATTGTGGTGGTCAAAAAGCCGGGCATGGACGTCACGCGTGACGAGCTCATCAAGTTCTACGACGGCAAGACCGCGAAATGGCAAATCCCTGATGACGTGGTGTTTGTGGACGCTATCCCGCTGGGGGCTACAGGCAAGATTCTGAAGACCAAACTTCGCGAGCTGCTAAAGGACTACAAATTGCCGGGGCTGTGAACCAGTCGCACGCGTGACATTGGCTAGGGCATTCCCTGACGCAGTGCAGCATTGTTTGCCCTAACCTTTGCCCGTTCGCTGCTGATTTGCAGTTGATTTGATTCGTAATTCAATAAATTTCCAGGAGACAAGGGATGACAACCCAGCGCTTTTTTTCCCGTCGGCATTTTTGTTTTGCCGTGGCCGCCTCGGCCCTGCTGTACACCGGTATGACACTGGCCCAGGCCCCCGTCAAAACTGCGGCCGCACCGGCCAAGGCAGTTGCAACTGCGACGGCCGTGGGCGCAGCGGTCAACCTTAACCAGACGGTAAAAATCGCCTGGCTTGACCCCTTGTCAGGCCTGATGGCGGCGGTGGGGACCAACCAGCTCAAGAGCTTCCAGTTTCTGGCTGAGCGCTTCAGCCAGAAGAACAAGGCGGGTGTGAAGTTCGAGATCATCGGTATCGACAACAAGCTCAGTCCGCAGGAAACGACCAATGCGTTGAAATCCGCGATTGACCAGGGCGCGCGCTATGTGGTGCAGGGCAACGGTTCCGGTCCGGCGCTGGCCATCATTGATGCGCTGTCCAAATACAACGAGCGCAATCCGGGCAAGGAGGTGGTCTTCCTCAACTATGCCGCCGTTGACCCTGACCTGACCAACAGCAAGTGCGACTACTGGCATTTCCGCCTGGATGCCGACACCTCCATGAAAATGGAAGCGCTCACCGCCTTCATGAAAGACCAGCCCGAGATCAAGAAGGTCTACCTGATCAACCAGAATTATTCGCATGGGCAACAGGTGGCCAAGTTTGCCAAGCAAAATCTGTCGGCCAAGCGTCCCGACATCCAGGTGGTGGGTGAAGACCTGCACCCGCTGGCGCAGGTGCGTGATTTCGCACCCTATGTCGCCAAGATCAAGCAGTCTGGCGCGGACTCTGTCATCACCGGCAACTGGGGTTCAGACCTGACCTTGCTGATCAAGGCCGCGAACGAGGCAGGCCTGAACAACGTGAAGTTCTACACCTACTACGGTGGTGTGACAGGCACGCCGACCGCCATGGGTGCTGCATCGGCCGGCCGCGTGTATCAGGTTGCCTACAACCACTACAACATGGGTGGGGAGATGCAGCAAATCATGGCTGACTTCAAGAAGAAGTTCAACGATGATCTGTACACGGCGGCGGTCTATCACGCGTTCACGATCCTGACCGAAGCCATGGCCCAGGCCAAATCGACCGACCCAGCCGTGGTCGCGAAGACCATGGAAGGCCTGCGCTTCAAGAGCTTTAACGGCGATGTCGAAATGCGCAAGACCGACCACCAGCTGCAGCAGGGCCTCTTTATTGACCGCTGGGAAAAAGCAGGCGGCAAGTATCCCTACGATGCAGAGAGCTCTGGCTACACCTTCGTGCCGGTTAAGCACTATGAAGCCTACGTGGCCAGCACGCCGACCTCTTGCCAGATGAAGCGACCCTCATCCCCTTGATGGGTTGACTGGCTGGCGCTCATGACGCAAAGGCCCGACCCAAGATCGGGCCTTTTTATTTGCGCTGGCCTTTTTGTTCCAGTCTTTTTATTCATTCCCTGACTTCAGGCTCGCACCAATGAATTTGGAATTTTTCACCATCTCTTTGCTTAATGGGCTCAGCTACGGGCTGCTGCTGTTCATGCTCAGCTCCGGCTTGACGTTGATTTTCAGCATGATGGGTGTGCTCAATTTTGCGCATGCCTCGTTCTACATGGTGGGCGCCTACATTGCCTACAGCACCTCGCAGGTCATTGGCTTTTGGTGGTCCTTGCTCGTGGCCCCGCTGCTGGTGTTTGCCATGGGTGCCGCCTTTGAGCGCTTTTGCCTGCGCAGGGTTCACAAATTCGGTCATGTGCCCGAGCTGCTTATCACCTTCGGCCTGTCTTACCTGCTGCTGGAGCTGGTTCAGCTGGTCTGGGGCCGCTCGGCCGTCAACTATGTGTTGCCGACGGGTTTGCAAGGGCCCTTGTTCACGGTATTCGGCACCAATTTTCCGAAGTCGCGTGCCTTCGTCATGCTGATTTCGATGCTGATGCTGCTCAGCATCTGGCTGTTGCTGACGCGCACGCGTATTGGCCTGGTGATTCAGGCGGCGCTGACGCACCCCGAAACGGTGGAGTCGCTGGGCCATAACGTGCCCCGTGTCTTCATGCTGGTCTTTGGTGGCGGCGCGGCGCTGGCTGGCCTGGCCGGTGTGATTGGCGGCAATACCTTTGTGACCGAGCCCGCCATGGCCGGATCGGTCGGGGCGATTATTTTTGTCGTGGTGGTGGTGGGCGGCATGGGCTCGCTCACCGGGGCGTTTCTGGCTTCGCTGCTGATCGGCTTGATCCAGACCTTCGCCGTGGCCATGGACCAGTCACTCATCACCTTCCTTGCGAACTTTAGTGTGGCGGTAACGCCAGAAACCTTTGGCTACCCTTTGTTCAAACTCACCATTTCCCAGGTCGCGCCCATTCTGCCGTTTCTGTTTCTGGTGCTGATTCTGATCTTCCGACCCAAAGGCCTTCTTGGCACGCGGGAAGGCTAAGGAGCCAGCATCATGACCAAGCAGTTTTATCAATTCAAACCCTACAACATCGGCCGCTGGCTGATCTGGACGCTTTACGCGCTGCTGCTGATGGTGGCGCCGCTGATGTTCAAGAGCAGCCTGGCGCTCACCATGCTCTCGCAGGCCGGCTACCTCGTCATCATCTGCCTGAGCTACAACATCCTGCTGGGGCAGGGCGGCATGCTCAGCTTTGGCCATGCGGTGTATGCCGGGCTGGGCTCTTTCCTGGCCATACATGCCATGAACCTGGCCTCCAAAGGAACGTTCTATATTCCCTTGTCGCTGATTCCGCTGGTGGGCGGTTTGTCCGGGCTGTTCTTTGCCGTGTTGCTGGGCTATGTGACGACCAAAAAAGCCGGCACCACCTTTGCCATGATCACCCTGGGCGTGGGCGAGCTGGTGTTTGCCATGTCGCTGATGTTCCCCGAGTTTTTTGGCGGCGAAGGCGGCATTACCACCAACCGGGCTTATGGCAAGCCGGTGTGGGGCATCAGCTTCGGGCCGCAAATTCAGGTGTATTACCTGATCGCGCTGTACTGCTTTATTTGCACCGCCGCCATGTTTGCCTTTACCCGCACGCCGTTGGGCCGCATTCTGAACGCCGTGCGTGACAACCCCGAGCGGGTCGAATTCATCGGCTATAACACCCAGCGGGTGCGCTACTACGCCTTCATCATTGCCGGTTTTTTTGCGGGCATTGGTGGCGGGTTGGCGGCCATCAATTCAGAAATTGTCACCGCTGAAGTGGTCAGCGGCGTGCGCTCCGGCAGCCTGCTGCTGTTTACTTTCCTCGGCGGTGCGACTTTCTTCTTCGGCCCCATCATCGGCGCGGCCCTGCTGGTGCTGGCGCTGATTTTGCTGTCAGAACTGTCCATGGCCTGGCTGTTGTACGTCGGCCTGATTTTTCTCTTCATGGTGATGTACGCGCCCGGCGGTCTGGCCAGCCTGATCATGATGAACCTGCGTGTCGCCACCTTCGGAAAACTCAAGCAGCTGTGGGTTGCCTACCTGGGTCTGGCCGTCACGGCGCTGGTCGCCCTGGCTGGTGCGGCCGCCATGGTCGAGATGGTTTATCACCTGCAGCTCAATGCGGCCCTCGGTGCCGAGCTGGCTTTCATGGGCATCAAGCTTAACGCTTTGAACCTCAACAGCTGGTTTGGTGCAGGCTTAGTGTTGATCACGGGCTTGGGCCTGTTCGAGCTCACCCGACGGCAATTTTTGACGCAATGGGGCCAGATACAAAATGACATTGAAAAGGAAATCAAGCGAAGGGAGGCTTTATGAGCATGAGCGCTACGTATTCACTTGAGCTTAAAGACCTTCGCAAAAGCTTTGGCAAAACTGAAATCATTCGCGGTGCCAATCTGGCCGTCAAACCGGGGGAGCGGGTGGCGATCATCGGCCCCAATGGCGCGGGCAAATCCACGCTGTTCAATTTGATCAGCGGGCGCTTTGAGCCCAGCAGCGGGGATGTGCTGCTCAATGGCCAGCGCATCAACGGCAAGAAGCCGTTTGAGATCAACCGCATGGGCCTGTCGCGCAGCTTTCAGATCACCAACATTTTCCCCAAGCTCAGCGTGTTTGAAAACCTGCGCTGTGGCGTGCTGTGGAGTCTGGGCTACAAGTACACCTTTTTAAAGTTTCTGGCGGACCTCGATGATGCCAATGAACGGGCCGAAGAATTAATGGCCATGATCAAGCTCGACAAAAAACACGATGTGCTGGCCACCAACCTGACTTACGCCGAACAGCGTGCGCTGGAGATCGGCATCACCATCGCCGGCGGTGCCGGTGTGATCCTGCTGGACGAGCCGACAGCCGGCATGAGCCGCTCGGAAACCAGCCGTTTTATCAGCCTGATCAAGGAAGTCACTGTGGGTAAAACCCTGCTGACCGTGGAGCATGACATGGGTGTGGTGTTTGGCCTGGCCGACAAGATTGCCGTGGTGGTGTACGGCGAAGTCATTGCCTATGACACGCCTGAGGCGGTCCGGGCAGACCAGCGGGTTCAGGAGGCTTACCTCGGTTCGTCCGTAGCCGATGCGCAGGCGGGAGGCCATTGATGTTGCATATTCAGAATCTTCATGCTTTCTATGGCAAAAGCCATGTGCTGCACGGTGTTTCGTTTGAGGTGCAGCCGGGCGAAATCGTGGCTTTGCTGGGGCGCAATGGTTCGGGCCGTTCCACCACGGCCAAGGCCATCATGGGCCTGGTGGATTGCCAGGGTTCCATCAGCTGGAAGGGCAGTGAAACGGTAGGAAAAAAGGCCTATCAGATTGCCCATCTCGGCATTGGCTACGTGCCTGAGAACCGCGATATTTTCCCCAAGCTGACGGTGCACCAAAACCTGTTGCTGGGGCAGAAGGGCTCGGGAAAGAAGTCGCGCTGGTCTTTCAACGACATGTACACCATGTTTCCGCGCTTGCTGGAGCGTCAGCACACGGAGGCAGGGGTGTTGTCGGGGGGCGAGCAACAAATGCTCACGTTGTGCCGCAGCCTGATGGGCGACCCTGACTTGATCATCATTGACGAGCCGACCGAAGGCCTGGCCCCAAAAATTGTCGAGCTGGTGGGGCAGTACCTGCAAACGCTCAAGGCCAAGGGCATCTCCGTGCTGCTGATCGAGCAAAAGCTGACCATTGCCATGGCCATTTCTGACCGGGCGCTGGTGATGGGACACGGCAGCATCGTGTTTCAGGGCACACCCGACAGTCTGCGGGCCGATGCTTACACGCGAAAAGAGTGGCTCGAGGTGTAAAAAGGCGTGGGCTTGTCACCACTGGGACAAACAGGCGCATATTGCACTTGTGCCTTTATCAAGACTCTCTACAATCAGAAAACGAACGGTCGTACTATTTTTGCCGGCGGATGCACACTCATGCGTCCCGGGTCGAGACAACTGAAACTTCAAACCTGAACCTTCAAGGAAAGAACCTCAATGACAACCCACTACGAAGTACACGGCACGGTAGCACTCATCACCTTGAGCAATCCGCCCGTTAATGGCCTGGGTCACGCCACCCGCTTAAGCCTGACCGACAACCTGCAAAAAGCCAACGCTGACGCAGCCGTCAAATCCATCGTGATTACCGGCGCGGGCAAAGCTTTTTCAGGCGGTGCTGACATCAAAGAATTTGGTTCACCCAAGGCACTGACCGAGCCCAACCTGCTCAGCGTGATTCTCGCGCTTGAAAACTCCTCCAAGCCCGTGGTGGCTGCCATCCACTCGGTCTGCATGGGCGGCGGCCTGGAACTGGCGCTGGGTTGCCATTACCGCATAGCGGCACCCGGCTGCAGCGTGGCGCTGCCCGAAGTCAAGCTCGGCTTGTTGCCGGGTGCAGGCGGCACCCAGCGTCTGCCACGCGCGGTGGGGGTTGAGGTGGCGCTGAACATGATCGTCAGT
>DASXRN010000432.1:0-14579 GCA_036506595.1 Polaromonas sp. | reverse complement strand
GGGCGCTGGTACGCCAACATTCACACGGCAGCCCATCCGGCAGGGGAGTTGCGCGGCCAGATGAGCGTGGTGCGCAACTAGCGCCATCGGCCCCGCGCTTGCTATGAATTGAATAGCTTGCATCCCATTGTGAGAAAGGGCGGGGGCGATTTTGTTGCTATTTCTGCGGCCGCGACGGCACATGAAGCTTGCCCAGGTGCCCGCCTGCCATGCTCAGCCAAGTCCGCCCGGCCCTAACGATCGCGGATGCTGCGGCCGAACCTAGGGAAAGTACTAGGTTTTATTTGGTTGCGAATGCAACCATATTGTTATAAAGTTGCGCCCGCAACCATTCAATTTTTGCTCGCAGGCGCACAGACATGAACCAATCCTCCACCCCTTGGCCGGCCAAGGTCGCTGTCCTCATTGCTGGCGGCGGTCCCGTCGGAATGACTCTGGCGGCCTTGCTGGCGCGCTACGGCATCGCCAGCCTGGTCATTGAAGCCGACGACGGCTACTGCGCCGGCAGCCGCGCCATCTGCATGTCGCGCCGCTCCCAGGAAATCCTGGGCTGGGTGGGCGCTGACCAGGCGCTGGTCGACAAAGGCCTTTCGTGGGTGGGCGGACGCAGCTACTTTCGCGACCGCGAGGTGCTGCATTTCCAGATGCCCAGCGAACCGACGCAGCGCTACGCGCCCATGGTCAACATCCAGCAGTTCTACGCCGAGGAGTTTGCGCACAAAGCGGCCATGGCGCAGGGCGGCCTGGCCGATGTGCGCTGGTCCAGCAAAGTCATCGCGGTACGCCCGCAAGCGGATGGCGCGCAAGTGGATATCGAGGCCGCTGATGGCACGCATACCGTGCAGGCCGATTGGGTGGTGGCCTGCGACGGCGGCCGCAGCACCGTGCGCGAGCAACTAGGGCTGCAGCTGGAAGGCACGCAGTACGAAGGCAAGTATGTGATTGTGGATGTGGTGCAAAAAACCCAACGTGCGGTGGAGCGCCTGGCCTGGTTTGACCCGCCGTCCAACCCTGGCTCCACCATCCTGATGCATCGCCAGCCTGATGATGTCTGGCGTATTGACTACCAGATTCGCGATGACGAAGACCCGGTTGAAGCGGTGAAGCCCGAGAACGTGCTGCCGCGCGTGCAAAGCCACCTGTCCATGATTGGCGAAAACGAGCCCTGGGAGCCGCTGTGGATTTCCATTTACAACGCCAAATGCCTGACCTTGCCCAGCTATCGCCATGGCCGCGTGCTGTTTGCTGGCGATGCCGGCCATTTGGTGCCGATTTTTGGCGTGCGCGGACTCAATTCGGGTCTGGACGATGCCGGTAATCTGGCCTGGAAGCTGGCGCTGGTGCAGCAGGGGCGGGCGGCCGATTCGCTGCTGGACAGTTATTCCACCGAACGCGTGCAGGCCACGCGCGAAAACATCGCCTACGGCGCCAAGAGCACCGAATTCATGGCACCGCCCGACTATGGCTTCAAGCTGCTGCGCGAGGCGGCGCTGCGCCTCTGCACCGAAAACCCGGCCTTGCGCTCGCTGGTCAACCCGCGCCAGTCCACCCCGGTCGAGTACCTGCATTCGCCGCTCAACCTGAGCGCCCAGGAGGCGGCCTTCAAGGCGGGCGCCCGTGCCGGCATGCCTGCACCTGAGGCCCTGCTGCGCGCCGGTAATGCGCCTTCGCATCTGAGCTCCCACTTTGGCGCCGGATTTGTGGCGCTTTATTTTGCCAAGCAGCCCGGCTTGCCCGCGGCGCTGCAGGCCTTGGCCGCGCCAGACGTCGCCGGTCCCGCTGCGCTCAAGGTGATCTGCATTGCCAGCCAGGGGCAAGCCAACGCCAACACGCTGATTGACGAACTTGGCCAAGCCCATGAGCGGTACGACGCGGCAGAAGGCACGGTGTACCTGGTGCGACCTGACGGCTATGTGATGGGGCGCTGGCGGGAAGGCACTGCCGTGGACGTGCAGGCTGCGCTGAAGCCGCTGACTGGCCAGCCGTGCGCCGCCTAGCCATTTATCCCCTTGCCCTTTGACGCTCCAGGAGACCCCTATGACCGAACCCCAACTCGACCAAACCTACACCGCGCTGGCACAAGCCACGGCCCGCGTGGGCGAAGCCAAAGCGCCTTTGTTTCTGGCCACACTGTCTTTGGCGCTAATGACGCGGCAAACGGATGCCGCCGAGGCCCTGGCGCTGATTGCCCAGGCAGAACGGCTGGCCAATACCTGAACGAGCTGATTGAACTGATTGAACTGATTGAAATTACCGGCTTTTTGACACGCACTGCACACAACCTGGAGACACCATGCAACGCATTCCCACGCTCATCCGCCAATCGCTGGCACTGCTGGCTTTTGCCGCGACCGCTGCGACGGCGCAAAATTACCCTGCCAAACCCATCGAATGGGTCGTGCCTTACCCCGCGGGCGGTGGCTCCGACGTGGTGGCTCGCGCGCTGACCGAAGCGATGGGCCATGCCTTGGGCCAACCCATCATCATCAACAACAAGCCAGGGGCAGCCACCAACATTGGCGCTGACTATGTGGCCCATGCCAAACCTGATGGCTACACGATTCTGACCGGCGATACCGCCACGCTGGCAGCGAACCCGGCGCTCTACACCAAGCTGAACTACAGCGCCGAAAAAGACTTGGCGCCCATCGGTTTGCTGGCCCGCTTCCCGATGATTCTGGTGGTCAACCCGGCCATTCCCGTGAAGAACCTCAGCGAATTCATGGCCTGGGCCAAGACCCAGAAGAGTGGTGCCAGCTACGCCACACCGGGTGCGGGCAGCCCGCACCATCTGGCCACCGAGCTGTTTCGCGGCAAGACCGGCTTGAATCTGGTCCACGTTCCTTACCGGGGTGCATCACCCGCTGTGCAGGACGTGGCCGGCGGCCAGCTGCCCTTTATGTTTGTCGATACGGCCAGTGGCATGGGCTTCATCAATGCCGGGCGCCTGCGTCCCATCGGCATTGCCAGCCCGCAGCGCGTGAAAAACTTTGAAACCATTCCCACGCTGGACGAGCAGGGCCTCAAGGGCTTTGAAGCCTATGCCTGGCAGGGCTTGGCGGCACCGGCCGGAACACCTGCCGACGTGATCACCAAGCTGAACAAAACGCTGGTGGAAGCCCTGAACTCCACCCCCGTGAAAGCGCGCTTCCAGGTCCTGGGTCTGGAACCCACGCCCAGCACGCCGGCTCAGATGGCCAGCTATGCCAAGGCTGAGCGTGAAAAGTGGGCGCAGGTGATTCGCGCCAGCGGCATCAAACTGGACTAGGGCCTGTGAACGCTATGTTTGCAAGATGCGTTGCGATCAAAAAGGCCCCAACATGATCAAGCTCGACAGGACCCTGACCTACCGCCTGCATCTGCTGCACAAGCTGACCGACATTGAAAGTCAGCGTGCTTATGTGGCCGGGGCCGGGCTGTCCATGAGCGATGGCCGTTGCCTCACGGCGGTGGGCACTTTTGCGCCGCTGTCCGTCAATGACCTGGCGCAAAAAGCCAACCTGAACAAAGGACAGGCCAGCCGGGCCGCCCAGTCGCTGGTGGACCAGGGGCTGGTGCTCAAGGCCCCCAGCCCGACCGACGGGCGGGGCGTGGTGCTCACGCTCACGGCCAAAGGCGATGCGGCGTGGCGCCGTGCCATGGCCGTGGTGGATAGGCGCAACCACGAGATTTTTGGGGTGCTGAGTGCCGCCGAGCGAGAACAGCTCAGCATCTTGTTTGACCGCCTGATTGCACAGGCACAGGCCAGTGACGAAGGCCGGGACAGCCTGGACAGCCAGGCTGCCACGGCTGGTCTTGATGAATGAATTTCACCCGCGGAGCGATTTGATGAGTACAGCCACTTTGCGTTACCAGTCCGGTTTTGCTAACGAATTTGTCAGCGAAGCCCTTGCCGGTGCCTTGCCCGAGGGGCGCAACAGTCCCCAGCGCGCGCCGCATGATCTGTACACCGAACTGCTTTCGGGCACCGCTTTTACGGCGCCGCGCGCGGAGAACCGCCGCACCTGGCTGTACCGCCGCCAGCCCTCGGTCGTGACGAGCGGCTACCAGTCTTATGCACAAGTCTGGTGGACGACGGGTGCCGCCGGCGGCGTCGTGGTGCCACCCGATCCGCTGCGCTGGACACCTTTTGAGATTCCGGCCGAGGCCCTGGATTTTGTGGATGGCATGCGTACGGTGGCCGCCAACGGCGACGCCCACGGGCAAACCGGCATGGCCGCCCATGTGTACCTGGCCAGCCGTTCCATGACGCAGCGCGCCTTCATCAACGCCGATGGCGAAATGCTGCTGGTGCCGCAGCAGGGGCGGCTGGTGCTGACCACCGAGCTGGGCATTCTGGAGGTCGCCCCGGGCGAGATCGCCGTGATCCCGCGCGGCATGGCCTTCAGCGTGGCCTTGCCCGATGGCCCGTCACGCGGCTATGTCTGCGAGAACTACGGCGCCCATTTCCGCCTGCCCGAACTCGGGCCCATTGGCTCGAACGGCCTGGCCAACGCCCGCGACTTTCTGGCCCCCACGGCCGCCTTTGAGACGGCCGCAGGCGCTTGCGAGATCGTCAAGAAATTTGGCGGCCACTTCTGGGCCACCAGCCAGGCCCACACGCCCTTTAATGTGGTCGCCTGGCATGGCAACCTGGTGCCCTACAAATACAACACCGCGCATTTCATGACGATTGGCTCCATTAGCTACGACCATCCGGATCCGTCGATTTTCACGGTGCTGACCTCGCCCTCGGACACGCCCGGCACGGCCAACTGTGACTTCGTGATCTTCCCGCCGCGCTGGATGGTGGCTGAAAACACCTTCCGTCCGCCCTGGTACCACCGCAACCTCATGAGCGAGTTCATGGGCCTGGTGTACGGCCAGTACGACGCCAAACCCGAAGGTTTCAAACCCGGTGGCGCCTCGCTGCACAACTGCATGGTGCCGCACGGTCCCGATACCGAAGCGTTTGAAAAAGCCAGCACCGCGGAACTTACGCCGCACAAGCTGGACAACACGCTGGCCTTCATGTTTGAAAGCCGCTACATGTTGGTGCCCACCGCCTATGCCATGCAGGGCGGGGCGCTGGATGGTGCTTATGCCAATTGCTGGCAAGGCCTGCAAGACAAATTCAAAGGAACCCCATGACGCGCCCGACCCTTGCCCCACTCGACTTCACCCACTATGCCTCACTGAATTCATGGGTCGAGTCGGCCAACACGCCTGACAGCGATTTCCCGATCCAGAACCTGCCCCTGGGCGTGTTCCGACGCACCGGCAAGCAGGAGGCATTCCGCCCCGGCGTGGCGATTGGTGACCAGATTGTGGATCTGCTGGCCGCGCGCGCAGCCGGCGTCTTGCCCGCCGATGTGGCGGCCACGCTCAATGGTTGCGAGCACGGCGAGCTCAATGCCTTCATGGCGCAGGGCCGCAGCGCCCGTGTGGCCTTGCGCCAGGCGCTGTCCCAAGGTTTGTGCGAGGGCAGCAGCCAGCAGGCCGCGCTGCAGCCATGCCTGGTGCCGCAGGCTGCGGCCGAATACGCCGTGCCTTGCCGGATTGGCGACTACACCGATTTCTACACCGGCATTCACCACGCCACCACGGTGGGCAAGCTGTTCCGCCCGGACCAGCCGTTGATGCCCAACTACAAATGGGTGCCGATTGGCTACCACGGCCGCAGTTCATCGATAGGCGTGAGCGGCCAGGTGTTTCCGCGCCCCAAGGGCCAGACCAAAGGACCGAACGACGAGGCGCCGGTCCTGCGCCCCAGCCAGCGGCTGGACTACGAACTGGAGCTCGGCGTGTTCGTGGGCCAGGGCAATGCGCCCGGCGAGCCCATTGCCATGGACCAGGCAGAGGACCACGCGTTTGGCTTGGTGCTGCTCAACGACTGGTCGGCGCGCGATCTGCAGGCCTGGGAATACCAGCCGCTGGGCCCTTTTTTGGCCAAAAATTTCGCCAGCACGATCTCGCCCTGGATCGTGACGATGGAAGCCCTGGCGCCATTTCGCGCGCCCTTTGTGCGCCCCGAAGGCGACCCGCAGCCTTTGCCTTACCTGGATTCGGACAGCAACCGGCAGCAGGGCGGGCTGGACGTGGAACTGGAAGTGCTGATCGAGACGCAGGCCATGCGCGATGCAGGCCTGGCGCCCGAGCGCCTGTCGCAGTCCAGCTACTGCGATGCCTATTGGACGATCGCACAAATGCTCGCGCACCACACGGTCAATGGCTGTAACTTGCGGCCCGGTGACCTGCTGGGTTCGGGCACGCAGTCCGGTCCCAAGCCGGAACAGGCCGGCTCTTTGCTGGAGCTGACTTCCGGCGGTAAAAATGCGCTGACGCTGGCCAATGGCGAAACCCGCACCTTCCTGCAAGACGGTGACGCCATCATTTTGCGCGGCCACTGCACCCGCAGCGGCTTTAGGCGCATTGGCTTTGGCGACTGCCGGGGCCAGGTGCTGGCCGCGCGGGGCTAAGGCATGGCCGGCCTTCTGTCAGTGAAGGGCGGCGCCACCGCTGGGGGTGTTTGTTTGCTATTGATTTGATAGCTGATTGCGCCCGCTTTGCCTGGGCATGCGCCACTTTTTTGATGTTATTTGTAATTCCCGTGCGCCTGCGTGACCGCAGCGCGCTGCGGCAGCAGGGCATGGGCCAGCCTCTGCTCCACCGGCAAGGGTTCCGCATGCAGCCTGGCGGCCAGCAGTTCAGCGCACAGTGCCGCAAACGTCAGCCCGCGCGAGCCCATGCCGCTGCATAGCCACAAGTCAGGATGACCCAACTCGCTCAACTCGCTCAACTCGCTTAATTCACCCAATGCAGGCAGCCGGCTGGGCGTTGCACAGCGAACACCCGCCCAGGCCTTGACCTGCCCGCTTTCAAACTGAGCGGCCAGCCGGGGCGCGATGCCGGGCAGCAGGGTTTGCAGCCGGTGGAGGTTGTGCTGGTCGTCTTCGGGCCGGATTTCGGCGCGGGCATTGTCCCGCTCAAAGCTGGAGCCGGTGATCCAGGCGAGCCCGGCCGCGTGTCCAGCCCCAAATCCCGCGTCAAGAGGCAGCGCAGAAATCAGGCTGCCGTGGCCGTTGACCGGAAAGGGCGGCAGCGTTTTTACCGCCCCCGAGTCCTGCCAGGCCCAAGACACCTGGCCGCGTATGGCTTGCAATGCCAGCGGGGCGGCAGCAGACAGGCCGGCGCTCTCGGCCGCACTAACCGCACTAACGCTTTGGGCCAATGCCCGGCTGGCGTAACCCGCCGCCAGCACCACCAGCTCGGCGCGCGCCAGTTCCTGACCGGCCGCATCGAGCACCTGCCACGCGCCAGCTTGCCTGCGCAGCTGGCTTACGCTTGCATGGCCGCGCCATTCAACGCCCGGCGTCGCCAGCCACGCTTGAACCAGTTTCGACGGCTTGATCCAGCCCGCCTTCTGATGCCAGAGCGCAGAAGCCGACTCAGGCAGGCTGCAGTGAGCCAGCTGTTCGGGTGTGGCCGGGTAGGTCCAGTCGCGCGCGGCATCGGCCCAGTCCTTTTGCCAGGCGGCAGGCAGCTGGCGGGCGTGGTCCACGCAGTGCTCCAGCACGCCCGTGGGTTTCCAGTCGTTGCCCGCCTGTAGCAGGGCGTGGGCCTGCTGCAGTGTCGCCCGCACGCCGCTGCGCGACAGGCGCGACAGCAGGCTGTCGTCGGGCGACACATGGGGCGCCAGCACGCCGGCGGGCAAACCTGACGCGCCAGTGGCGGGTGCAGCTGCCGCATCCAGCACCGTGACCTGCCAGCCACGGCGCGCCAGGCTGGCGGCCACGGCCGCGCCGGCCAGCCCTGCGCCAATCACGACACAGCTTGAGGCCTTGCGACGCTGTGCGGGCCGCATCGCTTTTTTGGGCGCCCAGGCCGGGTTGTACTCGCCCTGCAGGTTGTCGCGCTTGGGCGGTAGGCCTGCGGTTTTCTTGACGACAAAGCCGCATTGCGCCAGCGCATCGCGCACGCTGCGCGCCACCGTCCAGGTGGCCACGCGCGTGCCGCGCCGGCAGCAACGGGCCACGGCTTTGAGGGTGTGCAGATCCCAGATGTCCGGGTTGCGCTGCGGGCTGAAGCCGTCGAGGTAGACCGAATCGGCTTCGAACGATTGCTCGCGCAGCATGGTCTTGGCATCGCCTATGCACAGCGTCAGCAGCACCTGGCCACCCTCAAAAGTCAGTCGGTGAAAACCCGGCAGCAAACCCCAGAGCTGCGCTTTGAGTTGCTCGGCAAAAGGCAGCAGTTCAGGGTGGGTGGCGGCGCTGCGCAGCACATCGTCGGCGCTGGCGGGAAAGGCCTCGGTCGAGATGAAATGCAGCAGGCGAGGGCGCAGCGGGTCGGCTTTCCAGGCGGCCCAAGTCACCAGAAAATTCAGGCCCAGCCCAAAACCGGTCTCCAGAACACACCACTGCGGCTGGCTGGCCCAGGCGGCGGGCAGGCCGCAGCCCTTCAAAAAGACTTCGCGAGCCTGGTCCAGCCCGCCGAACTCGCTGCGGTAGCGGTCACCAAAGCGCGGGCTGAAAGGGCTACCACCTGCCGTGCCGTCGTCCAGCCACTCTATGCGCTCGGGCATTCCTGGGGTCTAACAGCGGTCAGGCACTGGGGGGCACGTAACCCTGCGCCACGTCTGCGCCTTCGCCAAAGAAATGCTTTTCCATCTGGCGCGCCAGGTATTGGCGGGCGCGCGCATCGGCCAGGTTGAGCCGGTTTTCATTGACCAGCATGGTCTGCTGTTTCATCCACTCGGCCCAGGCTTCCTTGCTGACTTGTTCCCAGAGGCGCTTGCCCAGCGGACCGGGATACGGGGGGAAGTCCAGCCCTTCGGCTTCTTTACCGAGCTTGATGCAGTGAACGAGGCGTGCCATTTGATGAGTTCTTTCGTGGACAAAGGATGTTTAAGGAATAAAGAACTGAGTTTTTATTCGTTTAGGTTTTTATTGATTGCTTTCAGAATCCATTTTGTTCGCATTTAAATACGTTTTTTGGAAAAGAGAGCAACCATGACTTCACGTCGCCACTTTATCAATCTTTCCACCCGCACGGCTTGGGCTACTGCATTGGGTATGGTGCTAGCAGGGTCAGTGCTGCCCAGCCTGGCCCAGCAAGCACCGGTGACCTTGCTCAACGTGTCTTACGACCCGACGCGCGAGCTGTATGTGGAGTACAACGCGGCATTTTCCAAACATTGGAAAGCCAAAACCGGCCAGGACGTGACGATCAAGCAGTCGCACGGCGGTTCCGGCAAGCAGGCTCGCTCCATCATCGACGGCCTGGATGCCGACGTGGCCACGCTGGCCCTGGCGGGAGACACCGACGCGCTGGTGAAAAACGGCGGATGGCTTGCCCCCGACTGGCAAAAAAAGCTTGCGCACAATTCTTCGCCCTACACCTCGACCATCGTGCTGGTGGTGCGCCAGGGCAACCCCAAGGGCATCAAGGACTGGGACGACCTGCTCAAGCCCGGCGTCAGCGTGATCACGCCCAACCCCAAGACCTCGGGTGGCGCCCGTTGGAACTACCTGGCGGCCTGGGAGTTTGCCAAGCGCAAATATGGCGGCGGCGCCAAGGCAAAAGACTTTGTGGCCAAGCTTTACGGCAATGTGCCGGTCCTCGATACCGGCGCACGCGGATCGACCATCACCTTTGCGCAGCGCGCCCAGGGTGATGTCCTGATTGCGTGGGAGAACGAGGCCTATCTGCTGGAAAAGGAATTTGGCACCAAATTCGACGTGATTGCCCCGTCGCTCAGCATCCTGGCCGAGCCCGCTGTGGCCGTCGTCGACAAGAACGTCGACAAAAAAGGCACGCGTGCCGTCGCCGAGGAATACCTGAAGTACCTCTATTCGGAAGAGGGTCAGGACATCGCGGGCAAGAACTTCTACCGCCCGGCGGTTTCCGAGAAGGCCAAGGCCAAGTACGCCAAGCAGTTCGCCAAGCTGAACCTGTTCACCATCGACCAGGCCTTTGGTGGCTGGACCAAGGCAGACAAGGAACACTTCGCCGATGGCGGATCGTTTGACCAGATTTACGTGAAGAAATAAGCGTCAAGGAAAAACACGTCAGCGGTAAACGTCAAGGCGAATCAGGGAGAACCATAAAAATGACAGTACAACCTACCGTGTTGCTGATTGCAGGCAGCCCATCGGAGCAGTCCCGTTCCACAGCGCTGCTCGATTCGGTCAGCCACCGGCTGGCGCTGCGCAGCGGCTTCGTGGTCGAGCGCCTGAACATCCGGGAGCTGCCTGCTCAGGCATTGCTTCTGGCTGAATGGGGGCACCCAGCCATTGCTGCAGCGATAGCGCAGGTGGCACGGGCCCGTGCCATTGTGGTGGCGACGCCGGTGTACAAGGCGGCTTACAGCGGCCTGCTCAAGGTGCTGCTGGACTTGCTGCCGCAAACTGCGTTGAAAGAAAAAACCGTGCTGCCGCTGGCCACCGGCGGCAGCCCCAACCACATGCTGGCCCTTGATTACACGCTGCGGCCGGTGCTGCAATCACTGTCGGCCCGCCATATCTTGCCGGGGGTGTACGCCACCGACGCACAAGTCCTGCAGGCAGCCGACAAGCGCTACGAGGTTGGAGCCGACATTGCCATCCGGCTCGACGACGCGGTCCTCACCTTGCTGGCTGAGAGTTTCCGAATGCCGGCCACGACCGGCTTTGAGCCCGTGCCGTTTTCCAGGGTGCGATGTAGCGTTTGACGCACCGCAGCAGGCCTTTATGCGGGCCTGTCCCTTGATCCCCAAATTTTCTGAATAAATGCCCCGCAGGCGAGCAGGGAAGAGTTTCGCCTGCGTTCAACAAAAAGGATATGAACATGACACAAATTACCACCGACAACATTGAAAGCGCTGTCCCGTCCCGCCGCTGGTGGCACTCTTTGCGCACATTGGGCATCGCCCTCCTGGTGACCGTTGCACTGGCTGTGATCGTCAGCTTCCTGCTGCTGCCCGTGGCCCGGGCGCAGGACAAGGCAGATGCCGAGCTGCGCATTGGCTACCAGAAAGGGGCCAGTCTGTTTGTGCTGCAAAAAGCCAAGGGAACCCTTGAAAAACGCCTGGCACCGCTGGGTGCCACGGTGAAATGGGTTGAATTTCCGGCGGGGCCCCAGTTGCTGGAAGGCCTGAACGTGGGCTCGGTCGATGTCGGTTATGTGGGCGAGGCACCGCCGATTTTCGCGCAGGCCGCCGGCGCCAGGTTTCTTTACATCGGGCACGACCCGGCGGCACCGCAGGCCGAGGCGATCGTGGTGCCCAAAAATTCCACGCTGAAATCAGTGGCGGACCTCAAGGGCAAGAAGGTTGCGCTCAACAAGGGCAGCAATGTGCACTATCTGCTGGTGCGGCTGCTGGAGAAAAACGGTCTCAAGCTCGGCGACGTTCAACCGGTTTACCTGGCACCGGCCGACGCCCGCGCCGCGTTCGAAAGCAAAAACGTCGACGCCTGGGTGATCTGGGACCCGTTCACGGCGGCCGCTGAAAAGTCAATCGGTGCCCGCGTGCTGGCGGACGGCTCGGGCCTGGTCAACAACTACCAGTATTACCTCGGCGAGCGCAGCTTCGTGAGCAAGAACCCGAAGATCATCGCCGCATGGTTTGAAGATTCCGTGGAGCAGGGCAAGTGGCTCAAGGCCAATCTCAAGCAGGCCGCAGAACTGATCGCACCGCTGCAGGGCCTGCCCGTGGACGTGGTCGAGCTGAGCCTTCGCCGCTATGAGTTCGGCGTCAGGCCGGTGTCGGACAGCGTCATTGCGGAGCAGCAAAAAATTGCCGACATCTTTCACGAGCTCAAGCTGATTCCCAAAGCCATCGCCGTGCGCGAGGCGGCCTGGAAATCCGCGCTTTGAATTTTCAGGAAAGACCATCATGAGCAACTTCAATCGATCGGGCGCGGCTTTCCTGCGCCGCCGTTTCCTGAAAATCATGGGCACCACAGCCGCGCTGTGGGGTTTGGGCAGCAGTGTTGCACACGCTCAGCCGGCGGCTGCGAAGCCCGAAAAAGCCCCGGAGCAGTTGCCTCAACTGCCTCAACTACGGATTGGCTATCAGAAGTCGGCGGTCAATCTGGTGATCTTGAAGCAGCAGGGCGTGCTGGAAAAGCGCTTCCCCAACACCAAAGTGGTGTGGGCCGAGTTTCCGGCCGGCCCCCAATTGCTGGAGGCCCTGTCGGTCGGTAGCCTGGAATTTGGTCTCACGGGTGACTCGCCGCCGGTGTTTGCGCAAGCCGCCGGCAAAGATCTGTTCTACGTTGGGGCTGAGCCGCCCAAACCCGACAGCTCAGCCATTCTGGTGCTGGGTGACTCGCCGGTGCGCTCACTGGCCGAGTTGAAAGGCAAAAAAATTGCCGTGCAAAAAGGCTCCAGCGCGCATTACCTGCTGGTGCGCGCAGTCGATAAGGCCGGCTTGAAATGGGACGACATCCAGCCCATCTACCTGCCGCCAGCCGATGCGCGTGCAGCGTTCGAGCGCAAGAGTGTCGATGCCTGGGCCATCTGGGACCCGTTTTACGCGGCGATCGAGCTGGCCATCAAGCCGCGCGTGCTGGCCACTGGGCGCGAGTTGTCGAGCAACAACTCGTTTTACCTGGCCTCAACTCCTCTGGTCACGCAGCACCCGCAGGTGCTGGCCGTGCTGTTTGAAGAGCTAACGCGGGCCGACGCCATTGCCCAAGGCAGCCGCAAGGAAGCCATCAAGCTGATTTCTGATTTCAGTGGCCTCGATGCGGGTGTGGTGAGTCTTTTCATTCAGCGCCGTCCGGCCTCGCCGGTCGGCCCGCTCAATGCCGCCACGGTGGCCGACCAGCAACGCGTGGCCGATGCCTTCCTGAAACTGGGCCTTATTCCCAAGCCAGTCCGTGTGGCCGACATCGTGTGGCGGCCCGAGGGCGCACGGCTGGCGCACGGCTGGCGCAGCTGGCCCGCCAATAAGTCAAAAAAACAGAAACCCCCAAGGATTTTTCATGCAAGTGTTCTGGTTCATCCCCACCCATGGTGACAGCCGTTACCTGGGCACCGGCGAAGGTGCTCGCGAAATCAATTACGACTACCTCAAGCAGATTGCGCAGTCTGCCGACCACCTGGGCTACGAAGGCGTGCTGATCCCCACGGGGCGCTCCTGCGAAGACCCCTGGGTGGTGGCTTCCAGCCTCTTGCCCGTGACCAAGAACCTCAAGTTCCTGGTCGCCGTGCGCCCCGGCCTGCACCAGCCCAGCCTGGCCGCCCGCATGGCCGCCACCTTTGACCGCCTCTCGGGCGGCCGCCTCTTGATCAACCTGGTAACGGGCGGCGACCAGACCGAGCTGGAAGGCGATGGCGTTTACCTGGACCATGCGCAACGTTATGAGCAGTCGGCCGAGTTCATCGGCATCTGGCGCGAAATCCTTGCGCGCAGCCATGAGGGTGAAAGCTTTGACTACGCGGGCCAACACCTGAGCGTGAAGGGTGCCAGGCTGCTGTACCCGCCGGTGCAAAAGCCTTACCCGCCGGTGTATTTCGGCGGCTCGTCGGCCCCGGCGCACGCGCTGGCCGCCGAGCAGGTCGACACCTATTTGACCTGGGGTGAGCCGCCCGCTGAAGTCGCCAAAAAAGTGGCCGATGTACGGGAAAAGGCCGCAACACATGGCCGGATCGTCAACTTCGGCATACGCCTGCATGTCATCGTCCGCGAGACCGACGACGAGGCCTGGAAGGCTGCCGAGAACCTGATCAGCCGGCTCGATGACGACACGGTGATCCGGGCGCAGTCGGCTTTTTCCAGAATGGACTCCGAAGGCCAGCGCCGCATGGCGGCGCTTCATGGCAGCGGCAAGAAACGCACACGCGCTGACCTGGAAATCAGCCCCAACTTGTGGGCCGGTGTGGGCCTGGTGCGCGGTGGTGCCGGTACCGCGCTGGTCGGTGACCCCCAGACCGTGGCGGCGCGCATTGAAGAGTACGCCGCGCTCGGTCTCGACACCTTTGTGCTGTCGGGCTACCCGCATCTGGAGGAAGCCTACCGCTTTGCCGAGCTGGTGTTTCCGCTGCTGCCGCGCAAGCTGCGCCAGAAGCTGTCTGGCACTGCGCTGAACGGCCCGTTTGGCGAGGTGGTGGCCAACAACTACCTGCCACGTGTCTCGCAAAGCTGAGCTGAAGGACGATTAGATGAGCAACCAAATCCGTGAACTGCAGGTCACGCCTGTGCCAGACACCATTGACGTGCCGGGCCTGAGCTTTTTGCCACTGGCCGGTCTGGCCTGGCCGCAATTTTCTGCCGCTGTCTTTTTGCGCGATCTGGCCCAGCGCCTCTTGCCCTGGGTCGTGCCGGTCGGCCTGGTGGCGCTCTGGCAGGTGGCTTCGTCGCTGGGCTGGCTATCGACCCGCGTGCTGCCGGCGCCGCTGGAGGTGATCAAGGCGGCCTGGGCGCTGTCGGTGTCCGGCGAGTTGTGGACGCATGTCAAGGTCAGCGCCGGCCGTGCGCTGGCCGGACTGGCGATTGGCGGCGGTCTCGGTCTGGCTTTTGGGCTGCTGACCGGCTCTGTGCGATTTTTTGAAACCCTGCTCGACTCCACCATCCAGATGGTGCGCAATATCCCGGCGCTGGCGCTGATTCCGCT
>DASXRN010000431.1:0-8291 GCA_036506595.1 Polaromonas sp. | reverse complement strand
GCACCAGAAACGCCAGCCAGGCCCAGAGCGTGCCGGCGGTGCCGGGCGCCACCGGGCTCAGGCCGGAACCGAACCCCAAAGCGATGAAATGCGCCGGGTGTGCCAGCATGAATTTTGCGGTGGGGCGCGGCGCGGGTTCTGGCGAGAGCGGTGTGTCGGTCATGGTGGATGTGGATGGGCGCAGCGGCCAGCCCATCAGGCAAAGTGGTCAAACGAGGCAAAGCTGCCGGGCAAGGTCTGTCCCTGGCCGTCCAACAGACGCAGGCCGGGATCTTTTTCAATGCGGCCTATGCGGGTCACGGGCGTGTTGGCCTGGCGCGCTGCGGCCTGCACGGCCTCGCGGGCAGAGACCGGCGCGGTGAAGGCCAGTTCATAGTCGTCACCGCCCGCCAGCACGTATTCCAGCTGTTTATTCAAGGGAATAAGGCCTGTGGTCCATTCAGGTTGGGTGCAGGCAGCTATCAAATTAATAGCGACAGAGGTGTCGATGCTGGCGCCTACTTGGGACGCCTGCAGGATGTGCTGCAGGTCGCCAAGCAGGCCGTCGCTCACATCAATGGCCGCCGAGGCGACGCCGCGCAGGGCCTGGCCCAGCGCGACGCGCGGTGTGGGTTGCTCCAGGCGCTGCCTGGCCTGGGCCAGCAATTCGGCGGATACATTGGCGGGCAGGGTGATGGTGCCGCGCTTCGCTTCGAGCGCCAGCCTGGCATCGCCCAAGGTGCCGCTCACATAGACATCGTCTCCAGCCCTGGCGCCTGAGCGCAGCAGGGCTTGGGATTTTCCGTTCACAACGGGGACTTCGCCAAACACCGTGATGCAGAGGTTGAGCGGCCCCTGCGTGGTGTCGCCGCCGATCAATTCACAGCCGTGGGCGTCGGCCAGCGCGAGCAGGCCGCGCGAAAATGGTTTCAGCCAGGCCTCGTCGGCGTGCGGCAGGGCCAGCGCCAGCGTAAAGGCCAGCGGCGTGGCGCCGCAGGCGGCGAGGTCGCTCAGGTTCACGGCCAGGGCCTTGTGGCCCAACGCGCCCGGATCGACATCCGCGAAAAAATGCCGGCCCTCGACCAGCATGTCGCTGGAGATGGCCAGCTGTGTGCCCGGCGTGGGCTGCAGCAGTGCGCAGTCGTCGCCCACGCCCAGTGCGGCCTTGGCCGCGGGACGTGTGAAATAGCGTGCAATCAGATCAAATTCACCCATGCGGCAAGCATACAGCCAGCGCTTGACGCATTTGGAGCGCTGTCGGCTCAGGGCTGCTGCAAATGCGCCGCACTGCCGCGAAAGCGCTCGGCCGCCTGCCGTATGACTTCGGCCAGAAGGTGTTCCTCGCCCTGCCTCTCGCGCAGCCAGCGGGCGTCGTTGTCGGCGCGCTCCACGCTGGTGCGCAACTGGTGAATCGCTGCGCTGGCACCGACACTGGCCGCATGGCGGTCCATCTGGCTCATGGTCATCAGGATGTGCTCGCGCAGCGGCATGTGGGTGCCGGTGGCCGGGTCCACATAGACCGCATCGAGGCCGAAGCGGCAGGCCTGGAAGCGGTTGTAGGTGTAGACCAGGTAATCGTCTTCGGTGGGCATGAAGGGCTGCTCGTTCATGAACCAGGCGGCCAGCGACTGCACATAGCCGGCCAGGGCGGCCGCGCGGCCCACGGTCAGCGGCGTGTCGAACACGCGGATCTCGATGGTGCCGTACTCCGGCTTGGGCCGGATGTCCCAGTAAAAGTCCTTCATGCTCTTGACCACGCCGGTGCGCGTCATCTTCTCGAAGTAAGTCGTGAACTCATCCCAGGTCAGCGCAAACGGTGCGCGGCCCGACAGCGGGAAGGCAAACACCGAATTCAGCCGCGCCGAGTCAAAGGCCGTGTCCTGGCCCTGCACATAAGGTGACGAGGCCGATAGCGCGATGAAGTGCGGGATGTAGCGCGACATGCGGTGCAAGGTCAGCAACGCGGTGTCGGCGTCGGGGCAGCCCACATGCACATGCTGGCCAAAAATCGTGAACTGCTTGGACAGGTAACCATAGAGTTCTGACAGCTCGCGAAAGCGCGGCTTGTCGTAAATGCGGCGCTCGTGCCATTGCTGGAACGGGTGCGTGCCGCCGCCCACCACGGCGATGTTGAGCTTGTCGGCGCTCTTGACCAGCGCGTCGCGGATCTCGGTGAGCTGGCCCAGCACTTCGGACGACGAATGGCAGACGCCGGTGGAGATCTCGATCATGCTCGAGGTCATCTCGGGCACCACCGCGCCGGGCAGCGGGATCTTGGCCATCAGGCGCAGCATGTCCTCGGCATAGGGTGCCAGGTCATAGTCGTGCGTGTTCACGAGCTGCAGCTCCAGCTCAACGCCCAGCGACAGGGCGGCCGATTTCTGGAAGGTTTCAAGACTCATGATTGGCTCCTGCCGGTGGGTTGCGCCGCAGCGGCGGCCAGGGGGTTGAACTTTCACCGGCGCGGTAGATGGCGACCGTGGCCAAAATGGCGCCCAGCACCTCCATCAGCAAAATCGCCGGCAGGGCCACGCCGGCAATCTGCCGCCCGACAGGGCCGGAAGCCGCCATAAACTGCGACACCAGCAGCAGCGCCACCGAGGACATCGGCGACATCGCACAACCGACCCACAGCGCCTGCTTCCAGCTGGCACCGCTGCCGACATTGCCGAGCGCCATGCCGGCAATCTTGGCCAGCATGCGCGCCGTGATCAGCGCCAGCACCAGGCCCGCCACCGGGCCACTCCAGTCGGCCCGGGCCGCCACCACCGAGACCAGCACAAACATCAGCATGGTGAGCATGGACGAGGCCGTGCCCATTTGCCGCGGCCAGGACCAGGGGCGCGGATTGAGCTGCTTGAGCAGCATGCCGCCCAGCAGCGCCGCCAGCGGGGCCGAGCCGCCAAAGTGGGCCGCCAGTGCAGCGCCCGCCGCAATCAGCGCCAGCAGCAGGATGGCCGTGTTCTCGCTGGTGGGGCTCATTACGCGCAGCGCGGTGCGCAGTGTCAGCGCCAGCACGGCTCCGACCACCACCGACAGCCCCAGCACCACCAGCACCGGGAAGAGCGTGCCCGCCAAGCCAGCTTCGCCGCGGGGCATCATGCCGGCGCGGGCGCTGCACAGCGTCAGCGCATACAAGGTGTTAAGGGTGGACAGCACCAGCGCGCGTTCCGTCGCCGGGCCGGCGGCCCGCGTGTCGATGGCCACGCGCGACAGCACCGCCGGCGACGCCGCCATGGCCAGCAGGGCCAGCGGCTCGGCCACGCTATCCCGCATACCCATCCGGCCCAGCACCCAATAAACCAGAATGTAGGTCAGCGCAGACTCGGCCAGGCTTTGCACCAGCACCATGGGGTTGTGGCGAAACCAGCGCAGCGATATGTGACCACCGGCCTCAAACAGCGCGACGGCCACGCCCAGCTCCAGCAAAAAGAGCCCGATGCCCTGCAGCGGCCAAATTGCGCCCGTGAAACCGGCCAGGCCGGCAAAGGCACCGATGGCCGAGTAACCAATGACTTTGGGCAGGCCGGTGTAGCGGTTGACGAGGTGGCCCGCCGCGGCGGCCAGCGCCAGCAAAATCGACCACTGCACCGTGGGCAATCCTGCCGATGGCCTGATCCATTCGGCCCAGATGGCCAGGAGTTCATTCATACGGGTTTGCCTCCACTCCAGTCAGAACTTATACAGCCATGCCCATGGGCTGTTGGCCGGGAATGGTACGCGTTATTGATGTTAGCCAGCCGTTTTGGCGTGAAGCCCCGGTGGCGATTTCGAAGGAACAATACTGTCGCCGGATAATTTACAGGCCATACGCCGGCAGCCCTGTAGGACAAAAGCGAAATCTCTAGAATCTCTATTCGGGCACGAAAAAACTGCGCGGATGGCTGCGCCAGCGGGTCCAGATGGCTGTGCGAATGCGCGCGCGGTTCACGCCGCTGACATTGTGGGCCTGCAGGGCCAGGCGGAACGCAAAGTAAAAACTCACGCCCAGGTTCAGCGCGCCAATCAGCGGTATGGCGGCCATGCACCACCAGATCGCCGGAGTCCTGAAGGCGTCAACACCGAGCGAGGCACCGGCCGCGGCCAGCTGCCCGGTGGACAGCGTGACATGGCGCACTTCGAGTTCGATGCCAAAAAAGCCGGTGAACGCCGGGATCAGGCCCAGCATGAAACCCAGCGCAATATTCGAGGCAAAGCCCGAGATGTTCTCGCGCATGAAGGCAGACCAGCGGGCCGCCCTTTCAATGCCCACAACGGCCGTGATGCGCGGGTTGTAGCGCATGGCCGAATCCAGGCGGTGCAGCACAAACCAGTTCTCCGCCCAGCCGGCAATCATGCTGGCCGTAAACAAAATGACACCGGTAAACGCGGCCCACAGCAGCGTAGGGCCCAACAGGGTCAGCGTGGCCAGCACATGCTGCGCCTCCTCGTGGCCGATCATCGGACGGTCCAGCAGCAACAGATGCAGCGCGTTGACCAGCAGCACGGCGGGCACCACCATGAACACATTGCCAAACACCGCCGCCACCTGGGAGCGCACCAGGTGCGTGACTTCATCGACAAAGGCTTCGATCGTATTGACGCCATTTGCGCTTTTGGCCGCCTCGGCCGCGCCGATGTCCTTGAGCTTGGCCGCCATGGCGGGCGCCGTCATGGCGGGCTGCTTGGTGGCCAGCGTGTAATGCAGCAGCTGGATCACGATGAAGGTGCTGGCGTACACCACGCTGGCCCAAAAACCGCTCCAGAATGCCGACAGGCCGATGCCCACCACGGCAAACTTGAGCAGGGTCGTGAGTGCCGTGACGGCCCCGCCGCCCATGGCCTTGCCCAGCATTTCCCGGTACTCGCCCCGGTTGCGGGTGATATAGCGTTCGCCGGTTTCGGCGCTGCGCTCGGCCATCTTGGCCGACAGCAGGGTCGAGTTGGCGCTGATCAGTGCGCCTATGCTTTTGTTTTCCTGCCCGGTAATGACCCGGCGCACCAGCAACTTGAGCGCCGCCATGGCGGGCTTGGGCGAGAGCAGGGTATCGAGCAGTTCGCGCACGCGCACAATGCGCTCGCGCAGCTGGCGCAGGCGGAACACCATGCCGACCGAGATGCCGTTTTCTTCCAGATGGGCGTACACGCTGTTGACGGCCAGCCGGCAGGCATCCAGCCGCTCGCGGTACTGCGCGACGGCCGCCTGGAGTTGCGCTTCATCGCGCTCGGGACGGAAAAACACGGCACGCAGCTCCTGCACATCAGCCGCCAGGGCATGAAAGACCCGTGAACTGTGCGTGGCGCTGTTCATGCGCAGGCGCAACTCGGGTGCGAAACCGGTTGCGCGGATTTGCGAGGTGCAATAGGTCAGCGCGTCCATCAGGCTGTGTTGCCACTGCAATGTGTTCAGCTGCGGGCTGGCCGACAGCAGCCCCACCAGTTGCCTGATTTGCGGCTCTTCCAGCGCGCCCATCCACTGCGCATCGAAACGCGTTGGGGCCACCAGCGGAAACAGCTCCGAGGCGTCCGTGGTTTCGGGCGTACCGGGCAGTATTTTGCGGCGCAGGCGTTCGGCCAGCTCGGTGACAAAGGCCGTTCGCGGCGCAAAACCAAAATCAGCCAGCAAGGTGGTGATGTCGACGGTTTGCAGCAGCGTTTGCCACCAGGCCTGCAGGCGCGCCTGCACCTGCGGCTGGATCTGGACGGCATCCATGAAGGCCTGCACCCGCGCCACGGCTGCCTGGGGCGAGGTCTGGTCGCCGCGTATCCACTCAAACAGCTTGATCAGCCAGACATGGCGCCCGGCCAGGTCTGCATCCGGGTTCAGTGTATTGAGCAGGGCGGGAAGGCGCTCCATCGGCAGCGTCAGTGCAGTACGCGGCCGGACGGCGTGCCGCCCTGCTGCGCTTCCAGCACAAACATCGGGATCGCCACCTCAAAGCGCTCACCATCTTCTGCCACACAAAAATAACTGCCATGCATGGTGCCGCTGGCGGTGCGCAGGCGCGAGCCGCTGGTGTACTGGAAGGACTCGCCGGGCTTGAGCAGCGGCTGATGACCGACCACGCCCAGCCCCTTGACCTCTTCGGTATGGCCGTTGGCGTCGCAGATGATCCAGTGGCGCGAAATCAGCTGCGCGGCCACGTCGCCCGTGTTGGTGACCGTGACGGTGTAGGCAAACCCATAAACGTCCTCCCCGGGCGCTGATTGCTCGGGCAGGTATTGGGGAATCACTTCGCAGGAAAATTGGTAGGTAGGCATGGTGAGAAAAGCTGTTGACGCTCATGTTAACCGCCCCGATCGCCGGGGTTGTGACAGGGCGGCCAGGAAGGTGGACCGGGCGGCCGAAGCGGCTTGCTGCGACAATCTTGCCATGCCTAATACCAAGCCGCCTACCTACCGGATTGCCCCCTCCATTTTGTCCGCAGACTTTGCCCGCCTGGGCGACGAGCTCAAGGCCGTCATTGCGGCGGGGGCCGACTGGATTCATTTTGACGTGATGGACAACCATTACGTGCCCAACCTGACCTTTGGCCCCATGATTTGCCAGGCTCTCAAGCCCCATGCCAAAACCGCCGACGGCACGGCCGTGCCGATTGATGTGCACCTGATGGTGCAGCCGGTGGACGCGCTGGCCGCCGCCTTTGCCGATGCCGGTGCCGACCTGATCAGCTTTCACCCCGAAGCGTCTGGCCATGTACACCGCAGCGTGCAGGCCATCAGGGCCAAGGGCTGCAAGGCCGGGCTGGTGTTCAACCCGGCCTCACCCATGGATGTGCTGGACTGGGTGATTGACGACATCGACCTCATCCTGATCATGAGCGTCAACCCCGGCTTTGGCGGGCAAAGCTTTATTGATTCGGCGCTGCGCAAGATCGAGCAGGCGCGCAAGCGCATCGATGCCTCGCGCAAGGACATTCGCCTGGAAGTCGATGGCGGCATCAAGACCGACAACATTGCCCGCGTGGCCGCTGCCGGCGCCGACACCTTTGTGGCGGGTAGCGCGATTTTCGGCAAGCCCGATTACAAGGGCGTGATTGACGCCATGCGGCTGGAGCTGGCGAAGTAAGGTCACTGGTTGAAAGTGCTGAGGGGGCCGTGAGCACGCTGGCAATCAGTGTGGCCAATTCCACCCGGCAGTGCGCTATGAAATAAGCGCTGCGTTTTCCCTGGCCCTGGGCAATATTTCCAGCTTGTTACTTCAATCGAAGGGGTAACACGTCGTTTTTTAGTGTATCTTCTGTCGCCAAACGCTAACGCGAATAATCGTTACAAGCGTTAGCCCACGGGAGGGGCAGGTTCATGACAGCAGCAACATCTGCGGCGTACGCGTCCGCAGAATTTGGCGACGAGGGGGCGTCGCCGCCGCAAACAGGCCGGGGCATGGCGTCGTTGACCGCGCTCTGCACCATCGCCCGTTTCCACCAGATTGCTGCCGATCCGGCAACGCTGGCCCACCAGCTGGGCCTGGCGCCCAGCGACGCCCTGACGGCCACCGATCTGCTGCGCGCCGCGAAGCACTTGGGGCTCAAAGCCAAACGCAGCCGTACCCAGCCCGACCGCCTGAACCTGGCCGCGCTGCCCGCGCTCGCGTTGATGTTGCCCCCACGCTCGCCCACTGCGTTGGGCTCGCTGCCCCCCGAGGGGGCCTTCGCGCCTTGGGGCGGCCCGGCGGCGCTCATGCGCAGCCCCGGCGAGGGCGCGGGTGACCGCCAAGAAGTGCATGCCGTCATCCTCGCGCAGTGCGACGGCCAGCGCGTGCTGCTGCAAGACCCGGGCGCGACCGAGGGTGCCGGCCGTCCGACCATAGAGCCTCTGGAGGTCTTTGCCCAGCAGTGGACAGGCGAACTCATTCTGATCACCAGCCGCGCCAGCCTGGCCGGTGACTTGGCCAAGTTCGACTTTTCCTGGTTCATTCCCAGCCTGGTCAAATACCGCAAGCTGCTGGGCGAGGTGCTGCTGATTTCCTTCTTCCTGCAGCTCTTCGCCCTGATCAGCCCACTGTTCTTCCAGGTGGTGATGGACAAGGTGCTGGTTCACCGCGGCATGACCACGCTGGACGTGCTCGTCATTGGCCTCGTGGTGGTGGTGGTGTTTGAAAGCCTGCTCAACGGCTTGCGCAGCTATGTCTTCAGCCACACGACCAGCCGCATTGACGTGGAGCTCGGTGCCCGGCTGTTTCGTCACCTGGTCGCACTGCCGCTCGCCTATTTTCAGGCCCGTCGGGTGGGCGATTCTGTCGCCCGCGTGCGCGAGCTGGAAAACATCCGAAGCTTCCTCACCGGCAACGCCCTTACCGTGGTCTTGGACGTGCTGTTCTCGGTCATCTTCAT
>DASXRN010000430.1:0-4839 GCA_036506595.1 Polaromonas sp. | reverse complement strand
TGGGCACGCCCGAAGACATTGCCGCCAACCCGGGCAGTCACACCGGGCGCTACCTGGCACGGTTGCTCTGAGCGTTTCTTGTCACGGCTTCCCGCGGCTCACCCAGGAAGAAAAGCCGGCACTTCGGTGATGAGAGGCGCTATTGTTTTGATAGCTGCATACGCCCGCCTTTCCTGGCCTACAGGCCAAAATCACCTGAAGATTGGCGCCGCACGGCAATACCGGAAGCCCAGGCCTCAAGGAATTCAGGCCGCCAGCCCCCTCCAGCTGCGCGGCAACAGCTATGTTTTTGATAGCAATTACCTGAACCCGTAGAGTTGCGCCGGGTTGTCCACCAGGATTTTCTGGCGCACCGCGTCGCTGCCGGTCCACGCAAACAGCAGCTCGTACATGGCCACGCTGGAGGGCGTGGGGTTGCGCCCGGGATGCGGCCAGTTGCTGGCCCAGAGGCAGCGCTCGGGAAATTTCTCGGCCAGCGTGCGCGCCAGCAGGCTGACATCGTCATAGCCGGGCGCGCCGGTTTTGGAGGTCTCGTAGGGCGCCGACAGCTTGATCCAGGCGCGGCCCGTGTCCAGCACGCGCAGCAGCGACTGGAAGGACGGGTGATCCGGGCTGACCGGCTCCAGGAACTTGCCGTTGTGGTCAATCACCAGCTTGCAGGGCAGGCGCTTCAGCACCTCTTCATGATCCGGCAGCTTGCGGCCGTCGAGCTGCAGGTTGATCATCCAGTCGAAATTTGCCAGCCGCGCCGCCATCGGTTCCAGCGAATCCCAGGGCAGCAGGCCGCCCAGCATCATGTAGCGCACGCCGCGCATGCCGCCGTCATGCAGGCGCTGGATCTCGGCGTCGGGCGCATCCGGCGCGATCAGCGCAATGCCGCGTGCGGAGTCGCCCAGCTCGGCCAGCGCCGCCAAGGTGCAGCGGTTGTCAAAACCGTAGCCCGTGGGCTGCACGATGACGACGCGCTCCAACCCGAGCGCCTGCTGCACCTCGCGGTAGGCCGACACCGGCGAGTGCGGCGGGATCACCGCCACGTTGGGAATCAGCGGGTACTGGTCTTCGTAGATGTGCACATGGCAATCGCAGGCGCCGGCGTAGGTCTTGTGATCAGTGGCTTGCATGAATGTCTCCAAAAATGATTGGGGGGGAATCGCAGGGGAGGATGAACGCTGGCCACTCAGGCGGCCCGGCGCACGCCGAAGGCTTGTTGCCAGCGGTAGGCCTGCTGCGCATTCACCGCGCCCCGGGGCACCTTGCCCTGCAGGATGTCGGCCACCTGCGCCACGGTTTCCAGGGCCTGGTGTTCCACCGCCGGCGGTGTCAGGCCGCCGATATGCGGCGTGGCGATGACGCGCGGATGCGCCGCCACGCGCGGTGAGGGCATCTGGTCGGGCGCGCGCCCCACATCCAGCGCGCAACCGGCGATGGTGCCGGCATCCAGCGCCTGCAGCAGCGCGTCTTCATCGACCAGGTTGCCGCGCGAGGCGTTGATGAAAAAGGCGCCGGGTTTCATGGCGGCAAAGGCTTCGGCGTTCATCAGGTTCTCGGTCGCCTCGGTCGCGGCGGCCAGGCAGACCACGTAGTCGGACTGCTGGAGCAGCGGCGTGAGGTCCGCCTGCACCAGTTCCTTGCGGCCGGTCGGCGTGAAGGGGTCGTGCACCACGATGCGCATGCCCAGCGCCAGCGCCACGTCGCACAGGTAGCGGCTGATCTGGCCGTAGCCGATCACGCCCAAGGTGGCGCCGCGCAGTTCGCGCCCCATCACCGGCGGCGCCGGCCGGCCCGCGTGGTACAGCGCCGTCGAGGCGCTGATATGGCGGCTCAGGTCGACCATCACGCCGATGATCCACTCGCTCACCGAAGGAATGAAGCCGGCGCTGGCCTGGGTGACCAGCACGCCGTGGCGGCTGGCGGCCGGCACGTCGATGTTGCGGATGTCGATGGCGCAGCGCACAAAGGCCTTGAGTCGCGGCAGCGCCGCGAAAAGCGCCTCGTCGCCCAGCGTCTGGCGGTAGGAAATGATGAGCTCGCTGTCGTGCGCCAGCGCCGCCAGCTCCAGCGACGAGAGATCGGTATCACCGGGGTTGAAGCGCACGTCGGCAATGGCCTGTAGCGCGGCGGTCGCCTGGTCGCCGAAATAATGCGCCAGTTTGTCCTGGGGATGGCTTACGAAAACCGTTGTCATTCAATCACCTTGTTCAAATTTCCAAAATGGGTGGCGTTATTTTTTCGGTGTCCACGCCGCCACCGAGTCCCTGGCCACCAGGCTGGGCTGGAACATGAACTCGCCGGTGGGCAGCGCAGGGTCGACCAGGCGGCTCATCACGCGCTCGACCATGGTGTGGGCCATCTCGGACACCGGCAGGCGCACCGTGGTCAGGGCCGGGTGCATCAGCGCCGACAAAAAGACATCGTCCATGCCCACCACCGACACATCGGCCGGCACGGACAGCCCGGCCTCGCGAAAGCCGGCCATCAGGCCCAGCGCCATCATGTCGTTGACGGCCACGATGCCGGTGGGGCGTTTTGCCCCCTGGCGTGCGGCCAGCGCTGCCGCCTCGATGCGGCCCAGCTCGCTCATCATCGAGTCGCCGTATTCATTGAGCGGCGTGCCCTCGATCACCTGCGCGCTGGCGGCCAGGCCGGCGCTGGCCGCGGCCGCCATGAAACCATTGATCTTTTCGCGCCGGCTCATGGTGATGCCGGCGGCCGTCACAAAGGCCAGACGGGTGTGGCCGCGCTCAATCAGGTGCGCCGTGGCCATACGCGCCGCTTCAAAGTTGTCGACCGACACGTGGTCGATGCCCGACTCCACGCCAGGCGTGGCGCGCCGGTCATAACTGACCACCACCAGCCCGCGCTCGCCGGCCGACTCGAAGTGCTGCTCGTCGACGAGCGAGGAAATGATGATCACGCCGCGCACGCCATGCGCCATCAGGTCGTCGAAAAACCGGGCCTCCTTGTCCTTGTCGCGGTAGGTGTTGCCGATCATGATGCGAAAGCCGTAACGCTCCTGCGCCTGGGTTTCGATCTCGCGCGCAATAAAGCCGTACATCGGGTTGGCAATCGACGGCACCAGCAGGCCCAGCATCGGCGTGTAGCCGGTCTTGAGCTGGCGCGCCGTCGTGTTGGGCCGGTACTTGAGTTCGGCAATCGCCGCCTCCACGCGCGCCAGCGTCTCTTTGGCCATGCGGTTGCCACGGCCGTTGAGCACGTTGGACACGGTGCTGGTAGACACGCCAGCGCGGCTGGCTACATCGCTAATCTTGCTCACACAGACCTTCTTTTTTCATCACAAACCCATGCGAGTGGGCAGCCAAAGGGAAAACGCCGGCACCAGAACCAGCACCATCAGCGTCACAAACAACACCGCAAGATACTTCATCATCGGCCTGGCCACGTTTTTCACCTCGGTGCCGGTGATGGCGCAGGTGGCAAACAGCCCCAGGCCAATCGGCGGTGCAAACAGGCCAAAGCCCATGGCGATGACGAGCACGGTACCGAAATGCAGCGGATGCACGCCCAGCTGGGCCGCGATCGGTGTCAGCAGCGGGCCAAAGATGATCAGCGCCGGTGCGCCCTCGAGCACGGCGCCGAACACGATCATGATCAGCACCGACAGCAAGACGAACATGGTGCTGCCGTAGTGCTGTGCAAAGGTGATCATGAAGTCGGACAGGTACTGCGGAATCTGCTGGATGGTCAGCGCAAACGAGACGCTGGACGCCGCCGCCACGATGAACAAAATGCCGCCCGCCATGGAGGCCGAGCGCACAAACAGCTGCGCCACCGATTTGACCGTCAGCTCCCGAAACGCCAGCCAGCCCACCACCAGCGCATACATCACGGCAAAGGCCGAGACTTCGGTCGAGGTGGCCACACCCGAGGTGACGCCCTTGCCTATCATCGCCACCATCAGCAGGGCCACCAGCGCGCCGCCCAGCAGGCGCAGCATCGGCGTCTTGGTGTCAAAGGCTTCGTCGGGGTTGATTTTGGTGCCGACATAAATCGTCACCGCCGCCAGCGACAGCGCCAGCACCGCGGCCGGCACCAGCCCGGCCATGAAAAGGCCGGCAATCGAGATGTTGGCCACAAAGCCCATGATGATCATGTTGATGCAGGGCGGAATGGTTTCGGCCATCACCGCGGTGCAGGCCAGCAGGCCCGCCGTTTCGTTGGGGTCCTGTTTGGTCTTGCGCACGGCCGGCATGATGATGCCGCCGACGGCCGCGATATCGGCCAGCTTGGAGCCCGAAACGCCCGAGAAAAACGCCGTGGCCGTGATGGTGATCAGGCCCAGCCCACCGCGCACCCGGCCGAACATGCGCAGCAGCAGCTCGATCAGCCGCGACGACATGCCGTTGGACTCCATCAGCAGACCGGCCAGCACAAAAAACGGAATGGCCAGCAGCACAAAGTGGTCCATGCCTGCCATCACCTGCTGCGAGTACACCAGCATGGGCAGCGACGGATCGGCCATGAAAAACACCAGCGAGGACAGTGCCAGCACAAAGGCAATCGGCACGCCCAGCACCAGCCCGCCAAAAAAGCCTACGGTCAGCAGCATCCAGGGTTTGATGGCCTGCTCGGGCAGCAGGCTGTTCCAGAGCATGACCGCGGCCACCAGCCCGACGCCGACGGCCAGCGTGAGCCAGACCGTGCGCGGCGGACCGCTCAACGCATTGGCCGTGCCAAACATCGTCATGAACAGGCTGCCAATCACCACCGGGTAGACGTAAATCCACTGCGGCAAGCCAATGGACGTCGTCATGCCGTAGGAGTCGACCAGCAGGGCACACGAGGACAGAAACAGGCTGAAGGACACGCCCACAATGATCC
>DASXRN010000429.1:0-3370 GCA_036506595.1 Polaromonas sp. | reverse complement strand
CAATCACATTGGTGGCTTCCGCAAGCGTTTGCATGATGCGCATATCACCGGCTTCCACCATCATCTGAAAGGCGCGGGAGTACAGAAAGTCCCCCACCAGCACACTCGCAGGATTGCCGAACGCCTCGTTGGCGGTCGCACGACCGCGGCGCAGCGTGGACTCGTCCACCACGTCGTCATGCAGCAAGGTTGCGGTATGAATGAACTCCACCACGGCCGCCAGGTTGTAGCGCTGGTCACCCCTGTAGCCCAGGGCACCGCACATCAGCAGCAACAAGGCCGGCCGCAGACGCTTGCCACCGGCAGCCACAATGTATTGCGAAACCTGGCTGACCAGCGGGACGTCGGACTTCAGGCGGCGTTCAATCACCGCGTCCATTTCGCGCATGTCGTCGGCAATCAGGGCAAGGGCAGCAGCAGTGCTTGAAGAGTTGGCAGACAAAAGACAGTCCCGACGTTAAGTTTGGGCAGATTATAGAAAGCCCTCCTCTGTCCCTCGGGTAGGGCCGGCCTGGAAACCACGCCACAACGGCTGTCTGGCTATTTTTAGCCCGCCATGCTAGAATTTAGGGCTCTGTGGAAATCCGTCCGCAGAACTCAATTTACGAGGTCTCACATGTACGCGGTCATAAAAACCGGTGGCAAACAATACAAGGTTGCTGCTGGAGAAAAAATTAAAGTAGAACAGATTGCTGCGGACGTAGGCCAAGAGATCGTTATTGACCAGGTATTGGCTGTCGGCGAAGGCAGTGCAATCAAGGTTGGTACGCCCTTGGTGTCCGGCGCGACTGTCACAGTCACAGTGCTGTCTCATGGCAGGCACGACAAAGTGCGCATTTTCAAGATGCGCCGTCGCAAGCACTACCAAAAACGCCAGGGTCACCGGCAAAACTTCACTGAACTGCAAATCGGCGCTATCGTCGGTTAAGCAGGGAAGTACCAGGAGTAACGAGAAATGGCACAGAAAAAAGGCGGCGGCTCTACGCGAAACGGGCGTGATTCACAGCCCAAAATGCTGGGCGTCAAGAAATTTGGCGGCGAAGTGATCAACGCAGGCAGCATTATTGTGCGCCAGCGCGGCACCAAGTTCCACCCAGGCGTCAATGTCGGCATCGGCAAAGACCACACCCTGTTTGCACTGGTTGACGGTGCGGTATCCTTCTCGGTCAAGGGTTCGCTGAACAAGCACACTGTCAACGTGACACCAGCGTAAGCTGATCACTTCGATGGCATCGAAGCCCCGACCTGTCGGGGCTTTTTTGTTTGTAAACTACCTTCCAGTACCTCCCGTACTCCACGCTACTCGCCCCCACACTTATCATGAAATTTGTTGACGAAGCCTATATTGACATTGCCGCTGGCGATGGCGGGAGTGGCTGCGTCTCGTTCAGCCACGAAAAGTACAAAGAATTCGGTGGGCCGAACGGCGGCGACGGCGGGCGCGGCGGCCATGTGTATGCGGTGGCAGACGTCAACCTGAACACGCTGGTCGATTTCCGCTTTTCGCGTCGCCACGAAGCGCGCAACGGCGAGCACGGCATGGGCTCGGACATGTTTGGCGCCAAGGGGGATGACATCATCCTCAAAATGCCGGTGGGAACCATCCTGACCGACGCCGAAACCGGCGAGGTGCTTTATGAGCTGCTGGTGCCGGGTGAGCAAGTCCTGATCGCCAAGGGAGGCGATGGCGGTTTTGGCAACCTGCGCTTCAAAAGCTCCACCAACCGGGCGCCGCGTAGCAAAACGCCAGGCTGGCCGGGTGACCGAAAAAGCCTGAAGCTGGAGCTGAAGGTGCTGGCCGATGTGGGTTTGCTCGGCATGCCCAACGCCGGCAAATCCACCTTCATCTCAGCCGTTTCCAATGCCCGGCCCCGCATTGCCGACTACCCCTTCACCACGCTGCACCCCAATCTGGGTGTGGTGCGGGTAGGCCCTGAACAAAGCTTTGTGGTTGCCGACTTGCCCGGCCTGATTGAAGGCGCTTCCGAGGGGGCGGGCTTGGGGCATCAATTTTTGCGGCACCTGCAGCGCACCCGCTTGCTGCTGCACATCGTTGATCTGGCACCGTTCGATGAAGGCGTAGATCCGGTCGCCCAGGCCAAAGCGATTGTGGGCGAGCTCAAGAAATACGATGAAGCCCTGTATAAAAAGCCGCGCTGGCTGGTGCTCAACAAGCTCGACATGGTCGATGCCGACCGCCGTGTGGCGATCGTCAAGGATTTCGTCAAGCGCTTCAAGTTCAAGGGCCCGGTGTTCGAGATATCGGCGCTGACACGTGAAGGCTGCGAACAACTGGTCAAAACGATTTACCAGCATGTCAAAGAAGTGCAAAAAAGCGAGCAGCCCGTGGAAGAAATCGATCCACGGTTTATCGAGTTGCCGCCAGAGCCGCCCACTTCCGACTGATTGCGGCGAATTACCGCCAATTCATTCGCATCCGCACAACAAGGTTTGCTATATAAATAGTAGCTGCTCGCACCCGCAATCATTGGGCTAGAGCCTTAAAACACTGAAAATGCTAGACAAAACAGGCTCCCCTTTGCTGCGCAACGCCAAACGCATTGTGGTCAAGGTGGGCTCCAGCCTGGTCACCAACGAAGGTCGGGGGCTGGACGCGGAGGCCATTGGCCAGTGGTGCGAACAGCTGGCCGCCTTGGCCAAAGACGGCCGCGAAGTGATCATGGTGAGCAGCGGGGCCATCGCCGAAGGCATGAAGCGCCTGGGCTGGACCATGCGTCCCAAAGCCATCCATGAGTTGCAGGCCGCCGCCGCCGTCGGCCAGATGGGGCTCGCGCAGGTGTATGAAAGCAAATTACGCGAAAACGGCATCGGCAGCGCGCAAGTGCTGCTCACGCATGCCGACCTGGCTGACCGCGAGCGTTACCTCAACGCACGCTCTACCCTGCTGACCTTGCTGCAGCTGGGCGTGGTGCCGGTCATCAACGAAAACGACACGGTCGTCAACGACGAAATCAAGTTTGGCGACAACGACACCCTGGGCGCGCTGGTGGCCAACCTCGTCGAAGCCGATGCGCTGGTCATCCTGACCGACCAGAAAGGCTTGTACAGCGCCGATCCGCGCAAAGACCCTGCGGCCCAATTTGTGCATGAAGCGAAAGCCGGCGATGCGGCGCTGGAAGCCATGGCGGGCGGCGCCGGTTCCAGCATCGGCAAGGGCGGCATGATCACCAAAATCCTGGCGGCAAAACGCGCCGCAGGCTCGGGCGCTTCCACGGTGATTGCCTGGGGCCGCGAACCCCAGGCGCTGATCCGCCTGACCCAGGGGGAGCCGATCGGCACGCTGCTGGTGGCGCAAACCCAAAAGATGCAGGCCCGCAAGCAATGGATGGCCGATCACCTGCAGATGCGC
>DASXRN010000428.1:0-2262 GCA_036506595.1 Polaromonas sp. | reverse complement strand
GGCCCTGTCGGTAGCTCAAGCAGTGGAAAAGTGGAAGACCCGTTCTCGGACATCTACGGCACGCCGCCGGTGCTGGCCAAGCTGCTCGAAGCCAAAAGCCTGGGTCAGAAGACCGGTGCCGGTTTTTACAAGAAGCAGGGCCGCGACATCCTGCGCCTGGATCCTGAAAGCATGGAGTACGTGGCTGCCGGCGCCAAGGCCAACGAGGTGGTCGGCCGCATGCTCAAAAAACCTGCGGGCGAACGCCTGAAGCTGCTGCGTGAAGCCGAGGGCGCCGAGCCGCGTTTCCTCTGGGCCATCTTGCGTGACCAGTTTCACTATGCCGCCGTGCACCTGGAAGGCATTGCAGAAACCGCACGCGACATCGACTTCGCGATGCGCTGGGGTTTCGGCGCCAAACAGGGTCCGTTCGAGTTGTGGCAAGAAGCGGGCTGGCTGCAGGTGGCCAACTGGATCAAGGAAGACATTGAGACTGGCAAGGCGATCTCCAGAGCGCCGCTGCCTGACTGGGTCTTCAAAGGGTCCGTGGTCGCAGCGGGGGGTGTGCACACAGCCGAGGGTTCATGGAGCGCCTCCGCCAACAAGTTCATTCCGCGCCGCCAACTGCCGGTCTATGAGCGCCAGTATTTCCCCGAGAACGTACTGGGTTCCAACGCGCCCGCCTTCGAAACCGCGGGCACCACGCTGCATGAAGACGACGCGATTCGCCTGTGGACGCTGGACGGAGAGCAGGGCGACGTCGTGATCGCCAGCATCAAGACCAAGATGCACGCTATCAGCCCCGACGTGGCCGAAGGCCTGGCCATGGGTGTGGACCTGGCCGAGAAAAGCTACAAGGGTATGGTCATCTGGTCCAACGACGAGATGTTCTCGGCCGGTGCCGACCTGCAGGCCATGCTGCCCGCCTTCATGATGGGCGGCGCCAAGGCGATTGAAGGGGCCGAGGCCGAGTTGCAGAATGTCATGCTCAAGCTGCGTTATGCGGCTGTGCCGGTCGTGTCGGCCATTCGTGGCCTGGCGCTCGGCGGCGGTTGCGAGATGGCGGTGTATTCGGCCAAGCGCGTGGCCGCCATGGAAAGCTACATCGGCCTGGTGGAAGTCGGCGTCGGTCTGGTGCCCGGCGCCGGCGGCCTGGCTTACATCGCACGCCGCGCCGCCGAGAATGCGGCGACCTCGACCAACAAGGACGTGCTGCCTTTCCTGACCGAAGGCTTTACGGCCGCCGCCATGGCCAAGGTCGGCACCAGTGCCATCGAGAGCCGCAAGATCGGTTACCTGCTCGACAGCGACGTGATCGTGCCGAACAAGGACGAGCTGCTGTTTGTGGCCCTGAATGAGGCGCGCGCCTTGTTCAACTCAGGCTACCGCGCACCGCACAAGCGGCCCTTCCCGGTGGTGGGCCGCAACGGCCTGGCCACCATCAAGGGCCAGTTGGTCAACATGCGCGACGGCGGCTTTGTCAGCGCCCACGACTTCCACATCGCCAGCCTGATCGCCAACGTGGTCTGCGGCGGCGATGTCGATGCCGGCACGCTGGTGACGGAAGAGTATTTGATGACGCTGGAGCGCAAGGCCTTCTGCTCGCTGCTCGAGCACCCCAAGACGCAGGAACGCATCATGGGCATGATGAGCACCGGCAAGCCGGTGAGGAATTGATGAACACCCCCGTTGCGGGCTCACAACGCGCTGCCGCCTCCCCCCTTGCAGGGGGCAACACCAGCAGCCCGGCAGAGCCGGTTCTGCGGTGTTCGCTGGTGAGGGGAAAGTGATGACTGAGTTGACGAAGATGCCATCCAACCGTCTGACACGCCAGCTCGATCGCCTGAGCGAAGTGCCGGCTTTTGCGCGCGGCTGGTTTCGCAGCGTGGTGCTGCGCCGCGCCGTGCCGTTCACCGGCACGGCCGGCCTGGACTTCATCGAGATGACGGCCGGGCGTGTCGAAATCGGCATCAGGAACGAGAAGAAAGTGCAGAACCATATCGGTGGCGTGCATGCCTCGGCCATGAACCTGCTGGCTGAAACCGCCACCGGCATGGTGGTCGGCATGAATGTGCGCGATGACTGCATTCCGCTGGCCAAGGAGCTAAAGATGGCGTTCAAAAAGCGTGCGACCGGTTCGCTGCGCGCCGTCGCCACCTTGAGCGATGCGCAGCGCGCCGCCATGCAGGCCAGTGACAAGGGCGAAGTCAATGTGGCGGTCACCGTGACCGACGAGGCCGGGGTACACCCGGTCGAGTGTGAATTTGTGTGGGCCTGGATTCC
>DASXRN010000427.1:0-11076 GCA_036506595.1 Polaromonas sp. | reverse complement strand
GGTCCAGCAGCTCACGCATCGAAACGAGTGCCATGATCGAATTTCCCAGAAAGTTAAAACGCTGTCGAAAACGGTGGGCTCTTGCGGGTTGGGCTGCGCAGCGCAGAAGGCTGCCTGTATGGGCTGTAACCGCGAAGTAACCAAGGCCCCGATTCTACCGTTTGCCGACGGCTGGCCTGTGAAACCTAGCCGATGACGCGCGCAGAGGGCACAGACTGCACAAATGCCGTGACACGCTCCAGCACCGGTGCCCGGCTTCGCAAAACCGGGGCCATGGCGGCCAGCAGCATGACATGGCCCACGCTGTCGAACAAGGCCGACTCCACAGGGACGCCCTGGGCCATGAGCCGCCGGGCCATGGCGACGGTGCTGCGTTGCGGATTGACGGCGCTGTCCTGCAGGGGTGCCAGCAGCAGCGCGGGCGCAGAGGCCGGCGACGCATGGACGAGCGGCTGGCTGTCGGCCGGGGTGGCGGGCCAGTTAAAGGCCACCCGGGTTTTGGCATCGACAATCGGCAAAAAATTGTAAGGCCCGGCCAGCCCTACCCAGCCGGCCAGACGCGCGGGATTCAGTCCCTGAGCCGCCAGCCAGCGCGAATCCAGCGCCACCATGGCCGCGTTGTAGGCGCCCGCGCTGTGGCCCATCACAAAAACCCGGGCCGGATTCGCGCCCTGCTCGGCGGCATGCTCAAAGGCCCAGCGAACGGCGCGGGCACTGTCTTGCACGAAGGCCGGGTAACGGAATTCCGGGCTCAGGCGGTAGTCCGCAATGACGGTCACGATGCCTCTGGAGGCCAGCGCCTCGCCGACAAAGCGGTAGTCGGCGCGCTCGCCCGAGGACCAGCTGCCGCCGTAGAAAAACACCACCAGCGGCGCATTGCTGACGCTGCCGTTGGGCTGGTAGACATCCAGGCGCTGGCGCGCATGCTCGCCATAAGGCAGACCTTCCGTGCGCCGGTAGGTGTCGCGGGCAATGGTGGCATTGAGCAGATCGATGCCCGAGCAGGCCGTGAGCAGCGCGGGCAGCAGGGCCAGCAGCGGGCGCCTGGGCAATGTTGAGTCAAGGGGGTTCGTGGACACCCTTGGTATACGCCAGCCCCGTGCGCATGGATTCATTCCAATTCGCATTAAAAACGATAGCTGCGTTGCTCAGCCTTGCCGTGCTGTAGCACTGTCTGCGGCGTCGCGCCTTGTTCTCGCTTCCAATGCGACTTGGAATCAGATAAAGCCGCGTCTTGGTGCGAGGCTTTGCCGGTTCAACTTTGCCGGTTTGGTTTTGGCCGCTCAGGCCACCCGGCAAATCTTGAGCATGTTGGTGCCGCCCGGCGCGCCCATGGGCTCACCGCAGGTGATCGCATAGACATCGCCGCTTTGCACGATGTTGCGGCGCAGCAAATGGCCTTCGGCCTGCCCCAGCGCGGTGTCGCGGTCGGCGCTGGTGTCCATCAGCAGCGGGCGCACATTGCGGTACAGCGCCATCTTGCGCTGCGTGTCCAGGCGAGGCGTCAGCGCATAAATTGGCACGCGGATGTCGTGGCGGCTCATCCACAGGGGCGTGGAGCCGCTGTCGGTGAGCGCCACGATCGCCTTGGCGCCCAGGTGGTGCGCGGTAAACAGTGCGCCCATGGCAATCGACTGGTCGATGCGGGTGAAGGTCTTGCCGCTGAAGTCGGCTTCCAGTTCCTTGTACTCGGCTTTCTCAGCCTCCAGACAAATCTTGGCCATCTCCTCCACCGTCTCCAGCGGGTACTTGCCGGCGGCGGTTTCGGCGCTGAGCATCACCGCGTCGGTGCCATCCAGCACGGCATTGGCCACATCACTGACCTCGGCCCGCGTCGGCACCGGATTGACGATCATGCTTTCCATCATCTGCGTCGCCGTGATGACGACCTTGTCGTGCGCCCGGGCCATCTTGATCATGCGCTTTTGCAGGGCCGGCACAGCCGCATTGCCCACCTCAATCGCCAGGTCGCCGCGCGCCACCATGATGCCGTCGCTGACCTTGAGAATTTCTTCGAGCTTAGGGATGGCTTCGGCCCGTTCGATCTTGGCAATCAGGCCGGGCTTGTGCTTGTAGGGCGCGGCCGCCACATCGCACAGCTGGCGCGCCATTTCCATGTCGGTTGCGTTTTTCGGGAAGCTTACGGCCACGTAGTCGGCCCGAAAGCTCATCGCGGTCTTGATGTCTTCCATGTCCTTGGCCGTCAGGGCCGGTGCCGTCAGGCCGCCGCCCTGCTTGTTGATGCCCTTGTTGTTGGACAACACGCCACCGAGCTTGACGCTGGTGTGCACCTCTTCCCCACGCACGACATCCACCGTCAGCACGATCAGGCCGTCGTTGAGCAACAGCACGTCGCCGGCCTTCACATCGCGCGGCAGCTCCTTATAGTCCAGGCCCACGCCCTTGATGTCGCCGGGCTCCGTGCGGGAGGCATCGAGCACGAATTTCTCGCCCGGCACCAGCATGACCTTGCCTTCGGCAAATTTGCCGACACGGATTTTGGGGCCCTGCAGATCGGCCATGATGGCCACCTCGCGGCCGGCGCGCAACGATGCCTCACGCACCAGCGTGGCCCGGTCGATATGGTCCTGGGCGGTGCCATGGCTGAAATTGAGGCGCACCACATTGACGCCTGCGCGAATCATTTCTTCCAGCAAAGCCGGATCGCTGGAAGCAGGGCCGAGGGTGGCAACAATTTTGGTGGCGCAACGGATCATGAAAAAGGTCTCCTGTAATTTAGTTTCCTATTCTCACACGAAACAGTTACCAAACCGGTACCAAATGGTGCCGCAGCAGCCATGCAAAAGGAGGTGCCGCTGCGCCTTTTTACAAGCAAAACAAGCCGCCAACCCATATCAAATGGACGCAAGCAGCTATTAAAACAGGAGCGAATAACAGTTATTCCGCCGCCCGTCGCTGCAGGATTTCAAAAGCCGGCAAGGTCTTGCCTTCCAGCACCTCCAGGAAGGCGCCGCCGCCGGTCGAGATGTAGTCCACCTGTTTTTCAATGCCGTACTTGGCAATGGCGGCCAGCGTGTCGCCACCGCCGGCAATCGAAAACGCGCGGCTCTCGGCAATGGCGCGGGCGATGCCTTCGGTGCCTTGGGCAAAGGCATCAAACTCAAACACGCCGACCGGGCCGTTCCAGACGATGGTGCCGGCGGCCTTGAGCTGGGCCGCCAGCCGGGCCGTGGTCTGCGGGCCAATGTCCAGGATCAGGTCGTCGTCGGCGACCTCGGTGGCGGCTTTCACCGTGGCCGGCGCGTCGGCGGCAAAGGTCTTGGCCGTGACCACGTCGACCGGAATCGGCACGGCCGCGCCACGCGCCTGCATGGCCTCGATGACGGCCTTGGCCTCGGCCAGCAGGTCCGGCTCAGCCAGGCTTTTGCCAATCTTCAGGCCGGCCGCCAGCATGAAGGTATTGGCAATGCCGCCGCCCACGATCAGCTGGTCGACATTGCCGGCCATCGACTTGAGGATGGTCAGCTTGGTCGAAACCTTGCTGCCCGCCACGATGGCCACCAGGGGCCGGCGCGGATTGGCGAGTGCGGTGGCAATCGCATCCATTTCGGCCGCCAGCAGCGGGCCGGCGCTGGCCACCTTGGCATATTGCGCAATGCCGTAGGTGGAAGCCTCGGCGCGGTGCGCCGTGCCAAACGCGTCGTGCACAAAAATGTCGCAGAGGGCGGCCATCTTGCGGGCCAGCGCTTCGCTGTTTTTCTTCTCGCCCTTGTTGACGCGGCAGTTCTCCAGCAGCACCAGCTGGCCGGGCTTGACGTCCACGCCATCGACCCAGTTGGCGACCAGGGGAATTTCGCGCTTCATCAGCTCGCCCAGACGCTGCGCCACCGGGGCCAGCGAGTCGGCCGGTTTGAATTCACCTTCCACCGGACGGCCCAGGTGCGAGGTCACCATCACGGCCGCACCGGCATCCAGCGCCATCTGGATGCAGGGAATGGAAGCCCGGATGCGGGTGTCTTCGGTGATGCTTCCGGCCTCGCCCAGCGGCACGTTCAGGTCGGCACGGATGAAAACACGCTGGCCCGCAGCCTTGCCGCTGGCACACAAATCGGAAAAACGGATGAAGTTCATGAGGGTTCGCAAAATGAAAGTGAAGGGGCCGGCGGATCGCCCGCAATTGTAGGAGCAGCCAGAGGCCCGGCGTTACGTCGCACCGACGTTACCAGCCCAAGCCCAGATGCAGCGGCAGGTAGACCGCCATGCCGGCGATGATGGTGCCGAGCACGCCATGGCGCCAGTAGTACCAGGTGGCGCCGGCCACGACCGCAAACAGCCGCGCGTCTTTCAAGGTGCTGATCAGATGGCCCTGCGTCATGACCATTTCGGGCACGATCACGGCGGCCAGCGCCGCAATCGGCGCATAGTCAAGGCCGCGCTGCGCCCAGGCGGGCAGGGTCCAGGCTTTGCTGGAGAGGAAAAAGAAGCAGCGCGTGATGACGGTCACCAGCGCCAGGCCGACGATGGTGGCCACCGTCCAGAGATCGGTCTGGTTCATGCGGAATCTCCGGAGCCGGTCGTTGGGGCCGACGCTGCCTGGGGGAGAGCCGGCCTTTCCAGCAGCAGGCACACGGCAACTGCGGCCGCGATAGCCACCAGGATATTGAGCTTGAGTGGCAAGGCAAAAGCCGCCACGGCGGCCGCACCGGCCACAGCGGCAGAGACGGCGCGCAGGCACGTGGTGGTCAGGGAGCAGCTGATGCCAAGCAGCGCCAGAATGCCGGCAAAACCCAGGCCCCAGGTGGTCGGGATGAGGTTGGCCAGGGCCACGCCCACCATGCTGCTGACCACCCAGTTGCACCAGCTGAGGCCGCAGCTGCCCGCCAGGTAGGCCTGCTGGGCGAGGCGCTGGGCCGGGTCGTCGCTGGGCGCGGGAAAGCGCCGGGTGAACAGCACATAGGTCAGGTCGGCCGTGAGAAAACCCGTAAGCATGCGCTCCCAGCGCGGCAGATGCATCATGTAGGCGCGCAGGTGCGCGCTGAACACCACAAAGCGCAGGTTCACGCAAAAACCGGTGGCCAGGATCACCCACATGGGCGCACCCGCCATCAGCAACGGGATGGCCGCCAGTTGCGCGCTGCCGGCGTACACCAGCACCGTCATCAGCGTGGCTTCCAGCCCGCTCATGCCGGACTTGACCATGGCCACGCCGGTCATCAGGCCCCAGGCGGCAATGCCGGGCGCTACCGCGAGCATGTCGCGTGCGCCCTGGCGGAATTGTGGATGGCGGTAATGGGCAGGACGCAGGAACATGGGGGACTTACTTTCCAAAGGTCATGCCGGGTGCGAGCTCGAAGCCGCGCAGGAAGTCCGCCACGGCCAGGCGCTTGCCGCCGGCGCGCTGCAGCTCGGTCAGGCGCAACACGCCCTGGCCGCAGGCCACGCTCACGCCCGTCGCATTCACAGACAAAATCGTGCCGCAGCCCACACCAGATGGACGCGAACAGCTCTCAATTTCATAGCACCAGAGTTTGATGGCTTCACCGCCGAGCTGGGTGTGGGCGCCAGGAAATGGGTCGAAGGCCCGGATCCGCCGACCGATCACTTCAGCGGACTGGGCCCAGTCGACCGCCGCCTCGGCCTTGTCTATCTTGTGGGCATAGCTCACACCCGCCTCGGGCTGTTTGACCGGCCGCAAGCCACCGCAGGCCGCCAGTTCCAAAGCCTCGACGATCAGGCGGCCACCCAGCAGCGCCAGCCGGTCGTGCAGGCGGCCCGTGCTGTCCTCGGGCGTGATGGGCAGGGCATCGGCCAGCAACATGTCGCCGGTGTCCAGCCCGGCGTCCATCTGCATGATGGTGACTCCGGTTTCCCGGTCGCCGGCTTCAATGGCGCGGTGAATCGGCGCGGCCCCGCGCCAGCGCGGCAGCAGCGAGGCGTGAATGTTCAAACATCCCAGTCGAGGCGCATCAAGCACCCACTGCGGCAGGATCAGCCCGTAGGCGGCCACCACCATGGCATCGGCACGCGCGGCTGCAATGGCATCACGTGCCGCGACCGCATCGTCCGGGTATTTGCCGTCCAGGCGCAGGCTACGCGGCTGCGCCAGCGAAATATTGTGACTTTCGGCCCACTGCTTGACGGCCGAGGCCTGCAGCTTCATGCCGCGACCGGCGGGGCGGTCGGGCTGGGTCAGCACCAGCGGAATCTCAAAGCCGGCGGCATGCAATCTTGCCAGCGCCACACGGGCAAACTCAGGGGTACCGGCAAAAATAAGGCGCATGGGTCAGGATTTTAAGGACTCATCGGGGAAAACCCGTGCTTGCGCCCTAAAAAATCCCATGCACAGGGCCGGCCAGCTTCAGCCGCGCACCGATTCGCGCTCTTCGTCTTTTTGCTGCTTGAGCAGCTTGGTCTTGATGCGGTTGCGCTTCAAGGGCGACAGGTATTCCACAAACACCTTGCCCATCAAATGATCCATTTCATGCTGGATGCAGACCGCCAGCATGCCTTCGGCGGCATGCACCTGGAGCTTGCCGTCCAGATCGAGCGCCTGCACCTTGACGGCGGTGGAGCGCTCCACGCCGTCGTAAATGCCGGGCACCGAGAGGCAGCCCTCTTCACCGATCCGGGTTTCCGGGCTGGCCCAGACGATTTCGGGATTGATCAGCACCAGTGGCTGGTCGCGGTTTTCGCTCACGTCGATCACGATCAGTCGCTCATGCACGTTCACCTGCGTCGCCGCCAGACCAATGCCCGCCGCTTCATACATGGTCTCGAACATGTCGGCTGCCAGCTGGCGCAGGCGCGCATCGACAGCGGCCACGGGTTTGGCGACCGTATGCAGGCGCGGGTCGGGGTAGCGAAGAATGGTCAGTTGGGTCATGGCGGCGGCAAGAAGGAGAGACGCAGGCGGGTACAAAGGGAGGCAATGAGCCGGATGTCGCTATTTTCGCCACTTTTCCCGATTTTTCAGCACTCCGATAATCCCAGAATCTGGTAATCGTTGCTTAATCAAGGGCTTAAGTACAAAATCGCCAGTGATTTATCAAGATAAAAACATGGCCTTTTCCATCAAACTGGAACCGTGCCCGCCTAGTATTAGCGCCTAAGGCTTTCAAGATGCAAATTATTTTTGGTCGTTTCAGTCACATTTCAATAGCAGCAGCCGTACTTTTTGGCGCCACAACCGGCCTGCATGCACAGAATTTCCCCGTCACTGCCGGCCAGAAGGCCACCGCCAACCAGGTCGCCGAGACCGGTGTGCCGCTGGCAGAGCTGGCGCCCAACGCGCCCGACAGCTACAGCGTCAAGCGGGGCGACACCCTGTGGTCAATTTCCGGCCTGTTTCTCAAAAGCCCCTGGCGCTGGCCCGAGTTGTGGGGCATGAACCTTCAGGACATCCGCAACCCCCACCGCATTTACCCTGGCCAGCAGCTCTACCTTGAAAAATCCAACGGCCGGGCCACCCTGCGCACCCGCCAGGCCGCAGCCGACGGCCCGCCCACAGACACCGTGCGGGTGTCACCGCATACCCGTTCTGAATCGCTGGCGGATGCCTCCATTCCCACACTGTCCCCCAATGCCATTGAGCCTTTCCTCGCCGAACCCATGATTGTGGATGAGGCCACGTTTGCAGCGGCCCCGCGGATTGTGGCCACGCAAGAGGGCCGGGTGCTGCTGAGCCGGGGGGACCGCGCCTATGCGCGTGGCGAGTACGTTGGCGGCAATGCCACCGGCAAGCGCCTGAGCGATGCCAAGGGCGAGCCGCTGGGCTACCGGGTGTTTCGCGACGCCAAGCCGTTGAAAGACCCGACCACCCAGCAAATCCTGGGCTACGAAGCCCAGTATGTCGGCAAGGCCGAACTGGCGCGCGGCGAATCCACGGCCCAGATAGCCGGCAAGGATGGCCAGCTGCAAACCGAAATCGTGCCGGCCACCATAGACATCGTCTCCACCAAGGAAGAAATGCGGACGGGCGACCGCCTGATGGCCGAGCCGGCCCGTGAATTTCTCAGTTACGTGCCCCATGCACCGGCCAGTGCCATCACCGGCCAGATCGTTTCCGTCTATGGCAGCGCCGTGGCCATCGCGGCAGAAAACCAGGTCGTCGTGATCAACCGCGGCGCCAAGGACGGGCTGGAGCGGGGTCACGTCATGGCCATCATCAAGGACGGCCAGCGCCTGCTGGACAAGACCGACAGCGCCCGGCCCCAAATCAAGCTGCCCAACGAGCGCAACGGTCTGATGATGGTGTTCCGCACCTTTGACAGCCTGTCTTATGCGCTGGTGCTTCAGGTGACCGACGGTGTCAAGGTCGGCGACCGCTTCGTCAATCCGAATTGAAGCTTTACCGGGTCGGCATGTGCAGAGCCGGCATTTCGGCCGGGCCCGCTTCCTGAAACCCGCCTTCACGTGGAATCCCAAGAGCTTCAAGCCTGGCTGCGACTGACCCTGACGCCCGGCGTGGGCAACGAGACGGCCCGCAAACTGCTGGCCGCCTTCGGGTCGGCGCAGGCCGTCTTTGCGCAAAGCGCCACCGCCCTGCGGCAACTGGGCACGGACAAATTGGTCAGTGCCTTGCAGACCGAGCCGGCAAACCTGGCCAGGCAGCTGCAGACCACCCTGGACTGGTTGCAGGCCGGCAACGACCGCCGCGTCGTGCCCCTCGGCGATGCCGCTTACCCGCCCGCCTTGCTCGACATCGAAGACCCGCCTCTGATGCTTTACATGCACGGAGCCCAGGTAAATCGGGGGCAAGCAGCTGCAAAAACGATAGCAACCAAGCTGGCCATCGTGGGCAGCCGCAATCCCACGCCACAGGGCGAAGCCAACGCCCGGCAATTTGCCAAGGCCTTTGGCAGCGCCGGGCTTTGCGTGGTCTCGGGTTTGGCGCTGGGCATCGATGGCGCCGCGCACGATGGCGCCATGCTGGGCGGCGGCGAGACGATTGCCGTGGTCGGCACCGGGCTGGACCGGGTTTACCCCAAAAAACACCTCGCCCTGGCCCACCGGATTGCCCGGCAGGGCATGATCATCAGCGAATTTCCGCTCGGCACACCGCCGCTGACGGCCAATTTTCCGAAGCGCAACCGCATTATTTCCGGGCTGTCCGTGGGCACCCTGGTGGTGGAGGCGGCGCTGCAATCGGGCTCCCTGATCACGGCGCGGCTGGCCGCCGAACAGGGCAAAGAGGTCTTTGCCATTCCCGGCTCGATTCACTCGCCGCAATCACGCGGCTGCCACGCACTGATCAAGCAGGGCGCCAAACTGGTGGAACTGGCGCAGGACGTGCTGGAAGAACTGAATTTCCCCTTGGCGGGGGCCACCGGGAGCTCTTCCACGACCTCAGACCGCGCTGATTCAGCCAGCGAGCCGCCCGCCGATGGCCCGCTCCTGTCGGCGCTGGGCTTTGACGCCGTGAGCCTGGATGCCCTGCAGGCACGTACCGGCCTGGAAACCGCCCGTTTACAGGCCCAGCTGCTGGAACTCGAGCTGAACGGGCAGGTCGCACGCCTGCCCGGCGGCTTGTTTCAACGCCTGGCGGCGGGCTAAGGCCTCAAATTCAGGTCTATTCACCCACTTGACACTGCCGCCCCCATCTGCGTTATATTGGGCGCATGTTTGAAGTACTGGTGTACGTTTACGAGAATTACTGGCAAGGTGACGCCTGCCCTGAACTTCACCGGCTGGGCCGCAAACTCTCCGCCGCCGGGTTTGATGCCGAGGAGATCCAGGAGGCCCTGGTGTGGCTGGACGGCCTGAACACCGCGGCACATGGCACGCAAATCAGCTTTCCGGCCAAACTGCCTTCCGGCGCCGTCGAATCCGCCACGCTCCATCCCGCCATTCAGCCACAGTCGGCCAACAGCCTGCGGATTTACTCGGTCGCCGAGCAGGTGCATCTGGGTGCCGAGAGCCTGGGCTTCGTGAGTTTCCTGGAATCATCGGGCGTGCTGCCGCCCCACATGCGGGAGATCGTCATCGACCGCGCCATGGCGGCGCCGGGCGATCCGGTGACGCTGGATGATCTGAAAATCATCGTGCTCATGGTCTACTGGAGCTTTGGCGAGGAGCCGGATGCGCTGATTCTTGACGAACTCTGCGATGACACGGAATTCCGCATCGCGCATTAAAGCCCCCACAACCAACACTGCGTATCCATCGTCAATAGCATTTTTCCGACGGGCCGCTCCCAGGAAAAAAAAGCCCCCTCGGGGGACAGCGAAGCACGCGCAGTGGCGCGCGTGGGGCCACTACTCCAGCAGGCGTTCGGGATTGGCGTCCAGCTTGGCCAAGGCGTCGCGCGTGGCGCGCACCGTGAGCGCCTCTTCTTCTATCGGCACCAACAGCCCCGCCTGCAGGTAGGCCGCCAGGCGGCGTGCCTGAATCAAGAAGTTGCGACCGTCGGCGGTCGCAAACAGGTGCAACTGCTTGCGTCCACTGCACCAGGCAAACTGCACCTGGCTGATTTTTCCGTTGTGGTCCAGGCTGAACCAGGCGCCCAGTTGCAGCTCCTGTGCCCAGGAACGCATGGCATCCGTGGGCTGGCTGCCACCATCGGCAATAACCTGGATATCCCCGACATCAATGCCAATCATGGTCACCAGGCTCTCGATGTCCAGCGGCAAATCGCCGACATCCTCATCGGTCAAATAGTCTTCCAGATTCGCCAGCCGGTTGGCCATGGCCTCGATGCGCTCCAGCGAAATGGCGTCTGTCTTGGACATGAAAGCGTCGGCCAGCGTGTCGCTGATGATTTTCATATGCTGGTCCTGCTCGGGCACGCCCAGGCCCAGCATCGACATGCCCAGACGCAGCAATTGCAGCAGCTTGGGCAAATCGGCAATGACCCGGGCACGATCAGAACGGTCGGGTTTGGCACTGGCGGCCCAGACCAGGTCGGCGGCGGCCCGCTTGAGCAGGACGGTTTCCGCGTGCTGCGGACCATTTTTCATCGCCGCAATGGCAAGCGCCTCGGCCCAGACCTTGAACAGAAATTCGCGGATTTCGTCGCGTACCGGCATGTCATTGAGCATGTTGCGCATCTCAATGGTGTACTGGATGGTCATGGTCTCTTTTTGCTCGACCTGCTGGGCCACGCTCACCACGCGCGCC
>DASXRN010000426.1:0-3439 GCA_036506595.1 Polaromonas sp. | reverse complement strand
GTCATCGCGCGGCCTGCGCACCGTCTCGTCATCGCGAGGCCGCAGGCCGTGGCGATCCATCGTCGATCAAGCGCAGCCATGGATTGCCGCGCTGCGCTCGCAATGACACGGAGGCTGTCATGAATTGTGGAAAGCTCAATAGGCCGTGACCAGCGCCAGCGCGGGTGGCTGTGCGCCGGCCTGCGGGTCGGGCGGCGGCATGTCGCCCTGGTCTACCATCAGTTCCTTGCGCAGCATCTGCACGTCGCCAAAAATCGTGGCAAAGGCCACGTCCTTGGCGTCGCGGCCTGTGCCTACGCGCACCAGCCGGTCTACGGGGGCCATGCCGGTGGGGTCAAACAAGACCCAGCGGTCGTCCAGCCAGGCTTCAAACACGGCATGAAAGTCCTGCGGCGGTTCGGCAAAATAGACGTAACCCACCACCAACCGCGCCGGAATATTGAGCGCCCGGCACAGCGTGATGCCCAGGTGCGCAAAGTCGCGGCATACGCCCGCGCGCTGCACAAAAACGTCCTGCGCGGTGGTGCTTGAATTGCTAAAGCCCGGCAGGTAGGCAATCGAGGCGCGAATCCAGCGCTCGATGGCGCGCACGCGGGCCATGCCATGCGGCAGCTGGCCAAACAGCTGCTGCGCCGCGCGGCTCATGGTGTCGGACTCGCAGTAGCGGCTGGGCAGCAGGTAGCGCAATATCTCGTCGGGCACGGCGGTCACCGGCGTTTCATCCAGGTACAGGGGCACGGGCGCGACGACCAAATGCACCCGGGCGTGGTAGTTGACCGTCAGCACGCCCTTGGGCGCGTCCAGCCGGATAAAGCGGTTGCCGCACCGCTCGTCGCAGAAATTGCGGACCTTCATGTTGGGCGTGATCGTCAGCCGCTCCTGCACGAGCTGGTGTCCCGCATGAAAGGCCGCTTCGAGATTGAAAAGGAAGTGCGTGGGGCTGCGGACTTCGTATTCCAGCAAGGCGTCAATTTGTGCGGTGTGCATAAAACGTGTAACCGGCAGATAAATGAACGGCCCCTAGCGGCGGCGGGTCTGGTGGTGTTGCTGGTCAGCGCTGCGGCTGTCCGCCGTGCCAAACCAGTTCTGGCAGGTCACAAACACTATGCGGCAAGCGCGCTCCAGCACATCGGCAGAAGACGCGGCGCAACGGCGCGCACGCAGGCGGTTCACCAGCAAAAACTCGGCAATGCTGGACTGAAGCCCGGCCTGCCGCTGCGTTACCGGGGCCGGCAGGGACGCTGTTGCCGATGGCTCTTTACGCGGCGACCACGGCTGAAACAGCCGCTGCCGGAAGCGGGCGACCAGGCTGCTGGCCGCGGCAGGGGATGGCTCAGGGGCACGGGATGCGGGATCGGGTGGCAATTTGGGCGGCATTTACTTCAGCACCTTTTTGGCCGCACCCACGCCCAGGGCGGCCAGCACCACAAAAATGACCGCCAGAATGAGGAACAGGCCAAACAGTATTTTGGCAATGCCGGCAGCGCCTGCCGCCACGCCGCCAAAACCCAGGGCTCCTGCGACCAGGGCAATCAGCGCAAAAAGAATCGCGTATTTGAGCATCGTGCTCTCCAATGCCATGCCTCATGGCGAGGGCCATCGCCCGCCAGGGAGCGCCAGCCATCACCGCCATCAAGCGGATGAAGTGAGGACTTAATGACTTGATGCTAAAAGCCTGCGCGGCACCCACGCCTCAGCATCCCCCGCATGGCGCTGTAGGACAAGGCCGCAGTCGACGCAAAAATAGCTATTCTTTTAATAGCACGCTGCGCCCGTCGTTTCTGAGTTGAGGCCTGATTTGACTGATTTGATACAGATTACTTGCCAAACAGGCCGCGCAGGCGCTCGCCCAGGTTGGCACCGGCTGCCGTGCCCACGCCGGGCATCAACGCCGTGCCCACGGCGGCGCCCAGCAGGGCCGAGCGTGACAAGGTGAGCTCGGGGTTGTCCAGCGTGCCGCCCACGGTCAGGGGCACGCCCACCGCGCCACCCAGGGCCGTGCCTATCTTGCTGTCACCCGCCACATTCACGGCCAGCTTGCCGCTCAGCGCCCTGGCTGGCGACAGGGCCACCCCGCCCGTGGCACTCAAGGCGCCGGAGCTGGCCACCAGGTTGCTGAGTTGCAGATGCTGGCCCTGCGAGTTCAGCTGCCCGCTCAAGGTGTCCAGCGCGGTCTGCCCGCCGCGGCTCAGGCCGACGGTTTGCACGGCCTTGGCCAAATCCACGCTGTTGAGCACGGCCTTGCGCACCGTAAAGGTGGTGCGGGTTTGCAGCGCCTCCACCAGCGCACTGGTGGTGGCTGCACGGGCACGCAGGGTGGTCGAAGCCTCCAGCCGGCCCGTCAGGGGTTTGTTGGGGGCGGTCAGCGCCGAGACCTCGACACCGCGCGTTTGCAGCTGGCCTTGCAGCACCAGCTCCGCGCCGGCCGCTGCCGTTCGGCTCGATGCCGCCGATGCAGTCACGGGCGAGCGCTGCAAGTCGAGCAAGCCCTCCACGGTGCCGCCGCCCACGGCCACGCGCAGCGCCCACTGGCCAGCGCCTGCGGCGGCCGCACTGCCTTGTTCGGACCCGGCTTTTTCCTGGCGCTTCAGCGTCGCCGCCAGCCCCTGCAAGTTGCCCTTGAGCAGTTTGAGCGAGGCGCTGTCAGGCAGGCCGTCGTCGCCCAGCCTGAGCTCGCCCTCCAGCGTGGTGCGCGCGCCCGTGGCGCTGAGCCAGCTCACATCGTCCAGCACGGTATGGCGCGGCAGCAAGTCGCCCGGGCCGCCCTGCTCCGGCGCCGGGCTTGCAATGTTTTGCGGCGGCTGCCCTTGTTTGATGGGCGCGGCGGGCACAGCGGACGCAATCTGCTTCTTTTTTTGCAGCGCCAGCAACACCGCGTCAATGCCTTGCTGCGGCAACACCGCGTGGCGCACCAGCAGCGTGGCCACCACCAGCCGGCCCTGCAGCATGGGCTGCCACTGCGGCCGCACTTCCACGCGTGCCAGCGCGATCGCGGGTTTGCTTTGCACCACAATGCCGCTCAGCGCCACCGCCGGCAAAGGCCAGACATCGACCGCCACATGGTCCAGCGTCACCGGCACGCCCAGCGCCGCCGCGGCCTCGCGCTCAACGCGCTGCCTGAAATCGTCGGTGCTCACCCAGTGCTGCAGCATAAAGATCACCGCAGCCAGCAACAGCAGCAGCCCGAGCGCGAGAAACACCAGCCATTTAAAAAGCTTTGCCATCCGGCTATTGTGGCGGCTTATGTGCGAGACAGGCTCGCGCCCTGCAAAAAACACGGCTTGCGGCGAGGGCCTGTTCACGCTAAAACGGGAGTGCGAAGGACGAATGCCGGGAGGCAGTGCAAGGCGCGGTGAGCGCCGTGTAGCCTGGCTACACCAGCGAGCCGCAACGCCGCAATGCGCCCGGCATTCGTCCTTCCCTTCGGGTTGGTCCCTCA
>DASXRN010000425.1:0-16318 GCA_036506595.1 Polaromonas sp. | reverse complement strand
GAACCAGGCGTCCTCGAAATGAAACCCGGACTGGCGCATCTCGGCGAGCACGTCCTGGAAGTCTTGCTGGATGAAAAACGGCAGCATGAAGCGATCGTGCAGCTCCGTGCCCCAGCGCACCAGCTTCTGAACGTAGGGCGTCTTCCAAAAGCGGGCGACCAGACCCCGGATCAGCAACTGCTGCACCAGACTCATACGGGCGTGCGGCGGCATTTCGAAGCCGCGCAGCTCCAGCAGGCCGAGACGGCCGGTGGAGGAGTCGGGCGAGTACATCTTGTCGATGCAAAACTCGCTGCGGTGCGTGTTGCCGGTCACGTCGACCAGGATGTTGCGCAGCGTGCGGTCAACAATCCACGGCGGCATGTCCTGGCCGTATTTATCGCGGTTGGCGGCAATTTCACGCAGGGCGATTTCAAGCTCATAGAGCTGGTCGTTTCTCGCTTCGTCCACACGCGGCGCCTGGCTGGTGGGGCCGATGAACATGCCCGAGAACAAATAACTCAGCGCAGGGTGGTTGTGCCAGTAGGCAATCAGGCTGCCCAGCATCTCCGGCTTGCGCAGGAACGGGCTGTCATCGGGCGTGGCGCCGCCCAGCACAAAGTGGTTGCCGCCGCCGGTGCCGGTGTGCCGGCCATCGGTCATGAACTTTTCGGCAGACAGCCGGGTTTCATGGGTAATTTTGTAGAGGAACTCGGTGTGCTCGACCAGCTCGCCCCAGTTGTAGGCCGGGTGAATGTTGACTTCAATCACACCGGGGTCGGGCGTAACCTGCAGCATTTTCAGGCGCGGATCGCGCGGTGGCGGGTAGCCCTCCAGCACGATGCTGAGGCCCAGTGTCTGCGCGGTGGCTTCCACGGCGGCCAGCAAGTCCAGGTAGTCTTCGAGCCGCTCCAGGGGCGGCATGAAGATGTAGAGCGCACCGGTTTCGCCACGGCTGCTTTGGCTTTTCGGGTCGGCCTTGGGTTTGTCTTTGGCCTTGTCCAGATTTTTCGGGTCTTTGGGACCGTTGGCGCGCGACGGGTCGCGCACTTCGACGCACAGGGCGGTGCGGGTCAGCCAGGCGGCGGATTCGAAGGCTTTCGGGACGCGTTTGTCGTCTGGCGCTGAAGTCGGGACCGGGCTTGCTGGGCCGACAGGTCGGAATTGCAGGATGCGGCTGGCTTCGGGCGGCGCCGCATTGCCCGTCATGTAGGGCGCGGCCAGGCTTGAAGCGGACGGCAGATCCTGGCGCGGCGCAAACGGGTCGGCCTCGATCATGTAGGGGAAATCGGTTTTTGAGACCCAGGGCACCGAATCCAGCGGCAGCCGATAGCCCATGGGCGAGTCGCCCGGCATTAAATACATGCGCTCGTCGCGGAAGAACCACGGGCCCGTCGTCCATTGCGGGCCTGCCAATTTCGGGGAAGTGGCTGGTTTGTCTTTCGCTTGCGCGGTCTGCAGCGGCAGCACATAACCCACCACCGAATCGAGCCCCTGCATGAAGACCCGGCGCAGGCGTTCGCGCTCCATGGCGTCATCCAGGCGGGAATCAAAAGGATCGACATTGACCGGCAGACGCCGCTCGCGCCACAGGTAATACCAGGTGTCCTCATAGCCTGGCGTGATGCAGTTGGTGGCCAGGCCCAGCTTGCCGGCCAGGGTTTGCACAAAACGTTGCGCATCGGCGCTGGTGTATTGGCAGGGCTTGCGTTCATCGGCAAATAGCGCCGGGTTCTGCCAGATGGGCAGGCCGTCCTTGCGCCAGAAAATACTCAGCGCCCAGCGCGGCAGTTGCTCGCCGGGGTACCACTTGCCCTGGCCAAAATGCAGGAAACCGCCTTCGCCGTATTCGGCGCGCAGCTTTTGCACCAGTTCGGTGGCATAGCCGCGCTTGGTCGGCCCCAATGCATCGATATTCCACTCGGCGGCGTCGCGGTCGGTGGTGGCCACAAAAGTGGGCTCGCCGCCCATGGTCAGCCGGACATCGCCGGCCACCAGGTCTTGGTCGACCACCTCGCCCAGTGCCAGTACTCGCTGCCATTGGTCTTCGGTGTAGGGGCTGGTCACACGGGGCGATTCGTAAATGCGCTGCACTTGCATGTGGTGCGCAAACTCCACCTCGCATTTGTCCATGCCGCCTTCGATAGGCGCCGCGCTCGACGGCTCGGGCGTGCAGGCCAGCGGAATATGGCCTTCGCCCGCCATCAGGCCGGAAGTCGGGTCCAGGCCCACCCAGCCCGCGCCGGGCAAAAACACCTCGCACCAGGCATGCAAGTCGGTGAAGTCAGCTTCGGCGCCGCTGGGGCCATCGATGGATTTGACATCGGCCTTGAGCTGGATCAGGTAGCCCGAGACAAAACGGGCCGCCAGCCCCAGGTGGCGAAGCAACTGAACCATCAGCCAGCCGGTGTCGCGGCAGGAGCCGCAGGCCAGGGTCAGGGTTTCTTCCGGCGTCTGCACGCCGGGCTCCATGCGGATGGAGTACTTGATGTCTGATTGCAGGCGCTGGTTCAGGCCCACCAGAAAATCGATGGTCCGTTTGGGGGTGAGGTCGGTTTTTTCCAGATAGCGCTTCAATAGCGGGGTGGCTGGCTGGGTGACCAGGTAGGGTGCCAGCTCATGCTTTTGGCCGGAGTTGTAGTTGAACGGAAATTCTTCGGCGTTGGGCTCCAGAAAGAAGTCAAACGGGTTGAACACCGCCATCTCCACCACCAGGTCCACCGTGACCTTGAATTCACGGGTGGGCTCGGGGAACACCAGCCGGGCCTGGTAGTTGGCAAACGGGTCTTGTTGCCAGTTGATGAAGTGCTTGGCGGGCTCGATGTTGAGTGAGTAAGACAGAACCCGGGTGCGGCTGTGCGGCGCAGGCCGCAAGCGTACGACCTGGGGACCGAGTTTGACCGGCCGGTCATATTTGTAATGGGTGATGTGGCTCAGGGCAACGTGGATAGACAAGATGGCCTCGCTTTTTTTAACAATGGGTCGCGCTGCAGAACACCGCCAAGCAAAACACAAAAACAGCAAACCGCCACCTTGTGCGGCACTTGAGGATTGAGAACAGCTTACCCTGCTTCTCTTTCATTCCTGCAGACAACGGCTAAGCAAGACCTGCGCCAAACAGGCTTTGTCGGCTGTTTGCACGGTTGGCCCGTTGAACAGAGGCCATTGCAAAACAAACGAAAAAATGAGGGAGGCAGCCTTGGGCATACCTGTGTTGGCCGGATCGTGGAGGGGCGCCACCAGCCCAGGCTTTCTTTTCAGCGGTTTCATCGCCGGCGTGGCCGTGCAATTGCAGCAGGCCAGCCTGTGGCCGGGCGGCTTGTATGCTGTGCTTGCCGCGCTTGCGGCGTTGGCCGGGATCGCTGTGGGCCTTTTGTACGGTGCTGCGGCCCTGAAAAAGAGCAGCCTTCGCGCCACCGGCCTGGCGGTGTCTGTGTTCGTGTTCGCCAGCCTGCTGGGCTTTGGCTTGACGGGTTGGCGCGCTACCGCTTTTCAGTCCACGGCCCTTAACCCGGCGCTGGAAGGGCGCGACATTGCCGTGACCGGCGTGGTGCTGGCCATGCCGCAGCCCAGCGAAGACGCCTTGCGGTTTCGCCTTGGCATCGAATCTGCCCGCCTTGACGGGCACGCGGTGAGCTTGCCGCCGCACATTTTGCTGGGCTGGTATGCGGGCTTTGGCATGCGCGATGCCAAAAACTTGCAGGTGGAAAGTGCTGATCCCTCCGAATTGAGCCTGGCCCTGCAACGCCAGCCACAAAGCCTGCGCGCCGGTGAGCGCTGGCAAATGACGGTGCGGCTCAAGGCCCCGCATGGCAACAGCAACCTCCACGGATTCGACTACGAACTTTGGCTGTGGGAGCAGGGCATCCAGGCGACGGGCTATGTGCGCGCCGGGCCGCGTGATGAAGCACCGTCAAAGCTTTCCAGCAGTTGGGCGCATCCCGTGGAGCGCGCCCGCCAGTCGGTGCGTGAAGCGATTTTTGCACGCGTCGAAAACCGGCAACTGGCCGGCGTGATCGCCGCCCTGGTGGTGGGCGATCAAAACGCCATCGAGCGCGCCGACTGGGATGTTTTTCGCGCAACCGGTGTGGCGCACCTGATGAGTATTTCGGGCCTGCACATCACCATGTTTGCCTGGGCGGCGTCTTTGCTGGTTGGCGGCTTGTGGCGGCGCTCCGCCCGGCTGACGCCCCGGCTGTGCCTTGCCCTGCCGGCCAGCAGTGCCGGGGCTTGGGGTGGGCTGGTTCTGGCCGCCCTGTACGCGCTGTTTTCCGGCTGGGGTGTGCCCGCCCAGCGAACCATCTGGATGCTGGCGACGGTGGTGCTGTTGCGGCAAGGCGGCAGGCAGTGGCCCTGGCTGCAGACCTGGTTGCTGGCCATGGCCGTGGTGGTGGCGCTGGACCCCTGGGCGCTGATGCAGGCCGGGTTCTGGTTGTCGTTTGTCGCGGTGGGCGTTTTGTTTGCTACAGATTCAGGAGCACATGACAACCGTCATTCAAGGGCTGATGGCCAATTGGCTTTAGAAAATGCGGCGACGAAGCGGATTTGGCCACGGTGGCTGTCCAAAGCAGCGGCCAGCCTGGCGGGTGCCGCACGCGAGCAATGGGTGGTCACGCTGGCGCTCACGCCTTTGTCGCTGCTGCTGTTCAACCAGGTGTCGCTGGTCGGCTTGCTGGCCAACGCGGTGGCCATTCCTTGGGTGACGCTGCTCGTGACGCCGCTGGCCATGCTGGGCGTTCTGTGGGCGCCGCTGTGGGATGGCGCGGCATGGGCGGTGGGGCTGCTGGCGGTGTTGCTGCAGTGGTTGGCCAGCTGGCCGCTGGCGTCCATCAGCGTGGCGGCCGCGCCGTTGTGGTGCGCGGTTGCGGGTGTGCTGGGTGGCGCCTTGCTGGCCATGCGCTTGCCGTGGCACTGGCGGGTGCTGGGCATTCCGCTGTTGCTGCCGGTTTTGCTGTGGCAACCCCTGCGCGTGGCGCCGGGGCAGTTCGAGTTGCTGGCCGCCGACATTGGGCAGGGCAATGCGGTGCTGGTGCGCACGGCCAGCCATACGCTGCTGTACGACACGGGCCCGCGATTTTCGCGAGAAAGCGATGCCGGGAACCGCGTGCTCGTGCCGCTGCTGCGCGCGCTGGGCGAGCGGGTGGACATGCTGATGCTCAGCCACCGGGATATCGACCACGTTGGCGGCGCGCCCGCCGTGCTGGCCATGCAGCCGCAGGCGACGCTGCTCAGTTCGATTGAAGACAGTCACGAGTTGCAGGCGCTGCGCAAGTCAAGCCGCTGCACGGCCGGCCAGCGCTGGGAGTGGGACGCTGTGACTTTTGAAGTGCTGCACCCGCTTGCTGCCGATTACGAGCAGGCCAACAAATCGAATGCCATGAGCTGCGTGCTGCGCGTCTCCAATGGCCGCCAGACCGCTTTGCTGGTGGGCGATCTTGAATCGCCCCAGGAATTGAGGCTGGCAGGCAGTTCCAACCCGGCCACCCGCGCCAGCCTTAAAGCCGACTTTTTGCTGGTGCCGCACCATGGCAGCAAGACATCGTCGAGTGCGGTGTTCCTGGATGCCGTGCAACCGCAGCTGGCGCTGGCCCAAGCGGGCTATCGCAACCGCTTTGGCCATCCGGTGGCGTCTGTGGTGGCTCGTTACCAGGAGCGCGGCATCCGTCTGGTCAGGTCACCGCAGTGCGGGGCGGCTACCTGGCAAAGCCTGCAGCCCGGAGCGATTACCTGCCAGCGGCAGGAGGGTCTGCGTTACTGGCACCATGTACCTGAGCTTTAAAAAAATGGATGGATGCGCCTGCTTGGCGCATAACTTGCTAAGCTATGTCATAACAATTCAATGCGCAAACCTTGCTGGAGATCAAGCCAATGAGCCGACCAATGTTTGATGAGATGAATGCAACGGCATCCAGCGTCCGTGACCATTACCAGCGCTACCAGCGCTGGCTGGCCAAGCAACCCGCGGAGGTCATGGAGTCCCGCCGCGCCGAAGCCGAAATGATTTTCAGGCGCGTCGGCATCACCTTTGCCGTCTACGGTGCCAAGGACGAAGACGGCGCGGGTACCGAGCGGCTGATTCCCTTTGATTTGATTCCCCGCATCATCCCGGCCCATGAATGGGCCAGCATGGAAAAAGGGCTGGTGCAGCGCGTCACCGCGCTCAACCGCTTCATTCACGACGTCTACCACGGACAAGAGATCATCAAGGCCGGCGTGATTCCGTCCGAGCAGATTTTCCAGAACAGCCAGTTTCGCCCCGAGATGATGGGCGTCGATGTGCCGGGCAATATTTACTCGCACATCAGCGGCATTGACATCGTGCGTGCGCCCAATGCGCAGGGCGAGGGCGAGTACTTCGTGCTGGAAGACAATCTGCGCGTGCCCAGCGGCGTGAGCTACATGCTGGAAGACCGCAAGATGATGATGCGGCTTTTCCCTGATCTCTTCAGCGAGAACCGCGTGGCCCCGGTCGCACATTACCCCGATTTGCTGCTGGAGACGCTGCGCGCTTCCGCGCCGCCCGCCACGGCCGATCCGACGGTGGTGGTCCTGACGCCCGGCATGTACAACTCGGCCTATTTTGAACACGCCTTTCTGGCGCAGCAAATGGGCGTGGAACTGGTTGAAGGCCAGGATTTGTTTGTCAAGGACAACTTTGTGTACATGCGCACCACGCGCGGTCCCAAACGCGTGGACGTGATCTACCGCCGGGTCGACGACGATTTCCTGGACCCGCTGGCCTTCCGCCCGACTTCCACCCTGGGCTGCGCCGGTCTGCTCAATGTCTACCGCAGCGGCAACGTCGCCCTGTGCAACGCCATCGGCACCGGCGTGGCCGACGACAAGTCGATCTATCCCTACGTGCCGAAAATGATTGAGTTCTACCTGGGTGAAAAGCCGATTCTCAAGAACGTGCCGACCTATATGTGCCGTAACGAGGAAGACCTCAAGTACACCCTGGCCAACCTCAAGGACCTGGTCGTCAAGGAAGTGCACGGCGCGGGCGGTTACGGCATGCTGGTGGGGCCGGCCTCGACGACGGCCGAAATTGCAGACTTCCGGGCGGCCCTGCTGGCCAACCCGGCCGGCTACATTGCCCAGCCGACGCTGAGCCTGTCGACCTGCCCGACCTATGTGGAAAGCGGTATTGCGCCGCGCCATATCGATTTGCGGCCCTTTGTGCTGAGCGGCAAGGAGGTGCAGATGGTGCCCGGCGGTCTGACACGGGTCGCGCTGAAAGAGGGTTCGCTGGTCGTCAATTCGTCACAGGGCGGCGGTACAAAAGACACCTGGATTTTGGAGGCCGGCCCGGCAGCGCCTATGCCATCACAGTCTCAAACGCAGTCACAGGTCGGAGGAAACTAATCATGCTGTCACGCACCGCTGACCACCTTTTCTGGATGTCCCGTTATACAGAAAGGGCAGGCGACATGCCGCAGGCATTCGCGGGGATGACTCATCAATTGCGCGAAGCGCTTGTGAGGTCATCACCAAAACCCGCAAAGCGCGTGAGCGCTTTCGGTGTTTGAGGCTAAGGAGAAAAAATGCTATCTAGAACTGCAGACCATCTTTTTTGGATGTCCCGCTACACCGAGCGCGCCGAAAACACCGCGCGCATGCTGGATGTCAATTACCAGACCTCTTTGCTGCCGCAATCGGCTGCCGTGGTGCAGGGCGGCTGGCAGAGCCTGCTCAGCATCAGCGAGCTCAAGCCTGCCTATGCCGCCAAGTACGGCGACAGCATCAACCCGCATGAAGTGATGGACTTCATGGTGCGCGACGAAAAAAACCCTTCCAGCATCGTCTCGTGCCTGCAAAACGCCCGCGAAAACGCCCGTGCCGTGCGGGGCACGCTGACCACCGAAGTGTGGGAAACGCAAAACCAGACCTACCTGGAAGTCATGCGCATGTTGCGCAACGGCGATTTTGAGCGCGATCCGGGACAGTTCTTTGAATGGGTCAAGTTCCGCTCCCACCTCTCGCGCGGCGTGACGGCCGGCACCATGCTGCAGGACGAAGCCTTTCACTTTCTGCGCCTGGGGACTTTTCTGGAACGTGCCGACAACACCGCCCGCCTGGTGGATGTGAAGTTTCATGCGGTACAAAATGATTTTCTCGGCGCGACCGGTGCGGCCGGTGCGACAGGCGCAGCTAGCGAGAAAGATCAGGAATACGATTTTTACCACTGGAGCGCGATCCTGCGCAGCGTCTCCGGCTTCGAGGTCTACCGCAAGGTCTACCGCGACGTCATCAAGCCCGAACGCGTGGCCGAGTTGCTGATTTTGCGGCCCGACATGCCGCGTTCCCTGCTGGCCTGCCTTAACGAGCTCATGAGCAACCTCGCCATGGTGACCAGCGATCCGTCCAGCGAAACCCAGCGCCGCGCCGGCAAGCTGCGGGCCGACTTGCAGTACGCGCGCATCGACGAAATCCTGGCAACCGGCCTGCATGCTTTCCTGACCCAGTTCCTGGACCGGGTCAACGAAATCGGTGCCCATATCAGCCGCGAATTCCTCGTTCCGGCAACCACTTGATGCAGCATAAGGTTGTGGCGGCTGCAGCGAAGGGCCGCCCCGAGCAAGGCCAGCCCCCTCGGGGGGCAGAGAGTTACGCGAAGCGAGCGAACGTGGGGGCTCTTATTTTATGAAGCTGCACGTCAGGCATACCACCGATTACCGCTACACCGAGCCCTTGCGCTACGCGCTGCAAACGCTGTGGCTCACGCCGCAGTCCGGCCCGGCGCAAACGGTGTATTTCTGGAGCCTGGGCGCACCCGAAAAGCTTTTTTCCCAGCTGGATGCCTTCGGTAACCCCATCCATTCCTATACCTTTGTCGGCCGGGCCACTGACAACGTGCGCTGGAGCCTGGTCAATGCCGCTGGCGAGGTGGAGACCCTGGGCGTGGCCGAGTTCACCGATGCCGACAGCCTGCCGCATCCAGACTTCTTTTTACGCGCCACGCATCTGGCGGAACCGCATCCGCAGCTGGCCGAGTTTGGCCGCCGCTTTGTAGCGACTCCGGCGGTCCGCGGCAAGGCTGACTTGGGCATGCTTTTGGCCTTGAGCCAAGGTGTGGCAGGTGTCGTGAGCTATCAAAAAAATAGCACCAATGTCACCACCACGGCGCTGCAGGCGTTTGAAGCTGGCGCTGGCGTGTGCCAGGACCAGGCCCATGTGATGGTGGCGATCTGCCGCAGCCTGGGAATTCCGGCGCGTTATGTGAGCGGCTATTTCTACGCCGCCAACGAACCCGACCTGGCCAGCCATGCCTGGGTCGATGTGTGCCTGGATGCTGCCACGCGGCGCTGGGCCAGCATCGACGTGACCCACGGCTGCCTGATTGACGAGCGCCACGTGCGGCTGGCCATGGGCACCGACTACAACGCCTGCCCACCCATCAAGGGCGTGCGGCAGGGCGGCGGCAAAGAGTCCATGACGGTGGACATCACGATTGAGCCGGTTGGAATGGGCTTGACCTGAAATTTAATTGGAATCTGACCCTCATTTCTTCAAATAGCCGCCGGCATCCGGGAAACCACCAATGCCGCGCCAGCTGATTGACAGCTGCATCCCTTAAGGTCGGGGAACACCACTGATCACAAGGATTCGACATGAAACGCCGCAACCTCCTGCAAGCCACTTCGCTGGTTATCGCCATGCCCTCGCTGGCCTGGGCCCAGGACAAATACCCCAGCAAGCCCATCACCCTGATCTGTCCCTACGCGGCCGGCGGCAACGCCGACCAGCGCTCGCGCCAGATCGGCAGGTTCCTCTCCACCGCGCTAGGCCAGCCGGTGATCGTGGACAACAAGCCGGGTGCGGGCGGCAACATCGGCACCGAGGCCATCGCCCGGGCCAAGCCGGACGGCTACACCATCGGCATGGGAAATTTCGCGCCGCTGGCGGTCAACCCGACCATGTTCAAGAAAATGAATTTCGATCCGGCCAAGGACCTCGTGCCGGTCTGCCTGATCGAAAAAGGCCCGCTGGTGCTGATGGTTCCGGCGAACTCGCCGTTCAAGAGCGTCAAGGACATCATGGCCGCCGCCAAGGCCAGTCCCGGCAAGCTGTCGTTTGCCTCGGGCGGGCTGGGCGGGTCGCACCATTTGTCGGGCGAGATGTTCAAGTCGCTGGCCGGCGTGTCCATCACGCATATTCCCTACAAGGGCGGAGCGCCCGCCACGACCGACCTGATGGGGGGCCAGGTGGACATGATGTTCGAGCAGATGTATTCGGCCGCTCCGTCGATCCGCGCCGGCAAGCTGCGCGCGCTGGCCATCACCAGCAAGACGCGTTCGCCGCTGTTTCCCGACCTGCCCACCATGGCCGAGGCCGGCGTGCCGGGCTTTGAAGTGCAGAACTGGCAGGGGCTGGTGGCGCCAGCGGGCACGCCTGCGGCCCTTATCAAGCTGCTCAATGAAACCACCAACAAGGCGCTGGCCGACCCGACCATCAAGGAACAGATGCTGGGTCAGGGCAACGAGCTCGGTGGCGGTACACCCGAGCAGTTTGCTTCGTTCATCAAGTCGGAAGCCGATCGCTGGGGCAAGCTGGTCAAGAGCGCGAACATCAAACCCGAATAGCGCGGCCTGCGTTAGCGTGCGCTATGCGCCCGGCCAGCCGGTCGATGAAGCCGACCCCGTGGCTTCGTGCGTCGCTCAATTCGTTAGCGATGGCGGGCGCGCAGCCAGCGCACCAAGCCGATGAGAACAGCCACCGCAATCATCAGCAACAGTGCCATTTCCTCATGCCGCTTGAGGTCAGGAATCAGCGATTGCAATGTTTGGCCGAAAAGATAGCCCGCCCCGCCGATCAGCATGGCCCATAGCGCAGCCCCAAGAAGGTTGAGCAACACGAATCGCCATGCCGGCACATCGCTCATGCCAATGACGAGCGGGCCAACGATGCGGAATCCATACATGAAACGGACCCCAACGATGAGGCCGGTGTGGTAGCGCAGTATCAACTGGCTGACCGGTTGGGCGCGTGAGGCTAGACGTGGGAAGCGCGAAAGCAGGGGGCCGCCGTAGTAGCGCCCAAGCAAGAAGAAAATCTGGTCACCCACCGTACCACCACAGAATGCCAGCGTGATGACCAGGGGGAGCGACAGGTAACCTTGATGTGCCGCGAAACCGGCCAGAATCAGGATGGTTTCGCCTTCGAGGACGCTACCGACGAACACGGCAAGGTAGCCATACTGAGACAGCACGTGGGTCAGCGACATCGGTCACCCGGTCGGCTAGCGCCGCACCCATCCGGAGTCAATGGCTCGCGCCTTGATTTGCCAATAGATGCGCTCTGCCAAACCCGTAGGGGTCAGGTCTTGCATTGCAACATTCCAGTCACTAACTCCAGCGACAGAATCTGAATGAAAAACCACCCAAGCCCTTACATATACTGCGCAATCAGCTCTTAATTTCATAGCGCTTTCCGTTTTTATGAGTTTTTGCCAGTGCCGCCATGCTGCCCGTCCGTTACGGCGTGACTGACTTGACCCGCGCCGCCACTTCCCGCCCCAACTCAATCACCGCCATGGCGCAGTAGCTGCTCCAGTTGTAGCGCGTGATGGCAATTTAATTGGAATCTGCCCCTCATTTCTATAGTAGCTGCTCCAGTTGTAGCGCGTGATGGCAATTTAATTGGAATCTGACCCTCATTTCTAGTGGCGGTACGCCCGAGCAATTCGCCGCTTTCATCAAGTCGGAAGCCGATCGCTGGGGCAAGCTGGTCAAGAGCGCGAACATCAAACCCGAATAGCGCGGCCTGCGTTAGCGTGCGCTATGCGCTCGGCCAGCAGGTCGATGAAGCTGGCCTCGCCCACGTGGATGCGTGACCCGATGCCTGACCCAGGGTGATCGCGGTACGGGTGTGAGAGATATCAGGGCACAAATTCGACTTGTGCTTGCGCGTAGATTTGCAAAATGGGAGACTTGACCTTCGACTTTATCGTCGCAATCCAGGACCTTTTCGCCAAGTCTCGCCGTCATGATGCGAACCGCCCAATCGGACACCCAACATGGAAATTCTCGACCCCGCAACGCTCCATGAGCACCTGGCCACTGACGCCTTCGAGCAAATGTCGGCATTCGGCGCGCTGTCGCAAAGCTTTGTCGCGAAGCTGCTGGCCGACGGTGAAGTGCTGAAGTTGACAGCCGGAGAGACCCTCTACCGCAAGGGCGACACCGCCGAGAGCTTCTTCGTGTTGCTAAGCGGTCAAATCACCGTGTATGAGGATACCGACGGCGGCAAGGACATCATCCGAACCATGAACGCGGGAGAAAGTGTCGGCTTTCCGGCGATGATCGCACTGCGCCCCCGGCGCTTCAGCGGCGATGCCGCCGACGACTGCATTGTGGTGGAAGTCTCGAGTCAGGTGTTTGCCGACCTCTACATCTGGGACCCGCAGCAATTCGCCATATTTTTCATGAGCCTGTCGCGCGATATGAGCCGTTTTCTGAGCGACACCGCGGGCAGACCGGGAAAGCCCCAGGATTAGCGGCGCACGGACCGCGCTTTATCGCGCCGCCACTTTTGATGGCTTTTGACGCCCTTCTCACAAGGGGGGTGTTGCATTGCAACATGCCAGTCATCAACTCCAGCGGCAGAATTTGAATGAAAACCCACCGAAGCCCATACCCCTAGAGTGCAAGCAGCTCTTGATTTCATAGCGCTTTCCGTTTTAATGAGGTTTTGCTAGTGCCGCCATGCGGCCCGTCCGTTACGGCGTGGCTGACTTGACCCGCGCCGCAACTTCCCGCCCCAGCTCAATCACCGCCATGGCGTAGTAGCTGCTCCAGTTGTAGCGGGTGATGGCGTAAAAATTTTCGGTGCCGGCCACGTAGCTGGGGGCGTCGGGGCCGTTCAGCAGCTCGATCAATGCCAGCGGGCCCTGGTGTTGCAGCGCAGGGCCTTCCAGCACCGCGCCCTTGGCGGTGAAGCTTGCGACGCTGAAGGTTGGCAGGATGTCGGGCGCCATCAGGGCGTCCATGTCGAGGCGACTGGTGTCAAAACGGACCGGGTAGTGGGTGGGCATGCCGGGTTGCCAGTTGAAGGCCTTGAAGTAGCTGGCGACCGAGCCGATCACGTCGGCGGGGCTGTTCCACAGGTCAATCGTGCCGTCGCCGTCGAAATCGACGGCGAATTTGACGCGGCTTGACGGCATGAACTGCGGCATGCCCATGGCGCCGGCGTAGCTGCCTTTGGCGTCAAACGGGTCGGTGCCCAGTCGGCTTTGCAGGGTCAAAAACTGCTCGATCTCGCCCTTGAAATACTCGCTGCGCTCCTGGGCACGCGGGTGGCTGGCCGGAAAGTCAAAGGCCAGCGTGGTCAGCGCGTCCATCACCCGAAAGCTGCCGGTGTCGCGGCCGTAGATGGTTTCCACGCCAATGATGCCGACGATGATTTCCGCGGGCACGCCATATTCTTTTTCGGCGCGCTCCAGGCTGGCCTGGTTGGCGCGCCAGAAGCGCGCGCCAGCCTCAATGCGGATGGGGTCTATGAAGCGGCTGCGGTAGACGCGCCAGTTTTTGACAAAGGCCTGGGCCGGTGGCTGCATCAGCCGCGACACCGTAGCGCTGTAGCGTGACTGACCAATGGCATTGCGCACCCAGTCGGGGTCCAGGTCACGGCGGCTGGCCAGGTCGTCGGCAAACTGCATGGCCTCGACGCGGCTGGAGTACAGCGGGCCCTGTGCCGGCGCAGATTGGGCAGATACCGTTTTCTTTAAGGGTTTTGCCGCACTAGCCCCCGTTGTAGCTGCGAAAGTAGCTATTAAAAAAATAGCAAAACTGAAACGGTGAAAGGGCGTCTGAGGTGTCATGTGAGGAATAGGTTGGGCTGCCGCCAATTTTAAGCAGGCCAGGTGAGCTGGCTGAATTGCTGCTTCAGGTGTTTGAGTTGCGCCTGCTGGCTTGTCGATAGAGGCGCATAGCGCTGCAATTCCAGCTGCAGCAACCAGTCATGCAGCGCCTGGCCCTGGCTGCCGCTTTGGCTGCTGTATTTCGCCTGCACCTGCAAGGCCAGCTGGCGCGGCGAAGTGGCCGGCGTGCTCTCAATACCGGCTTTGGCCAGCCGCTTGCGGGCACGCGCCAGCAGGCGCAGCCAGGGGTCATGCTGGGCACGGTCCCACAGCGTCCAGGCAGCACCGAGCAGCGCGGCCAGCACGATGATGCCGATCAGCACGTAGCTGAGGTCCGTCCAGCTGGGCGACTCAAAACCGATGCCTTTCAGCAAATTGAGCTGCTTGCCTTGCGTGTAGTTGAGTACCCACTGGTTCCAGCCGTTGTTGACCGCTTCCCAGGTGGCGCGCAGCTGGGCCGCCAGCGTGGGGCTGAAGTTGCCCAGCGCCTGGGCGACCACGCCCTGCGGTGCGGCCAGCCGCTGGAAGGCGCCGGTGCGCCCCGGCGCCACCGCCGAGGTCGGGTCCACCCGCACCCAGCCCTGGCCGGCCTGCCAGACCTCGGCCCAAGCATGGGCATCGCTCTGCCGCACTACCCAGAAGCCGTCCACCGTGTTGGGCTCGCCACCCTGGTAGCCGGTGACGATGCGCGCCGGAATGTTCATGGCGCGCATCAAAATCACAAAGGCCGAGGCGATGTGCTCGCAAAAACCTTGCTTGCGGTCAAACCAGAATTCATCGGCCGTGTGCTGGCCATACACGCCGGGCTCCAGCGTGTAGGTGTAGCCGCCGCTGCGCAGGCGACTCAGTGCGGCCTGCACCAATTGGGCGGTGCTGGCGCCAGCATGGCGCGGGTCCTTGCGTATTGCGTTGGCCAGCGCCAGGGTGCGCGGGTTAAAGCCGGCCGGCAGCTCGACAAACTCACGCAGCCCGGTGGCCGCTTGTGTGGGGCCGTGCCGGAAGCGGGGGTAGCTTTGCACCTTGTAGCGCACCAGGTCGGTGATCGGGCGGTCGGTGAGCCACTGCAGGTCGTCCTGCATCACGCTTTGGTAGTCGGGCAGAACCGGGCTTTGCGTGGCCGCTTCCATCACCATCAGCCAGGGGCGGCTGGTGGGTTCGAGCGTGACTTCGTAGTTGATGGGGGCGCCCGAGACGACCAGCTTGGCGCCAGCCCCGTTATTGCCGCCGTATCGGGCCGCGAAATTGAAACGTGCGGGCCGCCATTCCCGCCCATCAAAACTGGACAGCACCGGGCCGCGAAAATACAAATCCCGCTGCGGCGGCGGCCGGCCCTCGAACTTGATGCGTAGCGCCACGCTGTTGTCCAGCGCCAGGCTGGCGATGTTGCCGACCTGCATGTTGGCGCTCAGGCCCGTGCGCCCGCTCATGGCATCGCTGGGCACGCCCCACAAAGGCGCCAGCCGGGGGAACAGCAAAAACAGCACCACCATGATGGGCGCCCCCAGCAGGGCCATGCCGCCCGCTGTCCGGGCGGCTTGCAACAGGGGCGGTTTGCCTACGGGCATGTGGGCGTTGACCAGTGCCGTCAACAGGCCCAGCAGGCCCAGCAACATGCTGAAGGCGGTGAGCAGCGACTGCGAGTAGAAAAAGTTGCTCAGCATGCAGAAAAAGCCGAGGAAGAACACCACAAAGGCGTCGCGGCGGGCGCGCAGTTCCAGGGTTTTCAGCGTGAGCAGCACCACCAGCATGGTCACACCGGCATCGCGCCCCAGCAGGGTGCGGTGCGTCGTCAGCGTTCCTGCGATGGCCAGGGCCAGCAGGGCCAGCAACCACCATTTGCCGGGCAGGGGCCGGGTCTTCAGGGCGAGCCATCCGCGCCAGATCAGCACCGCGCCCGCCAGTGCGTTGCACCACAGCGGCAGATGGGCGGTTTGCGGCAGCAGCAGCCAGGCGATGACTCCCAGCAGGAATAACGTGTCGCGGGCGTCGCGGGGCAGGTTGCGGAGGAGGGGTGCGACGCGTGTCAACATGGCTGCAGTGGCCTTGATGATGGATGCTTGTGCGGGCAGGCCGGGTCTCGCCCCGGCGGGCGACTCACTTGTTCTTTGCTTCGCCAAAGAAAAGTAAGCAAAAGAAAGGCGACCCGCAGTCTGGGTCCCTGCGCTGCGCTTCGGGCAACCTGCGCTGCTCGACTACGGCGGGGGCCCGCAGAACTCGCTGCGCTCAAACAACTGCGGCCCTGATCCCGCCTACGTCTGCGCTGCTCAGCCCAGCCAGGACGGGACAAGCAAAAAAACGGATACCAAATACCAAAACAAGTACGCGCCATGGCGCATACTTGTGGAGTTGGGCTGTCTGGCTGTTGGTCTTTCTCCCCACCCCTTCTGTCTGCGCCGAGGAGCGGAAGTCCAGACGGATCAGGGCTCGCGATTGTCTGAGCCGCAGGCGAGTTCGAGCGAGACCCCGGCTGGACTGAGCACC
>DASXRN010000424.1:0-2223 GCA_036506595.1 Polaromonas sp. | reverse complement strand
GCCCCTCGTTCCGGGATATCGCCAAAAAATACAAAGACCATGCCGATGCCGTCAACTACCTCTCGGGCAAAATCAAGGCTGGTGGACAAGGCGTCTGGGGCAGCATCCCCATGCCTGCGCAGGCCTTGAGTCCCGAAGAATCAGCGCAACTGGCCCAATGGCTGGTGCAGGGCATGGCTGAATGAATCGGGCATGAAGCCGGCGTTGCCGTATTGAGGCAAGGCTTGGGAAAAATAGCCTGCTGAAGTTTTGAGTTTTTGTGTCCAATCGTGTTCAAGTTTTAAGACATTCAAGTTATATAAAAAGGAGTTCGAACCATGGAACGTCGTGAATTTTTAGCTGGCAGTTCAGGCGCCACGGCGCTGGCACTGGCCGCCGCTTCAGGCCTTACGCCAGCCTACGCACAAAATGCGCCCGGCTGGAACAAGGCGGCCTTTGACAGCAAGTCGCTGGCCGACGTCGCCAAAGTGCTGGGTGCGACCAGTGCGCCGGTTGAAAGCAAGGAGCTGCTGCTGCAAGCCCCCGAAATTGCCGAGAACGGCAATGTGGTGCGCGTCGGTGCCCAGAGCAACCTGCCCAACACCACGCAGATCGCCCTGGTGGTTGAGAAAAATCCGAACGCATTGGCGGCCATGTTTGATATTCCTGCCGGTACCGATGCCAATGTCTCCACCAACATCAAGATGGGCCAGTCGTCCAATGTCTACGCGCTGGCCAAGGTCGGTGACAAATTCTTCTATGCGGTCAAGGAAGTGAAGGTCACTTTGGGAGGCTGCGGCGGTTGATTCGGCTACTGCGCGACTGTGATCCGTCGTTACGGGTCCCGTCTGGCAATCCTCACGTACCTGAAGTACGTTCCGGTTCCCAGCCACCCGCGCCTAGGCTGACAGCCGCTCGCTACGCCGTCAGGTGCTCTAAACAAAATTTGAAGGACTAAATCATGTCAGATCCAATGCGAATCCGGGCCCAGGCCCAAGGCGATAAAACCACCGTGCGTGTGCTGGTCAGCCACGAGATGGAAAGCGGTCAACGCAAGGATGCGGCCGGCAAAATCGTGCCCGCCTGGTTTATCCAGAGCATCAGCGCCACCCACAACGGCAAAACCGTCATGAGTGCCCAATGGGGCACGGCGGTGTCCAAAAACCCGTTCGTGCAGTTCAGCTTCAAGGGCGCCAAGGCCGGTGACAAGATTGCCGTGAGCTGGGTTGACAATCACGGCGACAAGCGCACGGATGAAGCCGTGATTTCCTAAGTCTTTCTTGTCATTCTGAGCCCTTCGACAAGCTCAGGACAGGCTCCGCGAAGAATCTCCGGCAGTCTCGCAGGGATCCTTCGCTTTGCTCAGGATGACAGTTCCCAGTTAACAACAAAATTCGGAGACAGATTGATGCCAATACAGAAGCAAGCCCTCGTGGCGGGGGCCCTGGCCGCCATTTTTCTGGCGGCGCCTGCGCAGGCCCAGCAGAAGTCGACCGCCGATGCGATTGCCGACTACCGCGCTTCGCTGCAAGACGGGAACCCGGCCGACCTGAACGCCGCGCGCGGCGAGGCGCTGTGGAAAACCCGTCGCGGGCCGAACAACGCCACGCTCGAGGCCTGCGACATGGGCTTGGGGGCGGGCAAGGTCAAGGGCGTCGCGGCCGTGCTGCCACGCTACTTTGCCGACGCCGGCCGCGTGATGGACGTGGAGTCGCGCCTGGTGCACTGCATGGTCAGCTTGCAGGGCTTCAAGCCCGAGGAATTCAAGACGTCTACGGCGTTTTCCGCCGAAGGGCAGAAGGCCACGGTGATCGAGGACCTGGTGGCCTACCTCTACGACGAATCGCGCGAGGTCACCATCAACATCCCGCAGTCGCACCGCAAGGAGAAAGAGGCCTATGCCCGCGGCAAGCAGATGTTCTACTTCAAGGGCGGGCCCTATGACTTTGCCTGCGTCTCCTGCCATGGCGAAGACGGCAAGCGCATCCGATTGCAAGACCTGCCCAACCTGACCCAGCAAAAACAGGCCCAGGAGGCGTTCAGCCAGTGGCCGGCCTACCGCGTCAGCCAGGGCGCGGTGCGCACCATGCAGTGGCGGCTCTACGACTGCTTTCGCCAGCAGCGCTTCCCCGAGCTGCAATACCTGAGCCCGGCCTCCGTGGACCTCATCACCTTCATGGGCGTGAACGCCAATGGCGGCAAGATGGCGGCGACGTCGATCAAGCGTTGAAGGGATCAGAAATC
>DASXRN010000423.1:0-5049 GCA_036506595.1 Polaromonas sp. | reverse complement strand
GGCACGGTTTGACGACGCCATAGGCATCAACGCCTGGCCCATGGAATTGCATGCCGACGGCCGCATCGACTGGCAGTTTCCGCGCAACATGAATGCCGCAGAAGGCCGTGCCTACAACGACCTGCCCTGGCGGATGCTGCTTCCCACCACGGTGGACAACCTGCTGGTGGCCGGGCGCTGCGCCTCGATGACGCACGAAGGCCAGTCGGCCGCGCGCGCCAGCGGCGGCTGTTTTGTCATGGGCCAGGCGGCAGGCACGGCCGCTTCGCAGCTCACGGCCGGCCAAACCTTTGCGGATACGGACGTCAAACAGCTTCAACAGCGTTTGAGGGAAGACGGGGTTTATTTTGACGACGACCATGTTTAACAAGGCCTCATGGACATGACTTCACCACCCAGTCAAGCCTCTGCAAGCGATGCGGCGGCGCGCAAGGCGTTTTATGAGGCCATCGCCGCCCACAGCATGACGCCGCTGTGGGAAGTGCTGCATGCGCTGGTGCCGCCATCGCCCAGCACGCCCTGCCTGCCGGCGCTCTGGAAATACGCCGACGTTCAGCCTTACCTGATGCAGTCCGGCCAGCTCATCACCGCCGAGGAAGCGGTGCGCCGGGTCTTGATCCTGGAGAATCCCGGCTTGCGCGGGCAGTCTTGCATAACGCAATCGCTGTACGCCGGCCTGCAAGTCATCATGCCCGGCGAAGTGGCGCCCAGCCACCGCCACACGCAAAGCGCGCTGCGCTTCGTCGTCGAAGGCCATGGCGCCTACACCGCGGTGGACGGCGAACGCACGCGGATGAAACCCGGCGACTTCATCATCACCCCCAGCTGGACCTGGCACGACCATGGCCATGATGGTCGTGTCGAGTCGGACGCGCCCGTGGTCTGGCTGGACGGCCTGGACATTCCCATGCTGCGCTTCTTTGACGCGGGCTTTGCCGAAAACGGCAGCGCAAAACAGCAGGCCGTGACCAAACCCGAAGGCATCAGCTATCAGCGCTACGGTGCCAACATGCTGCCGGTGCGTTACGACGCGCCGTTCGGCCAGACCTCGCCCATCTTCAACTACCCCTACGAGCGCACGCGCGAGACCCTGCACCAGCTGGAAACGCATGCCGACATGGATGCCTGGGACGGCATCAAGCTGCGCTATGTGAACCCGGCCACGGGCGGCTCGCCGATGCCGACCATGGCCACCTTCATGCAGCGCCTGCCGGCGGGCTTTGCCGGCAAGCCCTGGCGCCAGACCGATGGCGCGGTGTTCAGCGTGGTGGAAGGCCACGGCACAGTGACCATCAAGCACAACGAGAAGGTCTGGACTTTCGAGTTCGGCCCGCGCGACCATTTCGTGATTCCGTCGTGGCACACTGCGCAACTGCAGTCGCAGCAGGGTTGTGTGCTGTTCAGTTTTTCAGACCGCCCGGTGCATCAGGCCCTGGGCATACACAGAGAGGAAAGGTTGTCATGAGTTTTGTCTTCACCCCGCCCGCCACGGTCTCGGTGCCTGTCGTGGGCACTTCGGCCCGCTTTCCGGTGCACCGCATTTACTGCGTGGGCCGCAACTATGAAGAGCATGCCAAGGAAATGGGCTTCACCGGCCGCGAACCGCCATTCTTCTTCATGAAACCCGCCGACGCCATCGTGGCGGTGGAAGCCGGCAGCACCGGCAGCATCCCCTACCCCAGCCTCACGAAAAACCTGCACCACGAAATTGAACTGGTGGTGGCGATTGGCACGGGCGGCAAAAACATCAAGGCCGCCGATGCGCACAAGCACATCTACGGGTACGCGGTGGGCCTGGACATGACGCGCCGTGATTTGCAAAACGAGATGAAAAAACAAGGCCGTCCCTGGTGCATTGGCAAGGCCTATGACTATTCGGCACCGATTGGCCCCATCACGACCGTAGCGCAGGCCGGCGATGTGAACAACGCCGAAATCTACGTGCAGGTAGGCGGGCAGGACCGCCAGCGCAGCCATGTATCCAAGCTGATCTGGAACATTGCCGAAACCATTGAACACCTGTCGGCCGCCTGGGAGCTGCAGCCCGGCGACCTGATTTACACCGGCACGCCCGAGGGCGTGGCGGCTGTGGTGTCGGGTGACACCCTGGTCGGCGGCGTAGAAGGCTTGGGCACGCTGACCATCCAAGTGGTCTGACGGCAGCCTGGGGCCAGGCGGCGTGCTGTGAGCGCACGGCGAACCCAGGCCCAGGCTGCGCGACTTTCGCGCAATCATTCCGATCATCGCGCAAAGACCCGGCAGGCTTCGGGTTAGCCGCCTGTCTGCTTGAGCCGGAGGTTCAGATAATCTGCTAGCTCCAAGCCTTGCCGCTGCAAGCTCTTTTCCTCCATGCCAGCCCCGACCCACACCGGAGATACCGCTTGAAATTACTGGAAAACCTTGCCAAGCTTTGCGCCGTGCTGGCGGGCGCGCTGTTGACTGCGATCACGCTCATGACCTGTGCCAGCCTGATCGGCCGCAACACCACGGGAGCCACCATTGTGGGTGACTTCGAACTCACCGGCGTGGCCACCGGCGCCGCCATCGCCCTGTTCATGCCGTTTTGCCAGATCCGGCGCGGCAACATCATTGTGGATTTTTTCACCACCAAGCTCAGCGACACGGCCAACGACAGACTGGACCGGTTCGGCGCCTTCCTGCTGGCTGTTGCCTTTGCCCTGCTGGCCTGGCGTACCACGCTGGGCGGCATCAACTCCTACAGCACGCATTCCGAGACGCAGATTCTCGGTTTTCCGGAGTGGCTGGTCTATGCGAGCATGGTGCCGGCTTTTGCGCTGACCGCCGTGATCGGGCTTTGCCAGGCGGTGTTCGGGTTTGCTGAAGGCGTGGAGGCGCATGTATGAGCGCCATCACCCTGGCCCTCATCATCTTTGGCATCATGCTGGTCCTCATGGCCGTGCGTGTCCCCATTTCAATTGCCATGTTTGCCGCAGGCGCTATTGGCTATGTCATGCAAACCGGTTGGGGGCCTTTTTCAAGTTTCCTCAACGCCCAGGCTTTTGCCCGCTTTGCCAGCTACGACCTCTCGGTCATTCCTCTCTTTATCCTGATGGGCCAATTCGCGACGCAGGGCGGCATCAGCAAGGCGCTGTTCCGGTTTGCAGCCGCGGCCATGGGCCGCTTCAAGGGCGGCCTCGCCATGGCTTCGGTGCTGGCTTGCGCAGCCTTCGGCGCGATTTGCGGCTCATCGGTGGCGACCGCCGCGACCATCACCAGTGTGGCCCTGCCCGAGATGAAACGCCACGGTTATTCGGGCCGGCTTGCCACGGGCACGCTGGCCGCCGGTGGCACGCTCGGCATCCTGATTCCGCCGTCCGTGCCGCTGGTGGTTTACGCCATCCTGACCGAGCAAAACATTGCCAAGCTGTTTGCCGCCGCCATGGTGCCGGGCGTCATTGCCATGCTGGGTTACATCGTGGCGATTGCGATTTACGTACGGCTGGCACCCGGCCAGGCGCCCGACGTGGATGACGCGAGGGAGACCGTCACCCCCGGGCTGGTGCTGGGCGTTATGCCCATCGCCATCATCTTCCTGCTGGTGTTTGGCGGTATTTACCTCGGCTACTTCACCCCTACCGAGGGCGCTGCGGTGGGTTCGGCGGCCACGCTGCTGGCCGCCCTGGTCAAGCGGGAAATGACCTGGGCCAAGTTCAAGCAGAGCTTTTACGCCACGGCCGAAAGCTCGGCCATGATCTTCCTGATCTTCATTGGTGCGGATCTGATGAATTCGGCGCTCGCGCTGACGCAAGTGCCCAACCAACTGGCCACCGTGGTGGGCGGCTGGGGTTTGTCGCCGCTGATGGTGGTCACGGCCATCCTGCTGTTTTATGTGCTGCTGGGCGCGGTGATGGACGAGCTGTCCATGCTGCTGTTGACCATCCCCATCTTTTTCCCCATGGTCATGGGCCTTGACTTCGGCATGCCCAAAGAGTCAGTGGCCATCTGGTTCGGCATCATGGTGCTCATGACGGTGGGCTTTGGCCTGCTGGCACCACCGGTGGGCCTGAACGTCTACGTCGTCAACGGCATGGCCAAGGACGTACCCATCAGCGAAAGCTACCGCGGAGTCATGCCTTTCCTGATCAGCGACACCATGCGCACCACACTGCTGCTGCTCTTTCCGGGCATCTCGCTGTGGCTCGTCAAATACATCGCCTAGCGCTTGGGGTGACGTTGCTAGGGCATTCACGGGTTCTCAACCCCCGCCGGCTCCTTTAAGTTCTTGCCATTCAGCCCACCGTTTACAGGGGATATTCTCATGATTCAGCGACGCACACTTCTCAAATCCGGCGCCGCCGCGGCGCTGGGTGCACCGGCCCTGTCGGGCCTGGCCCAGCAGGCTGTCACGCTCAAGTTCCACACCTTCATGTCCCCGCAGTCCAACGTCTGGCTGGGCATGCACAAGCCCTGGATGGAAAAAGTCGAAAAAGAATCGGGTGGCCGCATCAAGTTTGAAGCCTACCCGGCCATGCAACTGGGCGGCACGCCGGTGCAACTCTATGACCAGGCCAAGGACGGCGTGGTCGATGTCGTGTGGACCCTGCCCGGCAACACCGCCGGCCGCTTCCCGCGCATCGAGGTCTTTGAGCTGCCCTTCATCATGAGCAATGCCGAAGCCACCTCCAAAGCCTACTGGGAATATGTGCAGACCGTGGCCGTAGACGAGTTCAAGGACACCCAGGTCCTGGCCCTGCATGTGCATGGCCCCGGCGTGATTCACACCGTCGACAAGCCGGTCAAATCCATCAGTGACATGCGCGGCCTCAAGCTGCGCGCACCGACACGCCAGGTCACCAAATTGATGGGCGTGCTGGGCGCCACGCCCGTGGGCATGCCGCTGCCGCAAATTCCGGATGCCTTGAGCAAAGGCACCATCAATGGTTGCGTCATCCCCTGGGAAGTCGTGCCCTCGGTCAAGGTCAACGAGCTCACCAAATTTCACGCCGAATTCGACCCGGCCGGTGGCAGCCTCTACACCACCACCTTTGTGATGGCCATGAACAAGGCCAAGTACAACGCGCTGGCGCC
>DASXRN010000422.1:0-4247 GCA_036506595.1 Polaromonas sp. | reverse complement strand
CTTCAGGGCTTTTGAGTTCGCCGCTGCCCCAGCGCACGATTTGCAGCACCGGGCCAAGGATCTCGTCCTTGACTTCGGCCAGGCTGCTCACCTCAAAGGCCGCGGGTGCAATGCTGTTTGCTATTAAATCAGGAGCTGTTTGCGCCCGCCCTTTATGGGCTGAGAGCACTTTTGATGTTGAACTCAGCCTTTACAGGTGGTTCTGGATATTGTCAAAGGCCTCGCGGTCAATCACCGGGCCGACATCGGTGGTCAGTTCGGCCGGGTTGCCCAGCACCAGTTCCTGGGCGGCGCCCTGGATCATCTCAATCACCGCATCGGCCACCTGCTCGGGCAGCGCGCTGCTGTCCACCAGCATGGCATCGACGCCGCCGGTCTCGGCAATCAGCGGAGCTATGGGGTCGTCTTTGGCGGCCAGCACACTGGATAAACCGGCAGGCTGGACGCCTCGATCGGCGTCATCTTCATCTGTGTGTAGCCAAGCCGGGTGAGGGCGGCGAGGACCTGGAGGGAAGGAGGGAGGGCAGAGAAGTCGGTGCGGAAGGTCGTTGTGCACCTATCGTCGGGACTGCACCGTTCGAATACGTGAATTACCCCCGCTTGCCCGGTGTGAGCGCGCAATGGTGCAAAGGCACCTGATTGGTGCACCGCTGCGTACTGCCGAAGCGCACGCCGGAAGCCGGTTCGCCAGATCCAAAAAGAAAAACTGCGCCCGCTTTATCCCTGTAAATCCAGCGGGCATGCGGCCTGCAAACGATGTTCTTGCGTGTTTCATGGCTGTCGGAAGGGGTCATGAGCCTGAATGGCCCGGAAATTGCTGTAATTTTTTTATGTTGACTGTCGACAGTAGTCCGACCAGAATCGCCTGAAACAGCACCGGCGCGCTCAAGCTGCGCCTTACAGAGGAAACGAGATATGCAATTGCACGCAGTGGACCGAAAGACCGCACCAATGTCCGATGCCGAGCGCCGGGTGCGCGAGGATCTGGCCGCCGCCTACCGGCTGGTGGCGCTCTACGGCATGGACGACAGCATCTACACGCACATTTCCGCGCGTGTCCCTGGCGCCCATGACCAATTCCTGATCAATCCCTTCGGGATGCTGTTCCGCGACATCACCGCGTCGTCGCTGGTCAAGATCGACCTCGAAGGGCGCATCCTTGACGACTCGCCCTATGACGTGAACCCGGCCGGCTTCACCATCCACAGCGCGGTGCATGCGGCCCGCCACGACGCCACCTGTGTGCTGCACACCCACACGGTGGGGGGTGTGGCGGTGTCGTCGCTGGCTGGCGGTCTGCAGCCTTGCAACCAGTGGGCGCTGCAGTTCTACAAGCGCGTCGTCTATCACGACTTCGAGGGCATCGCGCTCGACGCGGACGAGCGCGAGCGCCTGGTCGCCGACTTGGGCCCGACGGCGCGTGCGCTCATCCTGCGCAACCACGGCCTGGTGACGCTGGGGCGCACTGTCGCGGAGGCGTTCATCCTGATGCTCAACCTGGAGCGCGCCTGCCGGGTGCAGGTAGCGATCCAGTCCAGCGGCTCGCCGGTGTATCCCGTCCCGGACGAGGTCTGCGAAAAAACAGCGCAGCAGTACGAGAGCGGCGACACCAACCGCCTGCCCGGCCTGCCGGACCCGGACGCGCGCGAATGGCGCGCGCTGCTGCAGCGGCTGGAGCCTGCCCCAGCCACATCCTTCCGCGATTGATTCTTCAACCCTGCTTCCCTCAACCTCGACAGAGCCACAAGGAGTTCCTCTCATGAAACGTCGCAACCTCATTCAAATGGGTGCCGCTGCCGCCACCGGCCTGACGCTGGCCGGTGTGCCCCTGCACCTGCTGGCCGCGGGCAAGAAGGGCGGCGTGATCAACGCCGTCGTTCAGCCCGAGCCGCCGGGGTTGATGATGGGCATCACGCAAAACGCCCCCACGCAGCTGATCGCCGGCAACATCTACGAAGGCCTGCTGCGCTACGACGAGAAGATCAACCCGCTGCCGGGTCTGGCGACCTCGTGGACGTCGAACAAGGAAGGCACGCTCTTCACCTTCAAGCTCAAGCCTGGTGTGCTGTGGCATGACGGCAAGCCCTTCACCGCGGCCGACGTGGTGTTCTCGGCCGACGTGTTCCTGCGCAAAACGCATGCACGCCTGCGCGCCAACCTGGCTTCGGTGGAAAGCATCCGCGCCATCGATCCGCTGACGGTCGAGTTCAAGCTCAAATACCCCTTCGGCCCGTTCCTGGGCATCTTTGAGGTCGGCAGCATGCCTATGGTGCCCAAGCATATTTACGAAGGCACGGACTTCGCCACCAACCCGGCCAACGCCACGCCGATTGGCACCGGACCGTTCAAGTTCAAGGAGTGGGTGAAGGGCTCCTACATCCAGCTGGTGGCCAACGACAAGTACCACATCAAGGACGTGCCGCTGGTCGAAAGTGTTTACTTCCACATCATTCCCGATGCGGCTTCGCGCGCGGCAGCCTTCGAGTCGGGCAAGATCGACCTCGTGCCCGGCGGCGCCGTCGAGTACTTCGACGTGCTGCGTCTTTCCAAGTTGCCCGGTGCCGCCGTCACGACCAAGGGCTGGGAGTTCTTCGCGCCGCACGCCTGGCTGTGGATCAACAACCGCAAGGCGCCGATGGACAACATCAAGTTCCGTCAGGCCATGATGTTCGCGATCGATCGCGAGGCCATCTGCAAGGTGGCCTGGCAAGGCTTCGCCAAGCCCGCCACCGGCCCGTTCAACAGCAACATCAAGTTCTACAGCACCGATGTCGCCAAGTACCCGCGCAATGTCGAGACCGCTAAAAAGCTGCTGGCCGAAGCCGGCTACAAGGGCGAAACGCTGCGCATGCTGCCGCTGCCCTACGGCGAAACCTGGACGCGGTCGGCCGAAATCCTGCGCCAGAACCTGGCGCAGGCCGGCGTGAAGATCGAGATGGTCGCGACCGACGTGGCCGGCTGGAACCAGAAGCTCAACGAGTGGGACTACGACCTGGCCTTCACCTACGTCTACCAGTACGGCGACCCGGCGCTTGGCGTGGCACGCAACTACACCACGGCCAACATCGCCAAGGGCTCGCCGTTCAACAACGTCGAGGGCTATTCCAACCCGAAGGTCGACGCACTGTTCGACGCCGGCGCGAAGGAGAGCGATCCCGAGAAGCGCAAGGCGATCTATCTGCAGGTGCAGAAGATCCTGCTGGACGAAGTGCCGGTGGCCTGGCTGTACGAGATCAATTTTCCGACGCTCTACCGCAACAAGCTCACCAACATCATCAGCTCCGGCATCGGCCTGAACGACAGCCTGAGCACCGCGTCGATCGCATGATGTCCTGCACGCACCAGCCCAGCCCGAGGAGCTGCCCATGAGGCGCACCCAGTACATGCTGACCCGCGTGCTGCAGGGTCTGGTGGCGATCCTGCTGATCGCCACCGTCAACTTCATGCTGGTGCGCGCTGCGCCGGGCGACCCGGTCTCGGTGCTGGCCGGCGAGGCCGGCGCGTCAGACCCGCAGTTCGTCGCCCAGCTGCGCGCTCAGTTCGGGCTTGACCAGCCGCTCACGACCCAGCTGGCGACCTACGTCGGCAAGGTGGTGCGGTTGGACCTCGGCTTTTCCTACCGTCAGCAGCAGCCCGTGCTGAAGCTGATCACGGACCGGCTGCCCGCGACGCTGCTGCTCACCGGCAGTGCGTTCGCGTTGTCGCTTCTCTTTGGCGTCACGCTCGGCGCGCTCTCGGCGCGAAGGGCGGGCACGTGGGTCGACAGTTCCATCACCGTAGTGGCGCTCATCTTCTATGCCACGCCGCTCTACTGGCTCGCACTGATGGCGGTGCTGGTGTTCACGGTGCAGCTCGACTGGTTGCCGGGTTTCGGCTTCAGCACCGTGGGCTCCGGCGCGACCGGGCTGGCACTGGCCTGGGACGTCGCCCAGCACCTGCTGATGCCGGCGCTCACGTTGGCGCTGTTCTACATGGCTGTCTATGCACGCATGACGCGCGCGGCCATGCTCGACGTCGCGCAGATGGACTTCGTGAAGACGGCACGCGCCAAGGGCGTGCGGCCCGGCCGCATCCTGCGCGCGCACGTGCTGCGCAACGCGTTGCTGCCCGTGGTCACGCTGGCCGGTATCCAGGCCGGCGGGATGATAGGCGGCGCCGTGCTGACCGAGACGGTGTTCGCCTGGCCCGGCATCGGCCGCCTGATGTTCGACGCGCTGCTGCAGCGTGACTACAGCCTGCTGCTCGGC
>DASXRN010000421.1:0-7143 GCA_036506595.1 Polaromonas sp. | reverse complement strand
GTGGCTTTCGACGACCACCCGAACGAAAAGCGTTTTTCGGACCGCATAGAGACCGTCACCGTCGACTCCGTGTTCCAGTGGATGCAGCGCGCCGGCCTGAGCGGCGCGACCGTCACCCTTCGCCAACCTTAAAGAGGGCCCGCCATGAGCAAAACCTTGCGACTCACAGAGAAATGGATGCACCGCGGCCTGTGGCTGGTGGCCTTGGTGTTCGCCGGCTTCCTGATCGGGCTGGGCGGCACGGTGGTCGGTGACTTGCCCAAAGTTGAAAAGCGGCTTTCACTGGACGACTTCATGGACGCCGCTGCCAGCGCCGCCCTGCGCAGTGCGATCAAAAACGCCGAGCGTGCCGGGCAGGATGCCGATACCGCGCTGGAGCAGGCACAACTCAAACGCCGTGTCGCTCAGGCCGACACGGCGGCCGCCCGCGAGACCTTTAACAACTGGCTGTCCACGCGCCGCGCCACGCAGCTCGCCGAGCAGGACCCGGAGCTGGTGGCGCGCACCCAGGCGCTCGATATCCTGAAAAGCAAAGAGCGTGCGGCCGGCGTGGCGGTCGAGGCCCAGCAACAGGCCGCGCTCGATGCGCGGCAGGCGGCAGCGCGTGAGCGCCGCAAACTCGGTGAGCTGCAGGAAGTGGCGCAAAAGCTGCTCAACGCTGAATACCGCCGCGTCGAGCTGCGCGTGTTTTTGTACCGCCTGGCGCTGACCTTGCCGCTGCTGGTGGTTGCCGGCTGGCTGTTTGCGAAAAAGCGCAAGAGCACCTATTGGCCCTTTGTCTGGGGCTTCATCATGTTTGCGGTGTTCGCTTTTTTCGTCGAACTGGTGCCCTACCTGCCCAGCTACGGCGGCTATGTGCGCTACATCGTCGGCATTGTGATCACGGCGCTGGTCGGGCGGCAGGCGATTGTTTCGCTGAACCGCTACCTGGAAAAGCAGAAGCTGGCCGAGCAACTGCCCGACGCGCAGCGCCGCGAAGAACTGAGTTACGACACGGCGCTGACGCGGCTGTCCAAAAGTGTCTGCCCCGGCTGCGAGCGGCCGGTGGATTTGAAAAATACCGTGATCGACTTTTGCCCGCATTGCGGCATCGGCCTGTTTGAGCACTGCTTCAAGTGCAGCACCCGCAAGAGCGCGTTCGCCAGGTTCTGCCATGCTTGCGGCGTAACGGGCAAGACGGCTGCAACAGGCGCCATCACGGTGTGAACAAGCCCTAGACCGGGCGACCGTAGAAAGGGTAAGCCGGGTCGTTGTAGCCGGGGCTGGAAGCGTGGCCGGGTACCACCAGCGCATTGATGAAGGCCTCGTCGTCCGGCTCCAGTGTCAGCTCCGTGGCCCCATACACATCTTCCAGATGCGCCAGCGTGCGGGGGCCGACGATGACTGAGCTGATGAGCGGATTGGCCAGCACCCAGGCGGCGGCGAACTGTCCCGCAACAACCCCCTTGGCATCGCAGCGCGCCTTGATTTTTTGCGCAATCAGCAAGGACTCTTCGCGGAACTCGGTTTCCAGAATGCGCTTGTCGCCGCTGCCGGCGCGCGTGCCCTCGGCCGGTGGCTGGCCGGGCGGGTATTTGCCGGTCAGAACGCCGCGCGCCATCGGGCTGTAGGGCACCACGCCCAGCCCGTAATGGCCGCAGGCCGGCAGGATTTCAACTTCCGGTCCGCGGTTGAGCAGGTTGTAATAAGGCTGGCACACGGCCGGTTGCGGCACACCCAGCTCTTTGCAGAGGCGAGCGACCTCGGCGATGCGCCAGCCGCGAAAATTGGAGAGGCCAAAGCTGCGGATTTTGCCTAGACGGATCAGGTCGCCCAGCGCACGCACCGCTTCTTCGAGGTTGGCCTCGTGGTAGTCGCGGTGCAGGTAAAGAATGTCGAGGTAGTCGGTTTGCAGCCGCGCCAAAATCGCGTCGGTTTCCTGCATCAGCCAGCGCCGCGAGTAATGGCCTTCGTTGACGGCCTCGCTAACCGGGTTGCCCAGCTTGCTGGCCAGCACCCAATGCTGGCGCTGGCCGATGAGCAGTTTGCCCACGTCTATTTCCGACTGGCCCTTGTTGTAGACGTCGGCCGTGTCGATGAAGTTGAGCCCATGTTCCCGGGCCGAGGCTACGATGCGCGCCGCCTCGTCGAAGGGCGTTTGCTGGCCAAACATCATGGTGCCCAGGCACAGGGTGGACACCTTCAGGTTGCTGTTTCCGAGGCGGCGATATTGCATGACTGAATCCTTGCGAAAAGGTGTTTGAGTAAGTTGATACCTCAGGGCGCCAGTCGCTCGACCAGATACTCTTTGGCGTACCAGTAGGTTTCCGGTGATCTGAAGGCGCCCAGTGTGCCTTCCTTTTCATCTTGCCGTGAGCGCAGGTCCCAGCGCTCATCGACGATGCGGCAGGAATCGCAGGGTTTCTGCCCGACGCGGCGCTGCACCAGCGCATAGCGCGTGTTTTTGAAAAGCGCGTCCACATCCTGGTAGTCCACCGGCTGCGCCGCAAAGTAGGGAACAATTTTTGCGCCGGGGATGATGAACTCGTAGCGCTCAAAGTGGCCGTTGAAGTTGCTGGGGACGGACACGGCCTGGCCCTTGAGCAGTGCGTTGGTCCCCGCGCGGAAGTGGCCCATATCGCCGTTGAAAGGCGCGGTGGCCCAGGCCAGCGCAAACAGCACGGCGAAGCTGCTCAGCGCGGCAATCGGGCGGGTCAGCTTGCGCTTGAACATGCCCACGATGCAGGCGATGGCCAGCACACCCAGGAAGATCCAGTAAAGCGGTGAGTACAGCCAGGCATCTTGCGTTGCCCGTACGCCGCCAAAGCCGATCAGGCCCATGGCGAAAGCGCCTATCAGGCAGATCAGCAGCGTGAGGCTGAACCAGATGCGCGCGATGCGCTCCCAGTACAGCGCAATCAGGATGGCCAGCGCCGGCATGGCGGGAATCAGGTAGCGGGTCGAGCGCTGGGTGGGCACCATGAACACCAGGGCAAATGCCAGCATCGAGAGCCACATGGCCTTTTCGGCGTCACTGACGGTCTGCCCCGTGCCCTTGCGCTGCCGGTAGCCGCACCACGCCGCCACGAAACAGCCCACCGCGACAGGCAGCAGGAAAAGGGCATTGGAGAAGTAGCCCGTCAAGATCGTCAGCACGCCGCTGCTGCCGCTGAAGGCCGTTGCGAAATAACCGCGCGATGAATTCATCTTGCCGGCGTTTTCGCCCACCACAAACTCGCGCCAGACCTCGGCTGGCTGCGGGTCGACCACGAACCACAGGCCAAAAATGGCCAGCGCCAGCACACAGATGGCCGCCACCTTGACGCCGTCAACCACCAAGCCGGGCCGGAAAATTTGCCAGGGTGCTTTTCGTGCGCCAAGGACCTGGTAGCACAGTGCCAGGCCAAAGCCGACCGGTACCACCATGACAAACGACTTGTAGAGGCAGCCAATGCCGACGGCAAGCCCTGCAATCAGCGGAAACTTCCAGCGCGAAGCCAGCAATCTGGCCGGTGACCAGGCGATGGCAAAGAACACGCCGAACAGCCAGAAGGTTTCGGGCGCGCTGGTGAGGTAGGGGCGGCCATAACGGTAGCTGCTGAAGAAGGACAGGTAAACAATGGCCGCGATGGCGCCCATGGCCATGGCCATGGCGTGATCGGCGTGATGAAGCCGGCCCTTGGCGTTTGCCGCATCCTGGCTGTCACTACCATGGTTGCGAACAATCTTCCAGGTCAGCAGCCCCACCATGAGCGCGATGGCCCAGGAGTACAGCACGCTGGGCAAGCGCAAATTCAGCAGCGTCCAGTGCTCGCCCCAGCCGCCCGCCAGCATGGCCTGCCAGAGCAGCACGGGTGGCTTGGTGTTGCGCATGAAGTCGTAGGAGCTGACCAGCGGCAACCATTTACCCGACGCCGCAGTCAAGCGTGCGATATGGGCGTAGACCAGTTCATCGCCGTTGCGCGGAATATGGTCACCACCCAGGCCAAACAGATAGCCCAGCGCAACAACGATGCTGAGCGCCAGCCAGAGGTAATGGGCAGGGATGCGGCTTTTCAGTCTTTCAAGGCTTGTCATGGGTGTCGGCAGGAGGCGCGCTGCTCGCGCTGGGGGTATCGGGGACTGCAATTTTCACGCGGCGGCGGCGGAAAGTCATGCGGTCATTGACCACGAAGTTACACACGCTGGATAGCACAATCGCCACCAGGTTGGCCACGATGTAGTGCAGGTACAGGGCCAGCCACTTGGTCAGCAAGGACTGGATCACAATCGCCAGACCCGCCGCCATCACATATTTGGAGAACAGGAACAGCGTCGAGTAATGGGCCGCGTGCTTGCGGTCGCGCCAGGTCAGGCGCTGGTTCCAGTAAAAATTGCTGATGGTGGCGCAGGTAATGGCCAGCGCAATCGAGTAGTTGAGCCGCGAATGAAAGTCTGCAATGTGCCGCAGCAAATACTCTTGCGTCAGGTAAAGCACAACGATGTTGATCACCGTGCCGCTGGCGCCCACCACGCCAAACTTGATGAAGCGCCAGCGCGCCATGGGCTGGAGCTTGGGCGGCAAACGGCTGATCAGCGCCTCGGCCATGGATCTGAGTTTTGACATCAGGCCATCACACGGGTTTCGGCCAGACATTCACGCGCTTTGGCCAAAACCGCAGCGGGCGCAATGACCTTGAGGCACTGGTTGTCACCGTCGCAATACGATGAGCGGTGGTTGTAAGCGGTCAGGCAGGGCGAGCAGGGCCACTGGCTGTAAAACGAATGGCATTTGGGCGTCAGCGGCGCGTAGAGGCTGGGTGTTTCGGGCCCAAACAGCATCAGCGTCCAGATTGGCGTGAGTGCCGCAAACTGGCCGGGCCCGCCATCGTTGGTCACCAGCAGGCGTGCCACATGAAACAGCGCCAGCAATTCCGAAATGGAACGGGTGTAGCCGGTCAGGTCAATCACCGCGCTGTCTGGGGACGCCGGGAAAGCCCGGTTCACATTGGCGACCAGTTCTTGGGCCAGCGCCTGGTCGTCCTTCAGGCCGATCACGGCAACCGCGCAGCCGTCAGCCACCAGGCCTTCGCACAGCGTGGTGTAGGAGGCCAGCGGCCAGGCGCGAATCGGCAAGATACCGCCACCGGGATACACCAGCACCAGCGGTTTGCCGGCAATGGCGGGGAAGTCCTGGGCCAGCCGTTGCTGAATGCCGTCAATCAAGGCGCTGCCCAACTGCACATGCGGTGGCGGTTTGCCTGCGCCTATCACGGGTAATTTGGACTTGGGCACGGCCGTCGAATCAATCGCCCGCGCCAGCGTCAGAAACTGCGCGCTGATGTGGTGATAAGGGTTGTAGGGCACGGGCCGGTTGATGTGCGAGCCGCGGTACAGGCCCTCCTGCGTGTGGCGATGAAAGCCCACGCGAACCGAGGCACCGCTGGCAAACGACAGCAGGCTGCTGATGCGCGAAAACAGCTCGCAGTCAATCGCCACATCCACCTTGGCGCGGCGCAACTCGCCAATCGCCTTCCACAGGCTGGACAGCAGGCCGGACAGCGATTTGTCATTCACCGTGTGCACATGCGCGGGGTCTACCACCTGCATGAGGTCGAGGATTTCGCGGTTCTTGCCAAACAGCAGCGCGTGCAGCTCTGCGTTGGGGTAGCGTTGTTTGAGGCGCGCAAACATGTCGTGGGCCAGCACCAGGCTGCCCATTTCGGACAGCAGGATCACGACGATGGCACGCGGCGCCTTGTCGGCGTTGGTCGGCGTCCTGAAGCGGCTGGCGATGGCGTCCAGTCCCGACACCGCGGCACACAACGGAATGCCGACCCAGCGGTCAATCCAGCGTTGCAAATTGATGTTCATGGCCTACACCCCGCGCTGCCGGTCGATACGGAACTGCGCGACGAATTCGCCAAAGCGGCCGGCGTCCAGCGCATCGCGCACTTCCTGCATCAGGTTCAGGTAGTAATGCAGGTTGTGGATGCTGGACAGCATGGGGCCCAGCATTTCGCCGCAGCGGTCCAGGTGGTGCATGTAGGCGCGGCTGAAATTTTTGCAGGTGTAGCAGCCGCAGGTGCTGTCCACCGGCTGCTCTTCGGTTTTGTAACGCGCGTTACGCAGTTTCAGGTCGCCAAAGCGGGTGAACATGTGGCCGTTGCGCGCATTGCGGGTCGGCATCACGCAGTCAAACATGTCCACGCCGGCGGCCACGCCTTCCACCAGGTCTTCGGGCGTGCCCACACCCATCAGGTAGCGCGGCTTGTGGGCCGGCAGGCGGTGCGGCGTGTGCGCCATGATGCGCTGCATCTCTTCTTTGGGCTCGCCCACGCTCACGCCGCCTATGGCGTAACCCGGAAAGTCCAGTTCGACCAGCGCATCCAGCGATTCCTGGCGCAGGTTTTCATACATGCCGCCCTGCACAATGCCAAACAGCGCGTTGGGGTTTTCCAGCTTTTCAAACTCGATCTCACAACGCTTGGCCCAGCGCCGGCTGAGTTCCATCGAGCTGCGCGCCTCGGCCTCGGTGGTGATGTGGCCCTTGGTGTCGTAAGGCGTGCATTCGTCAAACTGCATCACGATGTCGCTGTTGAGCACCGTCTGAATTTGCATGGAAATTTCGGGGGTCAGAAACAGCTTGTCGCCGTTGACCGGCGACGCAAACTTGACGCCCTCTTCGGAAATCTTGCGCATCTCGCCGAGCGACCAGACCTGGAAACCGCCGCTGTCGGTCAGTATCGGTTTGTGCCAGCTTTCAAACTTGTGCAACCCGCCAAACTGCTGCATCACGTCCAGCCCCGGACGCATCCAGAGGTGAAAGGTGTTGCCCAGAATGATTTGCGCGCCCATCTCGGTCAGCGACTGCGGCATCACGCCCTTGACGGTGCCATAGGTGCCGACCGGCATGAAGATGGGGGTTTGCACCACGCCATGGTTGAGGGTCAACTTGCCGCGCCGGGCATGGGTGCCGAGGTAAGAACCTGCGGTGTCGTCGGTCTTCAGAACTTCAAATTCAAGCATCTTGTCATTGTCGCAGGTGTGATTTCGGCACTAGGGCGCGGTTTTTCGCGCCAGCAGCATGGCATCGCCATAGCTGAAAAAGCGGTAGCGCTGGGCAATCGCATGCCGGTACAGCGTCATGATGTGCTCGTAGCCCGAGAACGCGCTGACCAGCAT
>DASXRN010000420.1:0-10440 GCA_036506595.1 Polaromonas sp. | reverse complement strand
CTCCCTGGCCATGCTGCTCAAGCAGCCTGCCGACGCCGTCGCCTGACGCTCAACGACGGACAGGCGCAAGCGCTGCTGCCGCCCTTGCCGGCAGCAGAAAATGCTATTTAATCAATAGCATCTTGCGGCCGTATACATTGGGTCACAGCCATTTTTTACTTAAAAATAACCGCCCCTGCCGGGTCCGGCTTTTTGGCTGGCCGCGCCCCATCGTGGCTCAACCGTCCAGCAACAAAAACTCGCCAGCCCGTGGCGCGGCAAAAGCATATCGTGGGAAGATATTGTTCATTGAATTCCCCGGCCTGAATTGATGCCAGACGCCCTCACACTGACCTCTTTGCCGCTGTTCCCGCTGGCTACCGTGCTCTACCCCGGTGGCCTGCTGCCCCTGCGGATTTTTGAGGTTCGTTACCTCGACATGATTGGCAAATGCCACAAGGCGGGCGCTCCTTTTGGCATTGTTTCGCTGACCGAAGGCTCGGAAGTACGCAGGCCGGCGGATGGGCCCAGCGGCGACGGCTTTGCGCACGAAGCCTTCAGCACGGTGGGCACGCTGGCCACCATCACCGAATTTTCGGCACCGCAGCCGGGCCTGATGGTGATCCGCTGCACAGGCACCCAACGCTTTGAAATCTCCAAAAGCGAAAGACTGAAATACGGCCTGTGGGTTGCCAGCGTCACCCGCCTTGATGACGACATGCTGGTCCCTGTTCCCGACGACTTGCAGAAAACCGCCAGCGCGCTGGGTCAACTGATTAAAAGCCTGCAGGAGCGCGAAGTGCCCGCGGCGCAGATGCCGCTGCTGGCACCCTACCAGCTCGATGACTGCGGCTGGGTCGCCAATCGCTGGTGTGAGCTGCTCCCGATGCCGCTGGAACTCAAGCAGCGCCTGATGGAGCTGGACAACCCCTTGCTCAGGCTGGAGCTGGTCAGCGACATTCTGGAGCGCACCGGGATTTCGCTCTGACCATCTCCTTTAAAACTTAAAATCATTGATTCGGTGCCTATTTAGCCATTTTTGATGGCACGGCACCCCGACACTTTTCGACCTCTTTCCGGAACCGCCAACCTATGTCCATCCAGCCAGCTTCGCCCGCACCCGGCCTCGCCAACCCAGCCCCACAAGACGAGAACCAGCTCATGGTTGAGCGCCGCGAAAAGCTCAAAGCCTTGCGCAGCACCGGCGTGGCCTTCCCCAACGATGTCAAGCCTGAGCACCGGGCGGAAGCCTTGTTTGCGCAATACGACAGCAAAACCAAGGAAGAGCTGGAACCGCTGGCTGTCCAGGTCAGCGTGGCCGGCCGCATGATGCTCAAGCGCGTGATGGGAAAAGCCAGCTTTGCGACCCTGCAGGATGCCTCGTTTGGCCCCTCCGGCGGCCGCATCCAGGTCTACATCAACAATGAAGGCGTGGGCGAGGAAGTGCATAACGCCTTCAAGCACTGGGACCTGGGCGACATCGTGGCGGCGACCGGCACGCTGTTCAAAACCAAGACCGGCGAGCTGTCGATTCATGCCACCGGCATACGGCTGGTCACCAAAAGCCTGCGCCCCCTGCCCGACAAATTCCACGGCATGGCCGACCAGGAAGTCAAATACCGCCAGCGCTATGTCGACCTGATCACCGACGAATCCGCGCGCAAGCGCTTCATGGCGCGCAGCAAGGCGGTCAGCGGCATTCGCGAATTCATGGTGGCCAACGACTTCCTCGAGGTCGAAACCCCCATGCTGCACCCGATTCCGGGCGGCGCCAACGCCAAGCCCTTCAAGACCCACCACAACGCGCTCGACCAGGAAATGTTTTTGCGCGTGGCGCCCGAGCTGTACCTCAAGCGCCTGATCGTCGGCGGCTTTGAGCGGGTGTTCGAGATCAACCGCAGCTACCGCAACGAAGGCATCAGCGTGCGCCACAACCCCGAGTTCACCATGATGGAGTTCTATGCCGCCTGGTGGAATTACGCCGATTTGATGATTTTTACCGAGGCGTTGATTCGCGATGCGGCGCAAAAGGTCACCGGCTCCCTGCAACTGAGCTACGCCGGCAAGCCGGTGGACCTGAGTCAGCCGTTTGAGCGTCTGACAATTCGCGAAGCCATCCTCAAGCACACCGAAGCGGGCGAGCGGGTTGACGACATGGCCTGGCTGACCAGCGAGGTCAAGAAACTGGGCTGCACCGAAGCCAAAGACCGGCTGTCCACCCGTTCCCTGGCCAGCCTGCAGGTGCTGTATTTCGAGGAAACGGTCGAAGAAAAGCTCTGGCAGCCGACCTTCATCATGGAGCACCCGACGGAAATCTCGCCACTGGCGCGCGCCAACGACAGCCGGCCCGAAGTCACCGAGCGCTTTGAGCTCTACATCACCGGCCGCGAATTTGGCAACGGCTTCAGCGAGCTGAACGACGCCGAAGAACAGGCGGCCCGTTTCAACGCCCAGGTGGCGGCCAAGGACAGCGGCGACGACGAAGCCATGTTCTACGACCATGACTTCATCCGCGCGCTCGAATACGGCATGCCGCCCACCGGCGGCTGCGGCGTGGGCATAGACCGGCTGATGATGCTGCTGACCGACAGCCCCAGCATTCGCGATGTGATCTTGTTTCCCGCCCTGCGTCGGGAAGCCTGAGACACGCCTGACAAGCGCCGCAGACGGGGCTGGATCACCGGCCCGACCAGGCGGCTGGGAGTCGCCCCCGGCTGGCATCCGGACACCCCAGACGCGCCAAAGCTCCCCTAAAAAACCCTGCTGCTACCGCCAAAACGGGCGGATCGATCGCCTTTTAGGGCCAGAACTTCGCACCAAAACAGGGCAAATCGGGAGCATTATGTAAGAAAAATACTAAAGTCAAGGCCATTGCCTGAATTGTTGCCGCCGGGCAACAGTGACGGCAAATTAGCGTAAACCCTCGGAATTACTGTGCTTTTCGCACATTTAGAGTTCGCCGTCTAGGTGAAATTATCAAAAAAACAACACTCTTCGCCGCTACATAAGGTTTCATAACCATGCAGACAGCATAGGCAAGTTCTGTCACATTTGAGCCCGGGAGTTTTCGCGGGGGTGTTTCTCCCATCCGCCCGACACAAGGGCATATCCGAGTTATCCCCTGTCATTCTTAAAACTTAAGGACTTATATCAATGAATATTGAATTCACGCGCATGGGTATTGTGTACCTGCACCTTATCGCCTGTTGTGTGGCCATTGGCCTCGTTCTCATGAGCGATATTGCCATGGTCAAACAGCTCTTCAAGGCCGATCCGGCCGAGAAGCTGGATTCCAAGCACCTGTCAGAGCTGCAGACCACCGTGTCCCGTGCGCTGATTGTGCTGTGGATCACCGGGGTGGCCATCATTTCGCTGGACGCCTACTTCAAGGGCTGGGGCTATTTCGCCAATCCGAAATTGCAATCCAAGATAGCGATCGTGGCATTGCTGACGCTGAACGGCTTTGCGCTGCACAAATACGTGCTGCCGCTGATGCAAAAAGCCGGCTCGCTGCTCAAGCTGTCATTTAACCACCGCATGTTGGCCCTGTTTACCGGCGCGGTGTCGGGCGTGTCCTGGTTCTATGCTGCGATGCTGGGCATTGGCCGTCCGCTCAACAACAAGTACTCGCTGCTCGAGATCATGGGGGCTTACCCGGTGCTGATTGTCGGCGGCTTTGCCTCCATGGTGCTGCTCACGGCCTGGTCCAAGCAGAAATCCAGCCGTAGTGACACCAGGACGTTTCAGGGAAACCTGTTTGCCGGCGCACACTGATACCCGTCACGGCCAGTCACCCGGCTGATCGCCGCGCGACCAGGCCTTTGAAAACGGCGCTTTGAGTCCATCAAAGCGCCGTTTTTTCATGCCACGGTGAACCTGCATCCGCCAGGGTTTCAAGGATTTTCCCTATAAAATCGACATCCAGCCCACTATCCACGGGCGCAAGCAGCTATTAATTCAGTAGCAAATCCATGACACCCCCTGCAGCGATGAAATACCTCTCGGGCTACCCCGACAAGCTGACAACACAGGTGCAGCAGCTCCTGGTGCAGGGTCGGCTGGGCACCATGCTGCTGGCCAAATACCGCCACACGCATGGCGTACGGACCGACAAGGCCTTGTACGACTATGTGATGGCGCTGAAAAACGATTTTCTGCGCAACGCGGAGCCGCTGTCCAAGGTCGCGTTTGACAGCAAGCTCCATGTGATTGCGCACGCGCTGGGCACGCACACGACGGTCTCAAGGGTGCAAGGCAGCAAGCTCAAGGCCAAACGCGAAATCCGCGTGGCCACGCTGTTCAAGGAGGTGCCGCTGGAGTTTTTAAAGATGATTGCGGTGCACGAACTGGCCCACATCAAGGAAAAAGCCCATGACAAGGCCTTTTACCAGCTTTGCACCCACATGGAGCCGCAGTACCACCAGTATGAGTTTGACCTGCGCGTGTACCTGACGCACATGGATGCGGCGGGCAAGCTGGCGTGGCCAGCGGCCTAGCCGAGCAGTCAGCGCTTCCACGCGGCAAGGCGAGACAAGCGTTCAAAAGCCATGTCGGTCACCACGGCCAGCATCCCCACCAGCACCGCCCCCTGCAACACATAAGCGGTGTTGAAACCGCTGAGTCCGACAATAATCGGTGAACCCAGGGTTTTTGCGCCCACGGTGGAGGCGATGGCTGCGGTGCCTATGTTGATGATGACGGAGGTGCGCACGCCGGAAATCCAGACCGGCAGCGCCAAAGGGGTTTCGACCTGCCGCAAACACTGCCAGGGCGACATTCCCATGCCGCTGGCCGACTGGCGGACCGACTCCGGAACCGACTGCAAGCCCGACACGGTGCCTTGCACCACGGGCAGCAAGCCGTACAAGGCCAGGGCAATGAGTGCCGGCAGTTCGCCAAAGCCCACCACAGGCACCGCCACCGCCAGCACCGCCACGGGCGGAAAGGTCCGCCCCATGGACACCACAGTCTCCACCACCGGCTGGAACTGCCGCCCGATTGGGCGTGTAATCCAGATCGCGATGGCGCTTCCAAGCAGAACAGAAATCGCACTGGACACGCCCACCAGCTTGCAGTGTTGCCACAGCAGTTGCGCAAACGGCTCCTGGCTATAAACCGGACGATCGAGCTTGGGAAAAAGGCTGGAGAAAAAGGGCTGCGAATGCGGTAACCAGACCAGCAGCGCGGCCAGCATCAGCGTGGCCCACAACAGCTCGTCCCTGGCCAGGCGACCCAGCTGGCCCGGCACCCTTGAAGCACCAACCGCTCCTGCGCTAGGCATGAGAAGGCTCAACTTTGCTGAAAATATCAGCGGCATGCAGCACGCCCGCGTGGGCGCCGGAGGCATCCGTCAAATTAACCACTGCGAGCTGGTGCATGGCTAGATAAGACACGGCCTCACGCAGCGTTGTCGCCACGGGCAGGCTGGGGCCTGCTTGCCTGGGCTCCTCCCGTGCGAGGCCTTGGGCAGACTGCAGCGACAAGAGTTTGATACCGATATCGCTGCGGCCCACAAAGTCGACCACGAAGGCGTTGGCGGGCGTGGCCAAAAGCGCCAGCGGCGCAGCCACCTGCACGATCTTGCCTTGGTCGAGCAGCACGATTTTGGTGGCTAGGCGCAAGGCCTCGTCAACGTCGTGGGTCACCATCACGATGGTTTTTCCGGAGGCTTGGTGAACGCGCTTCATCTCCAGTTGCAACGACGCCCGAATCACCGGGTCCAGGGCGCCAAACGGCTCGTCCATCAACAACACATCGGGGTCGGCTGCCAGGGCGCGGGCCACGCCCACGCGCTGCTGCTGGCCGCCCGACAGCTGGTGCGGGTAACGTGTTCTATAGGTCTCAGGGTCAAGGTCGAACAACTGCAGCAGCGTGGTGACGCGATCGCGGATTTTCTGCGCCGTCCAGCCCAGCATCTGGGGCACGGTGGCAATGTTGCGCTCCACCGTCCAGTGCGGAAACAAGCCCACAGACTGGATGGCGTAGCCCATGCGCAGGCGCAGGTCGCGCACCTTGAAGCTGTAGATTTCTTCGCCATCGAAAAGGATTCTTCCCGCATCATGGCTTTCCATGCGGTTGATCATCTTCAGCATGGTGGACTTGCCCGAGCCCGAAGCGCCAATCAGGACCACAAACTCCCCGCGCTCAATCTTGAGGCTCAGCCCGTCTATCGCGGTGACAGGGCCGTAGGACTTGCTGATGTTCTGAAATTCGATCATGCACGCGCGCTCTGTGGGGGTCTGGTGAAGCTGGCCAGGCTGATCAGGGTCTTGAAGACAGCATCGGCCAGTGCCCCCAGAACGATGATGGGCACGACGCCCAGCAACACCAGATCCTGCGCGCTGCTAAAAAGCCCTTCAAACATGATGGCACCCAGCCCACCCGCCCCAATGAGCGCGGTGACGGCAGCCAGCCCCACGGCCTGAATGATGGCGGTGCGCACGCCCCCCAAGACAACCGGCAGGGCCAGGGGGAGCTCGATACGCCCGAAAATCTGCAAGCGCGTCATGCCCATGCCGGTGGCTGCGTCAATCACACCGGACGGAACCTGCTCCAGGCCGGCCACCGTGCCCCTGACAACCGGCAGCAAACCATACAGGGTCAGCGCAATCACGGCCGGCGCCAGGCCTACGCCACTGATGCCTGACCTGGCGAGCGCGGGCAAGGCCGCCGCCAGCAGGGCCAGGGGTGCCATCAACAGGCCAAACAAGGCTATCGAGGGGATGGTTTGAATGATGTTCAGCAGCGGAAACAGCGCGCCGGCGATCCTGGTCTTTTTACAGGCCAGCCAGCCCAATGGCAGGCCAATGCACAGGGTGAAGGCCGCCGCCACCATCACGATCTGAATGTGCCGCACGACCACGCCCATAAAGATATCTGAGCGGTTTGCATACTCTTTCATGATGGAAAGGTCGTCGCACCAACCGGCCGACAGCGTGAAGCCCACCGGGCTCAGCACGGCCGCGACGACGGCAAAGCGCTGCGCGCCACCCACCCGCAGGCGCTGCACCCCATCCGCCGCAATCAGGCCCAAAAGCAGCAACACGGCCCAGAATGCGCCACCCAGTGAGGTCCGGGCAAGGGGCGACTCGGCCTCGGCGACGAAGGACGCATACCGGCCTGCGAGCCAGATCAGGCCGTTCACCAGCACACAGGAAACCATGACCACGGACCACAGCAGTGCGCGACCGGGTTTGAAAAATGCGGCCAGCAGCAAGCTGGCCATGCAAGCCACCAGCAGCCACCCAGGGCCTTGCAGCACCTGCAGCACTGCAATTAAGGAAACGGGCTCGCCCGAGACCAGACGGTTAGGCGCCACGCGCAAAAACGGCAAGCCGTAAAGCACGCACACCCCCATGAACGACATGGCCACCAGGACGGGGCTCCATCGCAGAGGAGGCGATGCCGAAGGGTCTCCAGAATCAGCGTTATCGGTGCCCACAGCTTCCTTCACGCCTGTCTGCTTCGACGCAAGCAAGGACGCTTACTTCAGCAGCCCCTTGGACTTCAGGAAATCCGAAGCAACCTTTTTGGCATCCTGTCCGTCAAGCTGAATCTTCGCGTTCAATGCCTGCAGGGTTGGGCCGTCCAGCACCTTGAACACCGGGGCCAGTACGTCCCTGATTTTTGGGTTTTTCTTGAGCGCTTCTTCCCGAATGATGGGCGTGGGCGCGTAAATAGGTTGCACGCCCTTTGGGTCTTCCATGATCACCAGGCCCAGCGCAGCCACCGCACCATCGGTGCCGTAGGCCATAGCGGCGTTCACGCCAGAGGTTTTTTCGGCAGCCGCGCGTATCGTTACCGCCGTATCACCACCGGCCAGCGTCAGGATTTGGTCGGGCTTGAGCTTGAAGTTGTAGGCCGTCTGAAACGCCGGCAGCGCATCAGAGCGCTCGACAAACTCGGCCGATGCCGCCAGCTTGAACTGCCCACCGCCCGTGACCCATTTGCCCATGTCGTCCAGCGTCTTGAGCTTGTTGGCCGTCGCCACCTCTTTGCGAATGGCAATGGCCCAAGTGTTGTTGGCCGGCGAGGGCTCGAGCCAGACGATCTTGTTTTTGTCGTAGTCCAGCGTTTTGACGCGCTCGTAGCCCGCCTTGGCGTTCTTCCAGACCGGGCTGGACTCTTCCGAGAAAATAAAAGCGCCGTTGCCGGTGTACTCCGGGTAAAGATCAATTTCGCCCGCCGTGATGGCGCCGCGCACGACCTTGGTGTTGCCCAGCGAGGCTTTGTTTTCAGTCTTGATGCCATGGGCCTCCAGCGCCAGGACAATCATGTTGCCCAGCAGCTTGCCCTCGGTGTCGATTTTGGAACCGACACGAACCGGTGCCGCCGACTGCGCCAGCACCCCGCCTGCCGCCATTGCACCGACTAGCAGCATGGCTGCCCTGCGTTGGATTGATTTCATGGTGAGTACTCCCAAACAAAGGAAAGGTGGACGAAAAGGATTTGACGATACCTCAGACTGCCCGGCCCCGGTAGTGGACACGAAATGCGCGGTCACGGTCGGGCATCTGAGCGCCGAAGAATATCCATTCTGCATAAAAACAGCCTATAGCCCAAGCGTTACGGGCGCAACCAGCTATTTAAATAATAGCAACCAACCGCACCCAAACCACAACACTCCAGCGTATCGACGGGAAGGCTTATGTCAGGCAGCCCAGCGACCATGAAAGCCTGGCGCCGCGCGATGGCGAAAGACGCGGCCAGCCAGATTTGCTCCATTTTTTATAGCTATTTGCGCCCGTATTTCTTGGGCTAGCTGCCGATTTCATGCCGGGCCTGGCCATGCCTAGAGCGCCTGCCCACAGCAGAATGCGCCACCCGAAGCAGGCAACGCCTCTGGCCTCAACAGCTATAGCCTGTAACAAATCGCTTTCTGATCTGGTCAGGGAGTTTCGTGTCCAGATTAAACTGAACTGCGGTCGCCGATACATCCGCAGATTTTGCGGTCTAAATTACTTTTGGGAGCACAAGAACAAATGAAGCACACGTCCCTAACCCCTTGGTCAACCGGATGCTCCACAGCATGACGCCATTGGCCTTCATTTCATTCTGGACCAATGTCGTCATGCCGTTCCGCGCCAGTTACCGCGAACGTTGATATGGTTTCCTACGCGATTGCAGCCGCTGAGGAAATTCGAGAAGAAGAGTGCTGCGCAATTCAACTAACTAACAATCTATGACCATCTCACTTCGATTCCTTGTCGCTGTCCTTACCACGGCCGTTCTTTCGGGATGTGCCGGCACCAACTTCAAACGTCCCGACCCACAAGCGCTGGTGGTTGGGAAGTCAACCGCCACCGATGTGCCTCGCGTCATGGGTACACCCGGACAGGTTGGCGAGGCACTCAAGAACGATCAGAAGATCAAGACAGCGCGGTATGCATATGCGGAGGGCGCCGGCACTGGTCGCTATCCCGGCGTTGTACCGGCACGGGCCATGGTCTTCTCCACGTTCAACGACTTGCTAGTCGGTCAGGAGTTCGTGAGCTCGTTCCCGCAAGATGCGACGGAATTTGACGAGTCGAAGATTCCGAGCATCGTCAAAGGCAAGACAACTCGCGCGGAGGTTCTAGCTGTTCTCGGCAAACCCAACGGCGACGCAATCTACCCACTGATTAAGAAGCAAGGCGAAACGGCAGCTGTGTATAGCTATAGCCACGCCAAGGGCAACGCGTTCAACATGAAGTTCTATAGTAAAGCTCTCATTGTCTCGTTTGGCTCAAACGACGTTGTGTCGGATGTTGAGTTCTCGTCAGTTGGAGAGAAGTAATCTAATCGGGTAGCCGGAGGTTGCTAGCCTCCAGCCCCCACACCACCCGGCATGCGGGTCCGCACCGGGCGGTTCATCAACATGAAAGCCCGGCAGACGGGCAGACAAGCGGCCGGGCAGTCGAGATCAATGCAGACTCAAGAATCTTGATGATTCAGCATCAAATTACGCTCCAGCCCTTATAAAGCGGGCGCAAGAAGCTACTCAATTGATAGCAAATCCCAAGATTCCCGGCGAGACCCGCCTCAGGGAATCAAGCCCATCGCATGCATGTAAGCGGGGTGCAACATCAGCTCGTCCCATTCGTGGGCCGGCGTCATGGGCAGCAGATCAAGCCGGCGCATCTCGCTGGACTCCAGCGCCTCCCACTGCCCTTTGACCAGCGCCTCGGCCATGCCGTCGAGCAGCTCGTCCACTGGCTTGCCCTCGCCCACTGACTGGTTGCACAGCAGCACCATGTCGCAACCGGCATTGAGGGCCGTGACCGCCGCCTCGGTATAGCTGACTTCCTTGCCGTCAATCAGGCGCGCGCCGGCCATGCTCAGGTCGTCGCTGAAAATCGCACCGCCAAAACCGAGCTGGCCGCGCAGGATGAAGGTCAGCCATTTTTCTGAAAACCCCGCCGGACGGGCATCGACCTTGGGGTAAATCACATGGGCCGGCATCACGCTGGTGAGCGTGGTGTT
>DASXRN010000419.1:0-9330 GCA_036506595.1 Polaromonas sp. | reverse complement strand
GCAGCTTGTCGGCCGCAATCGTGCGCGAATCGACCCGCATGCCCACTATGCCCACCTGCAGCTTGCCGGCATGGCGGTGCTCGGCCAGTTCGTCCAGTTCGTCCAGAAAACTGCGCGTGGCAAAGATGTCAAACACGCTGGGCTGCAGCGGCACGATCACCTTGTCGGCCAGTTTGATCACGTCCCTGAAGCGCCAGCCGTGCAAGCCGCCGGGCGTGTCCAGCACCACATGTGTCGTGCCTCGGGGCGGTTTGACAATCAGGTCGGCGTTCACGTCCCAGGTTGCAATGGGCCGGGCAGGCGGCGGGCGCAAACCCAGCCACAGCTTGGAGGACTGCTGCCTGTCGGCATCGCCCAGCATGACGGCATGGCCCCGGCTGGCATAGTAGCCGGCAACATGGGTGGCCAGCGTCGTTTTGCCGACGCCCCCCTTCGGATTGGCAATCACAACCACGGGCATATGAATCTCCTCTGCTGCTGGGCCTTTGCCGGACTGGGCTGGCTTGATTTTCCGCTATGGTAACGGCATGGACACAGGCCTCATGACTGCCAATCAAACCACCCCTAAAACCGCGGACACCGATATCTACGTGATTGCCGCCCACCCCAGCTGGCGCGAATCGCGGGTCAACCGGCCGCTGATGCGGGCCGCACAGGCGCTGCCGCGGGTGCAGGTGCAAGACCTTTATTCGAGCTACCCGGACTACGCGATTGACGTGGCGCGCGAACAAACCGCGCTGGCCCGGGCGCAGCTGGTGGTGTTGCTGCACCCGATCCAGTGGTATTCCATGCCCGCCCTGCAAAAGCTCTGGCTGGATGACGTGCTGACTTACGGTTGGGCTTACGGCGAAGGTGGCAATGCACTGCAAGGCAAGGATGTGTGGCTGGTCGCTACCACAGGCGGCCCCGAAACGTCTTACCACCCGCAGGGCTACAACCGCTATTTTTTCGATGCCTTTTTGCCGGCTTACGAACAGAGCGTCGTGGTGTGCGGCATGCGGTTTTTGCCCCCGCTGGTGCTGCACGGCGCGCACCGCGTCGGCAAGGAAGCCGTCGCCCAACATATCGAAACCTTCAGCCAGCGCCTGCAAAGCTACCCCGCATGGCCCGAACTCGACGAGCTGGAGCAATGCCCGGCTTGCCTGGTGCCCATGACAGACCGGCCGGTTGAACATCAGGACTCAGCAACTACGGGAGCCAAATAAGTGGAGAGTGCACCTGCCTGGCTGACCAACAGCTTCATTTATCTTTCCGCCGCCGTCGTGGCCGTGCCGCTGGCCAAAAAACTCGGCCTGGGCTCCATCATTGGCTACCTGGCCGCCGGCATTGGCATTGGCCCCTGGGGGCTGGGCCTGGTCACCAATGTGCAGGACATTCTTCACTTTGCCGAGTTTGGCGTGGTGCTGATGCTGTTTCTGGTGGGCCTGGAGCTGGAGCCCCAGCGCTTGTGGAATTTGCGCCGCCCCATCTTTGGCTGGGGCAGCGCCCAGGTGCTGGGCTGCGCTGGATTGCTCACCGGTGCGGCCATGGCGTTTGGCGTGGGCTGGCAGACGGCGCTGGTGGCTGGCCTGGGCCTGGCGCTGTCGTCCACCGCCATCGCGCTGCAAACCATGGGCGAACGCAACCTGATGCCCACGTCCAGCGGGCAGGCCGGGTTTTCGATCCTGCTGTTTCAGGACGTGGCCGCCATCCCGATTTTGGCGCTGCTGCCGCTCCTGGCTGGCACCTCAGAAGGAAATGAGGCTCTAGCCCATTCAAATCGGGGGCTTGAGGCTATCAAAATCATAGCGGTTGTCGGCGGCATCATTTTGGGTGGCCGGCTGCTGCTGCGCCCACTGCTGCGTTGGATAGCCAACAGCGGCACGCCCGAAATTTTCACCGCCGCATCGCTGCTGCTGGTGGTCGGTATTGCCGCGCTGATGCAACTGGTAGGCTTGTCGATGGCGCTGGGCGCTTTTTTGGCAGGCGTGCTGCTGGCCGAAAGCGAATACCGGCGCGAGCTGGAAACCGATATTCAGCCCTTTAAAGGCTTGCTGCTGGGCCTGTTTTTCATCGCCGTCGGCATGAGCATTGACTTTGGCGTGCTGATGAAGTCGCCGGGGCTGATGGCCGTCATCTTGCTGGGCTTCCTCAGCCTGAAACTAGCGCTGATTTACGGCCTGGCCACCCTCATGAAGCTGCCCTACCAGGAGCGTCCGGTGTTTGCCCTGCTGCTGGCACAGGGCGGCGAATTTGCCTTTGTGGTGTTTCAGGCCGCTGCCGGTGCGCAGGTGTTTGCGCCCGAAACCGCCTCGCTGCTGATCGGTGCGGTGGCGCTGTCCATGCTGGTCAGCCCGCTGCTGCTGCTGGCCATCGACAAGCTGCTGCTGCCGCGTTATGCCAACTGCAACACGCCCCAGCTCGAAGAAATCTCCGAGCAGCAGGCCGCGCCCATCATCATTGCCGGTTTTGGCCGCTACGGCCAGATCGTGGGCCGCATGCTGCTGGCGCAAGGCATAAGTGCCACCGTGCTGGAGCACGACGCCGACATGGTTGAAACCGTGCGCGCCTTCGGCTACCGCGTGTTTTACGGCGATGCCACCCGGCTGGACCTGTTGCGCACGGCCGGTGCCGCCGGCGCCAAAATCCTGGTGTTGTCGGTGGACGACATGGAGCAGTCGCTGAAAATCGTGGACCTGGTGAACGAGCACTTTCCGCACCTGCAAATCGTGGCGCGGGCGCGTGACGTGACGCACTGGAACGCGCTGCGCGACCGCGGCGTGATGCGCGTCGAGCGCGAGGTGTTCGAGTCCAGCCTGCGCAGCGCCCGCACCGTGCTCGAGTTGCTGGGCCAGCCGCCGCACGAAGCCCGCCAAACCGCCATGCGCTTTCGCCAGCACAACCTTGAATTGTTCGAGCAGATGTACCCGCACCGCAAAGACCGCACCAAGGTCATCGCCGTGGCCACGCAGGGGCGGCTGCAGCTGGAAGAACAGATGGCGCAGGAACGCGCCCAGCTGGCGCAGCGCCGGCCCAAGGTCTGGTATGACTGAAACATGGGTCAAAAAAAGCCTACAGCCCAAGCAAGACGGGCGCAAGCAGCTATATATTTTGTAGCAAAAAATGCTCTAGTGCATGGCATCCCACAGCAGCTTGATGCCGGTAAGGAACATGCCGATATACAGCACGCGGTAAAACCAGACCGGGCTGATGCGCCTGGCCAGGCGCACACCGATCCAGACGCCGACCGGTGCCAATGGCAGCAGCACCAGCGAGGTGGCCATGTTGCGCAAGTCGAGCAGACCCAGCCAGGCGTAGGGAATCCACTTGGAGAGGTTGATCACAAAAAAGAAAGCCGCCATGGTGGCGGTGAACTTGATGGGGCTGAGCCGCAGCGGAATGACATAGGCGCTCAGCGGCGGGCCGCCGGCATGGGCCACAAAGCTGGTAAAGCCCGAGGTCGCCGTCAAAATCGCGCCCAGCCATTTCGGCGGCGGCGGGCTGTCGGGTTGGGGCGGAAACAGCAGGCGCTGCGCCAAAAACAGCAGCGTAAAACCGCCCACAATGGCGGCCACCAGTTTGGCGTCCAGCACCTTGAACAACAGCGCGCCAATCACGGTGCCGACCAGTCCAAAAGGAATCAGGAACTTCAGGAACTTCATGTCGAAGTCCTTGCGGAAGGCTGCCAGCCCCAGCAGGTCCATCAGCAGCAACAGCGGCATCAACATCGCGGCGGCCTGCGGCACCGTGACGGCCAGCGCCATCATCGGTACCGCAAGTGAACCAAAGCCCGCGCCAAAACCGCTTTTGCTGATGCCCAGCAGCAGCACGGCGGGAATGGCGATGGCGTAGAAATGCCAATCGGTGATCAAGGGCGGGCTCAAGAAAAAGCCGCTATTGCCGTCTCAACCAATGCGTTGTTTGAGCTCTTGGAGCGACACCAGCAACTGCGTGATGATCTGCGCGGTGGGTTCATCAGTCAGCTCGCCGTCCGGTCCGAACTTGCCTGGTGCCTGGTTGATGAAGACCTCAGGCTTGTTCACGGTAAATGTGTTCATGAACACCAGCACCTGCCGCAGGTGGTACTGCACGCGTGCCGTGCCCACAACGCCCGGGCTGGCCCCCATGATGGCCACGGGCTTGCCTTCAAAAGGCGGCTCGGGTGGGCGCGACAGCCAGTCCAGTGTATTTTTCAGTACGCCCGGAATCGAGAAGTTGTATTCCGGCGTGACCAACAGCACCGCATCCGCCAGGCGGACTTGCTCCCTGAGCACCTGGACCGCTTCGGGCACGCCGGTGGCCCGCACATCGTCGTTGTACATCGGCACCTGCGAGATGTCGGCGATCTCCATGCTTATGCCCTGCGGCACCAGCTTCTGGGCGGCGCGCAACGCCAAGGTGTTGTAGGAGCCTTTGCGCAGGCTGCCCGAAATTCCGAGTACTTTCATTTCTGGTTTCTCCGATTCAATTTTTAATCCTCAGGCCGCGGCGTAGTCCACCTGATAGCGCGCCACCCGCATGTCGCCCAGGGCCTGCTTGACCCGCAAATGCTCGGGATGCGACGCATAGGCATCGAGCGCAGCCTGCGTCTCGAACTCCGAATACAGCACCACATCGCAGGCGTAGTCGATGCCACTGGAATCGACACCCACCTCGAGGTGCAGCAGCCCCGGAATGCGCCCGCGCAGCGACTCGAAGCTGCGCGTGAGCAGCGCTATGTCCTGGACTTTTTCCGCCGGCGTAGCGCCGCGGACATTCCACATCACGATGTGTTTGATCAATGCGCTCTCCCCTTCTCTGTGCTTATGCCGCCGGTGCAAACCCGGCCTTTTGCGGCCACAGGTTCACAAAGGCATGAATGCTAGTACTGGCGTACAGGCCAGCCCTGGTGAACGGCTCGCTGACCAGCCAGGCATGGGCCGCGTCACGCGATTCGAAATCGATGGCCAGCAGGCTACCGATCATGGTCTGGCCGTCGTCGGACGTGAGTGGCCCGGCGAAGGCGATGCGGTCAGCCACGGCCCCCAGGTAGGCCTTGTGCTCGGGCCGCATGCGCTGGCGCAGCGGCAGGCTGTCGGGTTTGTCGATCAGGGTCAGGACATAAATCATGATCAACCCTTGATGGCCTCGTCCCATGCCGGGCAGCTGCGCTTGTCGGCCGGCATGTCGGCGGCCTGGTAGTTGCTCTTGTCGATCACTGCCGCCTTGAACACCACTTCCTTGGGCACCGGCAGCTTGCGCAGCTCGCGGATCGCCGCCATGGTGCCGACGCAGCCCTGCAGGAAACCGTTGTAGTCGCCGCTGGCCAGCATCTTGCCGGCCTTGATTGCATCGACCGCTTCCTTGGTGCCGTTGATGCCGACCACCAGCGCCTTGCGGTTCGCGCCCTCGAGCGCTTCGATCGCACCCGCCGCCATCGCGTCATTGGCGGCCAGCACGCCGTCGATCTGCGGGTGGGTCTGCATCAGGTTCTCCATGACCTGCAGGCCCTGCAGGCGCTGGAAGTTGCCCGGCTGCGACGCCAGCAGTTTGACCTGCGGGTAGGCCTTGAGCGCTTCGGCGAAACCGCGTGCGCGGTCCGTCGAAACGATGGAGCCCTTGACGCCGTCGAGTATCACAACGTTGCCCTTGCCGCCCATGCTTTTGAACAGATGGCGCGCCGTGACCAGCCCGAGTTCATAGTCGCTGGCACCGACGAAGGAGACAAACTTGCCGGCCTCGGAGCGGTCGGTGATGTTGACCACCGGGATGCCGGCCGCGTTCATCTTCAGCACACCCGCTCCCATGGCTTTGTAGTCCACCGGCGTGAACACAATGGCGTTGGGTTTTTTGATGACCACGTCGTCGACCTGCGACAGCTGCTCGGGAATGCTGTCCGGCTTGGTCGGCACGTAATGCGTCACCACGGCGCCCATCTGCTTGGCGGCGCTGTCGGCACCAAGGCGCACAACCTGGAAGAAGGGGTTGGTCTGGTTCTTGGTAAACACCGCGATTTTTTCGCCGGATTGGGCCGTAGCCACCGTGGATAGTGCGCAACCTGCTATAAAACAGATAGCAATTGATGTACCTTGCAGGGTTGTCTTGAAGTTCATGCCTTGTCTCCTGTTATTGAAATAAAAAAATCTCAGGCGCCGCGGCGCTTGCGCGCCAGGGCGTCCGAGAGCACGGAAAGAATCACGATCACCCCCGTGATCAGCGGCTGCCAGTTGGCGCTGACGCCGAGCAGGTTCATGCCGTTGAGCACCACGGTCAGGATCAGGCCGCCGATCAGGGTGCCAACCAGGGTGCCGGTACCGCCAAACAGCGAGGTTCCGCCGATCAGCACGGCCGCAATCGCCTGCAGGGTGAGCGATTCACCCATGTCGCCTTCGGCCGAGTTGAGCCGCGCCAGGAACACCAGCGAAGCGAGCCCGCCCATCAGGCCGCTCGCGGCATAGACCGTCAGGCGGCGCGTGAAGACCGGCACGCCGGACAGCTCGGCCGATTCGGCATTGGCACCGGTGGCGTAGACCTCCTGGCCCCAGGTGGTGTACTGCATCAATACCGTGCCGGCCAGCAGCACCGACAGCATCAGATAAACCGGCAGCGGCACACCGCCGAAATAGCCGCTGCCCAGCGCGCGGAACCCGGGTGGAAAGCCGTGAATGGTTTCACCGTTCATGAACCAGTAGGTCACGCCGTGCAATATCCACAACATGCCGTAGGTCGCGATGAACGGTGGAATGCGCAGCGCGGTGACCATCAGGCCGTTGAGCACACCAATCGCCAGGCCGCAACCGGCACCGACCGCGCAGCCCAGCAGCACCGAGCCCGTGCCCTTGATCACCGTGCCGGCCAGGCAGGCCGACAGGGCCACGTTGGCACCAATCGACAGATCAAGGCCGCCGCACAGAATAACCAGCGTCAGGCCGGAAGCGATCAGGAACATCAGGCTGGCCTGGCGCAGCACGTTGAGCAGATTGCCCGGCGTGAGAAAGGCCGGGCTGGCCAGGGTCAGCACCAGCCCCAACACACATAGCACGGCCAGGCGCAACACCAGCGCGCGCTGCTCGGGCGACAGCTGTGCGCCGCGTGGCCCGCTCAGGGCCGGTTGAACAATCGCATTCATGATTTTCCCCTTGCAGCGTCCACCCACAGCGCGGCGATCACCACCACACCGACAGCGGCCACCTGGACCGACGACGGCATGGACAGCAGGTTCAAACCGTTGCGCATGACACCGACTGCCAGCACGCCCAACACGGTGCCACTCAAGCTGCCCTTGCCGCGCTCGAAGGCCGTGCCGCCGACGGCCACCGCGGCAATCGCATCAAACTCCAGCCCGATCGCAGCGGTCGGATGGCCGCCGTTGACCCTGGCCGTCATCAACAGGGCCGCCAGGCCCACACAGGCACCGCCCAGCGCGTAAATCCAGAGCAGCGACCACTTGACCGAGATGCCGCCGAAGCGCAGCGCCTCGCGGTTACCGCCGAGCGCAAACACCCGGGTGCCAAAACGCGTGTGGTACAGCAGGGTGTGAATCACCGCCCAGACCAGCGCGGCCATCCACAACGGGGTCGCCACGCCGAGCAGGCTGCCTTCCCAGAACCAGCGCAGACCTTCTGCCACGCCCATGGTGGTGCGCCCTTCGGCGGCCACCAGCGCCAGGCCCTGGGCCGCGCCCAGGGTGCCCAGCGTGACAACAAACGGCGGCAGGTCAAACGCGGCGATCAGCGCACCGTTGGCCAGGCCAATGGCCAGCGCCACCAGCAGCGCCGCCACGAAGCCCAGCAAAATCGAGCCGGTGGCGATCTGCACCACCGCCAGCACCACCGTGCACAGCGACAGCGAGGCACCCATCGACAAATCGAGGCCTTCGGTCAGGATGATCAGTGTCATCGGCAATGCCAGCAGCAGCAGGATGGTCCCCTGCAGCAAGACATTGCGCAGGTTGGCGCCGCTCAGAAAGTCGGGTGTGACCAGGCTGAACACCGCGCACAGCAGCAGCAACAGCCAGGCCGCTCCGGGAACAGTGCCTAATTTGGCCGTAGCCCTTATTCCACGGGCGCCACCAGCTATTGAATTGATAGTATTAACCATGCTGCATTGCCAGCCTGAGCAGGTTGGCCTCCGAGAGTTGGTCGCGCGGCAGTTCACCTGCCAGCTTGCGGTCCTTCATCACATAAGCGCGGTCGCAGACGCGCACCACCTCGCCGAGTTCGGAGCTGATCATCAGCACGGCGCAGCCCTGGTGCACCAGTTCGTCGATCAGTCGGAAGATTTCTTCCTTGGCGCCCACGTCGATACCGCGCGTCGGTTCGTCAAAAATGAACAGCCGCGTGCCCGCGACCAGCCACTTGCCGATCACGATTTTTTGCTGGTTGCCGCCGGACAGCGACTGCGCCGGCGTGCGCGGACCCGGCGTGGCGATGCGCAGCTGGTTGATGCGGCGGCGCCCTTCGGCATGGCCCACGGCCGGCCGGTACAGGCGCGACGGAAACAGCCGCCCGAGGCCGGCCAGCAGGAGGTTGTCGCACACCGTGCGCAGCAGCGCCAGGCCCTGCTGCTTGCGGCTCTCGGGGATCAGGCCCAGGCCGAGCTGGCGCGCATGGGTGGGTGAACCCCGCAGGGCCTGCCCGCCAAAGCTGACGCGCCCGCTGGTGAGTTTGTCGGCGCCAAAGATCGCGCGGGCCACTTCGGTACGGCCCGAACCCACCAGGCCACTCAGGCCGACGATCTCGCCGGCATGCACCTTGAGCGTGACATCGCGGATGCCGTTGGCGGCCGAGATCGCTTCCACGTTGAGGAGACACGGGCCGGGCACCGGCCGCTCGCCGCGGTGATAACTCATGTCGACCTTGCGACCCACCATCATCGTCACCAGGTCATCGGGCGTGGCTTCCCCGGCCGGCAAGGTGGCTACGTGTTTGCCGTCACGCAGCACCGTCACGCGGTCGCCGAGGCGGAACACCTCTTCCATGCGGTGCGAGATGTAGGCCATGGCCACGCCCTGCTTCTTCAGCTCGGCGATGACTTCAAACAGTTTGGCGGTTTCGCGGTCGGACAAGGCCGCCGTCGGCTCGTCGAGCACCAGCACGCGGGCGCTTTGCGACAAGGCCTTGGCGATCTCCACCATCTGCTGCTGCGCCACGCCCAGGCCCTGCACCTCGCGTCGTGTGTCCAGATCCAGGCTCAGCCGGTCCAGCATGGCGCGTGCGTCCCGGTGCATGCGTGCATGGTCGACCAGACCGAACCGATTCAGCGGCTCGCGGCCCAGGTAAATGTTCTGGCCAATGCTCAGGTGCGGCACCAGTGAGTACTCCTGGAAGATCACGGCCACGCCGAGCGCCGTGGCATCGGCCGCGCTGCGCA
>DASXRN010000418.1:0-11845 GCA_036506595.1 Polaromonas sp. | reverse complement strand
CTAGCCGAGGGTAGCACTGGGGGGAAAAGGGAACGCTCTCCGGTTCGACATGCACTGCACGACCCCTTGCAACCGTTCGCGGCTTCCGGCTGAGCGGCAGCTGTGCAGCGTAACGAGTCGTTCACGACAGGCCGCTTTCGGGTTGTCCAGTTCGACTCCAGTCAGAAGCCGTTCGTGGCATTCGGCAACGTGCCCAAAGCGGTCGTTTTCGTGCGACAACCTCTGAAGAGTCTGGGCCAGTTGCTGCCATTCGCCAGTGACAGCTTTGGAGCAGCCAATGCGAACAGGGTGCTGGACGTGGGTGCCGTGGCTGAAGTTCAGGCGAAAGACGTCAGCGCCGGCGTCGAACAGGGCGCGGATGGTGGCAAGGTCCAAGCGCGCGGGGCCGAGCGTGGCGACGATCTTGGCGTGGCGGATGCGGCGCATGGTGTCCTGTAATAGGACATAGGAACACTCACAAACCGCGGGCACCCGACGCGAGAAAACCCCCATCGACCGGCATCGCGATGCCCGTCACATAGCGCGCGTCCTCCGACACCAGGTACACCACAGCCGAGGCGATTTCGCCGCAGGTGCCGTACCGGTTCATCGGTATCGCCTTTGAATATTCAGCTCGAAATTGAGCGGTATGCAGAACCTGCGTCATTGGCGTGTCGACGGGTCCCGGTGCCACTGCGTTGGCGGTGATCCCAAACTCGGCCAGTTCCACGGCCATCTGTCGCGTCAGAGCGATCACGGCGCCTTTAGACGTGCCGTAGGCCGTGCGACCACTGCCAACTGCCCGCATGCCGGCGACGGAGGCGATGTTGACGATGCGTCCCCAACCATGCTTCACCATCAGACGCGCTGCCGCCTGTGCGCATAGCAGCGTGCCAGTGACGTTGATGTTCATCGTCGCGGCGAAGTTGTCCAGCGGAAATTCCAGGAAGGGGTAGACCTTGGCGATTCCGGCAGAGTTGACAAGGATGTCACACCGTCCGTACTCGCGCTCAACCTGCTCGAACGCGGCGGCAATAGCCTCGGGTTTGCCTACGTCCAGATGCAAAGCGCTCACGCGGCCGCCTGCAGCGCTCAGTTCGCGCGCAGTTGTAGTTGCCGCATCGACATCGAGATCGGCCACGAGAACCTGGTGGCCGAGCGCCGCCAGACGGGCGCAGACTTCGGCGCCGATACCTTTGGCGCCGCCTGTGACGAGAGCGACGCGAATTTCGGAAGTAGTGGTCATGTCAAATGTGTGTATTGAGAGTTCAGAGGAAACCAATGGAGATCCAGGGTATCGCCGCGACGATCACGAGGCCAACGAACAACGCGAGCATGTAGGCGCCGATCGGCCGGATGCCGGCATCGGGGTTGACGCGGCCGATGGCGCAGGCGGCGTAGTAACCCACACCGAACGGCGGCGCGAACAAGCCGAGGCCCATCGAGAGGATGACCACCATCGAGTAATGCACCTCGTGAATGCCCACGGCTCGGGCGATTGGGAACAGCAGCGGGCCGAACAGCACGATCGCCGGGATACCTTCGAGCACGCTGCCTAGCACGATGAAGGCGACGATCGACACCGCCATGAAGCCCGCGGCACCGCCCGGCAGAGCACGCATCGCCTGGCTAAGCGCGTTCGAAAATCCCGATTGTGTCAGTCCCCAGGCCATTGCAGTGGCCGCTCCGATGATTAGCAGGATCGAACCCGAAAGGCTGGCTGTGTCGACCAGCATGGGATAGATGCGCTTCCAGTCGAACTGCCGGTAGATCAACAGGCCGGCGAGCACGCCGTAGGCTATGCCGATGGTTGAGACCTCGGTGGCAGTTGCGACGCCTTGCACGACCGCGGCGCGGATGATGAACGGCAGCGCGATGGCCGGCACTGCAATGAGGAACGCTCGACCGATTTCGCGGCGGCTGGCACGTCGCACGCCGCTCAGGTCTTCATGGCGGTATCGCGCCCACACCACCGCCACCAACATCGCAGCCAGCACAAGGCCCGGAAGCAGGCCGCCGGTGAACAACGCGGCGATCGACACCCCGGTGACCGAGCCGATCGTGATCAGTACGATGGACGGTGGAATGGTTTCGGTCTGCGCCCCAGTGGCCGACAGCAGCGCGACAAGATCGCCTTCCTTCGCACCGCGCTTTATCATCTCGGGGAAAAGCACCGGCGCAACAGCCGCCATATCGGCAGCCTTCGAACCGGAGATGCCAGATACCAGGTACATGGCACCAACCAGCACATAGTGCAGTCCGCCGCGCACGTGACCCAGCAAGCTCGCGAGGAATGCCACCATGGCACGCGCCATGCCCGTCATCTCGATTAGCTGGCCGAGGAAGACGAACAGCGGCACTGACAGCAGGATCAGGTGGCTGACACCCTCATCCATGCGGCCCACGACGATCAAAACCGGCGTGTGTGTAGTCAGCATTACATAGCCCAGCGTGGCCAGACCAAAGGCGAATGCAATCGGTACGCCCGCAAACACCGCGCCGGCGACGACGACCACGAAGAACACCACAAGATTGGCATTGCCAAGCTGTTGCCACAAGGGTTGCAGCAGCGTCATCACGAGCATGATCGCGAAGACCAGTCCGACAGCTGCAGCAACCTGACGCGGCCGGCCCACAGCGGCGAGCCGTAGCACGGCCAGCAACGCCATTGCCCCGAAGCCAGCGGCCATCGCAGCCACGCGCCAGGAATTCTGCATATCCAGCGCCGGCGTGCGCATCATCGCCTCCTCCACCGCGTACTCGTACGCATGCGGTAATACGAGCATCAGGAAGGCCAGCGCCGCCGCGGTGGCGAGCATGTCCAGGAAGGCACGCTTGTGGGGGGGGAGCTTGCCAACCACCGCGGTCATGCGCATGTGCTCACCGCGCTGGAAGGCCACCGCCGAGCCCAGCATCGCGAGCCACAGGAACAAGATCGACGCGACCTCATCCGACCAGATCAGCGGGTGGTGGAACACGTAGCGCGCCACCACGCCAGCCAGCAGAACGGCGATTTCAGCCGCGACCAGCAGCGCAACAGGCACGCCGAGTAGGCGGCCAACCAGATGCTGGGCGCGGGTCGCCCAGGCTGCGACGGCGCCACGCTGTGAGCCGTCATCATCGGGAATCGAGGTAGCGTGCATGTCAGCCCAGCTTGCCGGTGTGCTTCTCGAGCAGGGCCCAGGCCTCCTCGCCGTACTTCTGCTTCCACTCAGCGTAGAAGCCCGTAGTGACCAGCCGCTCCCGGAACGCGCCGAGCTTCGGATCGTTAAAAGTCAGACCCTTGGCCGTTAGCTCCGGACGCAGCGATGCGTTGAGCTTTGCGCCGTCCGCCCGCATGTCCAGCGCAGCCTGGTTCAGGTGCTTGGCGATGATGGGGCGGGCCTTCTCCGGAATGCGGTCCCAGACCTTTTGATTGGTCATACACCAGTAGCCATCCCACATGTGGTTGGTCATGGAACAGTACTTCTGCACCTCGTAAAGTTTCGCAATCGAGATGATCGTTAATGGATTCTCCTGCCCGTCGACCACCTTGGTCTGCAGCGACGAGTATGTTTCGGCAAAGTTAATGGACGTGGGCGCGGCGCCGAGGTGCTTGAACAGCGATGTCCAGAGCGGACTCACGGGAACGCGCATCTTCAGGCCGTTGAGGTCACCAGGCGTATTGATCGGGCGCACGCTGTTTGTGATCTGCCGGAAGCCGGAGCTCCAAACCGTGTCCATCGCCATCAACCCGACCTTGGGGAATTGCGCGCGAAGGAACTTGCCCAGATCGCCGTCCAGCGCCTTGTGAACAGCCTCGTCGTTTGCCCAGGCGAAGCCCAGGCCCCACATCGACGAGATCGGCACCAGCTGTGACAACACGTTTACGCCCGAGACGGTGAAGAACTCCAGTCCACCGGCCCGCAGCTGCGAGAGCATGTCGGCGTCATTGCCAAGCTGGTTGTTCGGGAAAACATTGATCTGGACCTGGCCGCCCGTGTCCTTGAGGATGCGCTCGGCAGCCTCCATAGCGCGCACGTTGAGCGGATGCGTGGCCGGCAGGTTGGTACCGAATTTATAGGTGAATTCGGCGGCGCGCGCGAAGCGCGGGAGGATCAGCGCCGGGGCACTGATCAGTGCGGAGCCGGTCAACAAGGCTCGGCGGCGGTTCATTGATGTCATTGCAAGTCTCCTCTTGGGGTTAGTTAATAGAAGGGCGCGCGTCGGCCGTGCCGCGCAGCGCCTTGACAAAGTAATCAGGCTGGCCCATCTGGCCGCCCTTGAGCGCAATTTCAAGCTGAGCCAGGTGTGGCTCACGCGAAATCGCACGGCACAGCGGTGCACCAGGCGCCAAACGGGCGACCACGCGCAGCGCCTGCGGTGCCAAACGCTGCGTAACGTGGCTGGATGTATCGCCACCCGAGAGCAGCAGGCGCTGCAGGGGGTGGGCACGTAGCAGCGCGTCGACCATATCTCCAAAGCGCTGGCCCAGTAGGCGGCCACCCTCGTGGCGGGCCTGCTCTCGGCTCATGCCTTGGTCGGCGAGCGCGGTCAGCATCGCTTCGATGCGCGCGTCCTTTGGCCCGCGTGCGCTGTGCAGCATCACGCTGTGGCCGGCTCGCAGCGCGAGCAAGGCTCGTTCTACAACGCGTGCGAATTCTGCTGTCGGGTCGCTCGCCGCGACCAATGCGGTGGCGTCCGCCGGCAAGTCAACGAAGCCAGCGGCGATGGCCTCGTCGATCTGCAGCGCGCTCAGCGGCGAAGCGCTGCCTGAAACCGCCAGTACTTGGTGCACGCCATCGAATCTGTCGTGCGAGGTCGAGATGGCCGACAAGACCCCAGTCTCGCGCCACCACTGCGTCAGCGCGTATTCAAGGCCGGAGCCGCCAACGCAGAACAAGGGCGTCTTGCGGCCTTGCGCCAGGTGATCGAGCAGCCGGCCAGTCTCAGTGAGGTGCTCGGTGGTTGTGCCGTCGAGCAGCACTGCGCCGCCCGACGCAGCACTGACCAGGCGTTGCATTTCCTCCACCATGGCCGCGCGGTCGAGTGCGAACTTCGGTAGCCTGAAGCCGGTTATGGGCATTGCGGTCTGCTCGCCGAGGTGGCGCGCGAGGTCTGCCTCGTGCATCGGCGTCACCGGATGCGCGCTCATGATCGGGTGCCGATCGATGCGATGCACTTGACCGTCGGTGCCGGATCGTGCGAACAGGTTGCCAAAGGCGCAGTATCGGCCCAGCGCCGGAGTAGCCGCGACGATGGGGATCGAGGTGTCGCCAAAGGCCGTGCGCGACAGGTCCATGACACGCCCAATGCTTCCGATTGCTGCCGAGCTGTCAAATGTCGAGCAAACCTTGTAATGAACCAGCGGGACAGGCAGACGGGACATCGCCGCCAAGACCGGTGCGAGTTGCTGATCCATTTCGGACGGGGACATTGCGCGACTCGCGCCCGCCACACCGATCGCGTCGAAGGGTCCCAGATCGCGCAGCGTCTGCGCGTCGGGCACATCGAGGAACAAGGCGCAGTTCAGGCCGGCAAATGCCAATACCTCTAGTGCATCGGTGGATCCGGTGAAATCGTCACCGTAGAAAGCGAGCTTCATGCCGACCTCTATAGATTGCTGAAGTGAACCAACGCACGCCGCAGGGCAGGGTGCGATTCGGCGTAGCTGTCCAGACCGAGGCCGGCCACTGCCGCCTCCCAGCCTTCTCGCATGCTGGACATGCCGGCGCCGATGCCGTCGGGATGGCCAATGATTCCGCCGCCCGCCAAGTGCATCAGGTCTACTGCGCCCAAGGCGTCATATAGGTCGGGCGCCAAGCCCGCCCATTGACCCGACGAGAACACCGGCATAAGCGGCTGCAACCCCGCCCAAGGCGACAAGCAGGCGCGCGCCGAGGCGATCACCGACTCGTCGGGCTCCCAGAACTTGCTGCGGATGCCGTTGACATGCAGCTGGTCAATACCGGCAAGGCGCCAAAGCTTCTGATAGGCCTGGAACGAAAAGCCCAGCCCACTATGGCGGGTGAACGCGCCCCAGCCGTTGCGATGGCCATGGATCGGCAACTGCGCGTGGCGGCGAAGGTGCTCGACAGCGCTGAACCCAACCCAGTTGATACTCACCATCACGCAGGTACCGCCCGCGGCGAGCACAGCATCGTGGCGGCGCAGCATCTCGTCGACCGAGCCCGAGATGTTGATAGCATACATCGGCATGCGCCCGAGGCGGTCGGCATGGCGCTGCAGTACCGGCATGACAGCCCGCAGGCGTTCGTCAAACGGCGCATACGGGGGATCTGCAATCAACTCGTCGTCCTTGATGAAGTCGATACCGGCCTCGCAGAGACTGCCGACTAGTTCGGCGGTTTGTGCGGGCGTGAGTCCGATGCTGGGCTTGATGATGGTTCCGATCAACGGCCGGCCATGAACGCCGGCGAGACGCCGTGTGCCGGGAATGCCGAAGGCGGGTCCTGCGAACTGGGCGGCATAGTCGGGGGAAAGATCCAGATCCAGTAGGCGCAGGCCAGTGACTTCGCCGAGCTCATACAGGTTGCCGGCAATGGTGGCAAGTAAGCTCGACAGATTGGCCCCGACATTTGCAACCGGGAATGCGAGTTCGATCTCGGCCCGGTGGAACACGCCGCCGTGCGGATGACGATCGACATAAGCGCTTGGAAGCGTCGGCTCAAGCCCGGGTACGAGCGGGTTGATGCTGACGACCCGGGCGCGGGAACGATCCTTGAGTTCATCGGTCTCGCCCGGAAGCGAAAGGAAGGTGCCGCTGGACTGCTCGCCGGCAATCACCTGGGCGATCTTTTCCGAGGCGACCGAACTTTCGACAAAGTAACGCGCGGTGAATTCGGCGCGGGGGGGGATGTTTACCATGGGCTGTGAGCTTCCTTCTTCAATGATCCGAAGGTTAGCCTCTGTTCTCAAATAGGAAAAGCGATATGATCTCCAGAAGATGTGAGAAAAACTCACATCATATCCGGGTTGACCCGGGGTCCAAGGCGGCATGTATGAGCATCTCCCATCGTCTTTCGCTGAATGCATTGCGGGCGTTCGAGGCCACCGCACGACTACGCAATTTCAGCGCGGCGGCCAACGAGTTGTCCGTCACGCATGGGGCCGTGAGCCGCCACATCCGCATGCTCGAGGACACGTTGGGATTGCCGCTCCTGCAACGCACCGCGCAAGGTGCAATGCCGACGGCCGAAGGGCAGCGCCTGGCGGATGGACTGTCCACCGCTTTCAGCCTTATCCAGTCGAGCGTAGAGCAGCTCAAACCCGGCCCACTGACCTTGTCCTGTTCGGAGTCGATCATGATGTATTGGCTCCTGCCTCGTCTGAGCCGCTTCAAGGACGCTCATCCGGAGGTCGAGTTGCGCTTCAACATGAGTCATGGCCCGGTGGACTTCGCACGCGATAACGTCGGCGTGGCCATCCGCCTGTCTTCAATCAAGGCGCCCAAGGATGCGGTGCAGGCCGACGTGGCGCCCGAATGGGTGGGGCCGGTGTGTTCACCGGAGTACCTCCGGCAGAAGCGCATCCAGTCGGTGCGCGACCTCTTGCGCGCCCGACTAATGGCCTCCAGTACGCGGCCGAGCGCCTGGGAAGATTGGGCCCTTTGCAGCAATCACACGGACTTGGAGTTGCGCGTCGATGAGTCCTTCGACCACTTCTACCTGCTGATCCAAGGTGCGCGTTGCGGCCTGGGCCTCGCCAATGTGCCACGGATGCTGGTGCGTGACGACCTAACCAGCGGCACGCTCGTGGCACCGCTGGGCTTCGTGCGCGGCCCGAACCGCCTTTCAATTTGGACCGCGCCTCATCTGAGCCGCCGTCCGGATGTCGTCAAACTGGTCGATTGGTTGCATGACGAGCTGCGTGCGACCGAGCCTTGACTCGACTGACCAAATGCGGTGTCGCCCGGCCGGTCGATGCTGGCTTCCTCGTCTCAGGCGTGGACTCCAGCATGGGGACCGAAGCCGCGTTACATCTTCTCATCGGCGACGAGTCTGCCCACAGGCACGCGCCGCCGGTTTGGCGTATTGGGCATATCCGCCGGAAGCCGTGACAGGCGCAGTAGAGCGTGGACATTTTGTGGATTCGACAAGCCCAACGCTGATTAAGCGCTAACGGGCTCACGCGCTGTACATCCATGGCGCCAAGCTCAGATCTCCCATTCCGACCCCAAGGAGGTTTCAGCACACTCTGCGTTGCGCAATCAACCGTTGAGCATGCGGCTGCCGTCACGGACGATTTCAGTGCCGACGGTCCATCGCAAATGTTCAGAAACCAGGTACAGCATGGCCTTAGCCACCTCCCCGGGGTTGAATTTGAAAGCCCTTGTATGACCGCAGTCAGGCGACCAATTGATAGGTCGCTATGTCAGCAGTGGGTTGGCGGTTGAAGATGCTGAAGATAACTTGGACGTCAGCTTGTGGCCGATGGCGGGTGCTCAGAGTATTGAAATCGTCGCCACATTGCCGACCAGTAACGAGCAGCCCTGAGGGACCGGTCTGGAGCAAGCAAATCGAAAAGCTGTATGACGACAGTCAGTCTTTTGCCGACCTAGAATGGCACGTCCACGTCATCAATGTTCACCAGAATGTTGACCGTCCTGGTGACACGATCCCGGCGCAGAACCTGCTGAATGCGGCTCCGGTTTACAACCCTTTGGATGAGGCAAACAAGAAGTTTCCCCCCGAGACGTAAGGGTTTGCCCTGGTAGGTGACCGCAAAAATTTACACCGGAATTGAGGTCACCCCTACCTGCACATGACAGCGGCGCAGTTTCGCCCACCCAAGGACATCGACCCACTGGACCTGCTCGCTGGCCTGCCCAAGCTGTAAGCCATTCCCCCATCCGCACGCTGGTGCAAGCGTGCGTCTGGGCCCTCACCCGGGTGATCGATTGGTCACCCGAGCTTACGTGCGGTGTTTAGTGCACCGGCTCGAGCCGCTCGCCCGAGTCCCCGTGGAAAAGATGCAAATGCGCGTTGTCCGCGCCCAGGCGCACGTGGTCGCCGGGGCGCACGCTGACCCGTTCGCGTAGCACGCAGGTGAGCTTGATGCCGCCAGCGTCGACGAGGAGGTGCGTCTCCGAGCCGGTGGACTCCACCACCAGCACGCGCGCCTCGACGCCTGCATCATCCAGCCGCAGGTGCTCAGGGCGCACGCCCAGCGTGAGGGCCTGGCCGCTCGTAGCGGGTACGTGAGGCACATTCCAGTGGTTGCCCGCGTTGTCCACGACGCCTTGGCCGTTGACCTTGACAGGCACCAGGTTCATCGACGGCGAGCCGATGAAGGCCGCGACGAAGACGTTGCGCGGCCGGTCGAAGAGCTCCATCGGCGTACCCACCTGTTCCACGATGCCGTCGTGCATCGCCACGATCTTGTCCGCCATCGTCATCGCCTCGATCTGGTCGTGCGTGACGTAGACGGTGGTGGCCTTCAAGCGCTGGTGCAGCTCGCGAATCTCGGCTCGCATTGCCACTCGCAGCTTGGCGTCCAGATTGGACAGCGGCTCGTCGAACAGGAAGACCTGCGGGTCGCGCACGATGGCACGGCCCATCGCGACGCGTTGGCGCTGGCCGCCGGAGAGCTGCTTAGGTAGCCGAGTTAGCAGCGGCTCCAGCCCGAGGATCTTTGCAGCCCGGGACACGCGCTCCTCGGTCTCCTGCTGCGGCGCATGGCGCAGTTTCAGCGAGAACGCGAGGTTGTCCGCCACCGTGAGGTGGGGGTACAGCGCGTAGTTCTGAAAAACCATGGCGATGTCGCGATCCTTGGGCAACAAGTCGTTCACACGGCGCCCGCCGATGCGAATTTCGCCGCCGTCGATCCCTTCCAGGCCTGCGATCATGCGCAGCAGGGTGGACTTGCCACAGCCAGAGGGGCCGACCAGCACGACGAACTCGCCGTTGCGGATGTCGATGCTCACGCCGCGGATGATCTGCGTGCTACCAAAGGACTTGACTAAGTCCTGGATTTCAACTGTTGCCATTATGGTGCCTCATCATATAAAAAAGTAAAGTTGTCATCTTGCGAAGGCAGCTGCGCCGCTGCACACGCCGCTCATCCCGCTTGCCAGGCGGTCTTTAGCCGCGTGTATTCATGCAGGTAGCGGCCGACTGACGCCTCGCTCAGCTCATGGGTCTTCTTCAGTAGCTCCAAGGCCGCGTCGAAGGCTTGGACATCGCATCCCTCCAGCAACAGCACCCAGCGAGCGGGCGCCTGCAGGTCCGTGCGGTTCTTGCTTTCAGCGGTTGACTGGCCTGACACGCCGGCATCCGAACCCAGAAGATGCGCACCACTGATGCGCGGCATCTGCGCCACTGCCTCCAACGCCGATGTGAGACGCGGCACCACAACGCGCACGGCGTCGTCCGCAATGTCGAATCGAATGGTCATCAGCGCAGCACCCGAGCCCACGCCGTGGCTGGCCACCACGCGCGTGAGTGAGCGCGTGGTTGTCTGGAAATGTGCGGTGGTTGCACGCGTCCATTCCGTGGGATTGTTCAAGCGCGACAGATAGTCGCTGCCCTGGATGACCTGAAAGCTTGACGTTTCGTAGAGCGTAAAGAACTCCGGCTGCGTCGCCTCGTCGGCTGCGCGATAGCGGCGCCCCCGCACAAAGCCGGGAATGCCCACACGCTCGGGCATATGCTCGTGCAAATGCCAAGCGTAAAACTCTGCGCGCCCGGCCTCGGCGATGTCATTCCAGATGGCAACTGCACCTTCACCTGCTAGCATTTCAATGCTCCTTAAAAGTTGTTAGAACTGTTTCGCGGACCTGAAGCGCCACTTCACCGATCCCTTCAAAAACACAGCGCAGCCGCTCCCCGGGCCGCGCACGATGTACTCCGGTATGGGAACCGGCCAAAACAAATATTCCCACCCCAAGGGATTGCCCGCGGAGCGCAAGATGATTGACAAGGAGTGCTACTGCGAGCAGCGGGTCTCCGAATGGATTGCCGCCATGCTTGTCGATCACAAGCACGTCGTCAGCCCAAAGCGATACCTTCAGTTGCGCCAAGTCCAGCGTTCGCCAGTCGACGCACGGTGCACCGAGCACCACCGCACCATTGCCCATGCAATCCGCCACGATTTGTTGGCGCGGCGAAGCGAACTTGGCAGGCAGCCGGCTGGACAACAGCTCAAAGGCAGGCATGACGGCTCCCACGGCCGCCATCACGTCCTCGCGTGTGCATCCTCCAAGCGGCAAGGGGTGATCGATGCGCAAGGCCAATTCGCATTCAACGCCATCGCGCAGCAACCCGGTAACCTCGAGAACGGCCTCGGAATCAAAGCATGAGGTGTCGAACAGTGGCGCCGAGATCACTTCTGAAGCGGGCGGCGCCGCCAGCTTCCATCCCACGACCGTGGTGTCAAGCTCGGCACGCAAGTTCTCCTGCAGGCCATAGGCGTCAACGAAGTCGTAGACGCTTTCAGCAGCTGGAGCGCTGATGACTCCATTGGTTCGACGTGCTTCGGCAAACTCGCGCGTCAAACGGGCTTGGGTGTTTTCGTTCATGCTTGGAGGATCCTCTGATAGCCAGAAATAACGATTCGGGAGGCGAAGGGTAAAGCCGCTCCGAGCACTGGGCGTGGGCGCTGCATGTCAGCCAAGCCAGTCAAGGGTGCGGCATCCGCCGACTCGCCCGACACCAACGCAACAACTTGGCGCAGCGCCTACCGGCATCGACGTTGCTAAAGATCCTTCAACCATTTGATGCCTTCAGCGGCGCCAGCCCCATCGTGGCCTCCATGACCTTGCGGCTGGGCCAAAGGTCGGCGATCTCCGCCGCGGTGGCTTGCAAGTCAGGTGCGATGGCGGCGATTTGCGCAAGCGGGAGTCTCGCCACCGGACCGGCGACGCTGA
>DASXRN010000417.1:0-10904 GCA_036506595.1 Polaromonas sp. | reverse complement strand
AATATTTGGGTGATGCCACTGCCCTGCAGCGGCTCACCGGGCTCTTTTTGCCAATGGTCGGCCACAAAGGGCTGGCCGTCCAGCGCCGCGATTGCACTGGTGATGCGCTCTTGCAGCCCCAGTAAAAAAGTCCGAACGTTTGAAAGATCGGTCATGCCCATCAGGATTTGACGGCCCTGTAGCCAATGTCCCTGCGGTACTGCGCACCATCGAAATGAATGCCTTGGGCCACTTCATAAGCACGCTGCTGGGCGGCCTTGACCGTGCTGCCCAGCGCCGTGACGCACAGCACACGACCACCCGAGGTCATCGTGGCACTGTCTTGCGTGCTGGTGCCCGCGTGAAACACCATGGCATCTTCGGCCCAATCATTGCTTGTACGCGGCAAACCATGAATGACATCGCCCTTGCGTGGCTGCAGCGGATAGCCATGCGCGGCCATCACCACGCCCAGCGCCGGGCGCCGGTCCCAGTCCAGCTCGACCTGATCCAGCGCGCCGGAGGTGGCAGCCATCATCACCTCGTACAAGTCGGTTTTCAGACGCATCATGATGGGCTGGGTTTCGGGGTCGCCCATGCGGCAGTTGAATTCCAGCGTCTTGGGCCGGCCTTGCGCATCAATCATCAGGCCGGCGTACAGAAAACCGGTGAAAGGAATGCCGTCTTTTTCCATGCCCTTGATGGTGGGCATGATGATTTCACGCATGGCACGGCCGTGCACTTCGGGCGTGACCACCGGAGCAGGTGAATAGGCTCCCATGCCACCGGTGTTCGGGCCCTGGTCGCCGTCGAGCAGGCGCTTGTGGTCCTGGCTGGTGGCCATGACCGCCACGTTTTTGCCGTCGCACATGACGATGAAGCTGGCCTCTTCGCCTTGCAAAAATTCTTCGATGACGACGCGCGCGCCGCCTTCGTTGTGCGTAACGCCCAATGGGTTGAATTCGGGATTAGGCGCGAGCATGAACTCAATCGCCTCGTGCGCCTCGTGCAGCGTCATCGCCACCACCACGCCCTTGCCGGCCGCCAGGCCATCGGCCTTGACCACAATCGGCGCGCCCTTTTCATCGACATAGGCATGCGCCGCCACCGCATCGGTAAAGGTTTCGTATTCCGCCGTGGGAATGTGGTGGCGCTTCATGAAGGCTTTGGAAAAAGCCTTGGAGCTTTCGAGCTGGGCGGCCGCCTTGGTGGGGCCGAACACGCGCAGGCCATGGGCGCGGAACTCATCGACGATGCCGGCCGCCAGCGGCTGCTCGGGGCCCACCACCGTCAACGCTATCTTTTCAGTAGCAGCCCATTCGCGCAGGGCCTTGACATCGGTGATGTTGATATTCTCAAGACGGGCATCGAGCGCGGTGCCGCCGTTGCCCGGTGCGACATACACCGCCTGCACCTTGGGCGATTGGGCCAGTTTCCAGGCCAAGGCATGTTCACGGCCACCGCCGCCCACCACTAAAACTTTCATGCTACAGCTTTCATTGTTTTATTTCGGCTTACTTTTATTCAGACAGGGCGGCGTTGTGAAAGACGTCCTGCGTGTCGTCCAAGTCTTCCAGCACGTCCAGCAGCTTTTGCATCTTGTGGGCATCGTCGCCCGTCAGTTCAATCGTGTTGTCGGCGCGCATGGTGACTTCGGCCAGCTCGGGCTTGAGGCCGGCGGCTTCCAGCGCGTGTTTGACGGCTTCAAACTCGGCATACGGGCTCAAGACTTCAATGGCGCCGTCGTCATGCGTGATCACGTCGTCGGCGCCAGCATCGAGCGCCACTTCCATGACCTTGTCTTCGCTGGTGCCGGGGGCAAAAATAAACTGGCCGCAGTGCTTGAACTGAAATGCCACCGAGCCCTCGGTGCCCATGTTGCCGCCATGCTTGGAAAACGCATGGCGAACCTCGGCCACGGTGCGCACCCGGTTGTCCGTCATGCAATCCACAATGATGGCGGCTCCGCCAATGCCATAGCCTTCGTAACGGACTTCTTCGTAATGAACGCCTTCAAGGCTGCCGGTGGCTTTGGCAATGCCGTATTTGACATTGTCGGCTGGCATGTTGGCGGCCTTGGCCTTGTCCACGGCCAGGCGCAGGCGCGGGTTGGTGCCCAGGTCACCACCGCCCATGCGGGCTGCCACCATGATCTCGCGCATCACACGGGTCCAGACGCGCTGGCGTTTTTCATCCTGGCGACCCTTGCGGTGCTGAATATTCGCCCATTTACTATGACCGGCCACGGAAAATCCTTTTGTAATTGATTTAATCTACACCCTCCATTTTACTTTTCGCCCGCTTCCCCACCGAAGCTTCATCAGGAATACAAAAACTATGGCCGAACCGTTACTCATTGCCCAAAACGCATCCACCCAATGTGAGCTGCTGCCGGCGTTGGCCAACCGCCATGGCCTGATCACGGGTGCGACCGGTACGGGCAAGACGGTGACCTTGCAAACACTGGCCGAAAACTTCTCGAAAATCGGCGTGCCGGTGTTCATGGCCGACGTCAAGGGCGACCTGACCGGCATCAGCCAGGCCGGCAGCATCGGCGAAAAAATGGCCGGCATCCTGAAAGAGCGCGGCATTGAGCCCCCTGAATCGCTGGCCTGCCCGGCCACGCTGTGGGATGTGTTCGGTGAGCAGGGCCACCCGGTGCGCGCCACCATCTCCGACATGGGCCCGCTGCTGCTGGGCCGCATGCTCAACCTCAACGAGACCCAGGCCGGCGTGCTCAACCTGGTGTTCAAGATCGCCGACGACAACGGCATGCTGCTGCTGGATCTGAAAGACCTGCGCGCCATGCTTCAGTACGTGGGAGACAACGCCAGCGAATTCACCACCCAATACGGCAATGTCAGCGCCGCCAGCGTGGGCGCCATCCAGCGCGGCCTGTTGCAGATCGAAAGCCAAGGCGGCGAGCAGTTCTTTGGCGAGCCCATGCTCAACATCAGCGACTTCATGCAGACGGTGGACGGCAAAGGGGTGGTCAATATCCTGGCGGCCGACAAGCTGATGAATTCGCCGCGCCTGTACGCCACCTTCCTCCTGTGGATGCTGTCCGAGCTGTTTGAGCAACTGCCAGAGATTGGCGACCCCGACAAACCCAAGCTGGTGTTCTTTTTTGACGAAGCGCACCTGCTCTTCAACGAAGCGCCCAAGGTGCTGATTGAGCGCATTGAGCTGGTGGTGCGCCTGGTGCGCTCCAAGGGCGTGGGCGTTTATTTTGTGACGCAAAACCCGCTGGACATTCCCGATTCGGTGCTGGCCCAGCTGGGCAACCGGGTGCAGCATGCGCTGCGCGCCTTCACGCCGCGCGACCAGAAAGCCGTCAAGGCCACCGCCCAGACCATGCGGCAAAAACCCGGGCTGGACATTGAAACCGCGATTACCGAGCTGGCCGTGGGCGAGGCGCTCGTCAGCCTGCTGGACGCCAAGGGCCGGCCCGGCATCACCGAGCGGGTCTATGTGCTGCCGCCCGGCAGCCAGATCGGCCCGATCACGACCCAGCAACGCCAAACGCTGCTGCAAGACTCGCTGGTGGCGGGTGTTTACGAAAAAACCGTGGACCGCGAGTCGGCTTACGAGAAGATCAAGGGGCGTGCCGATGCGGCGGCGTCTGAAGCGGGGAAAGCCCCCAACGGCGGTGCCGCCGGTCAAACCGAATCGGGCGGCATTCTGGGCGGCCTGAACGATGTGCTGTTTGGCAGCACCGGCCCGCGCGGCGGCAAGCATGAAGGGCTGGCGCAAAGCATGGCCAGGTCGGCCGTGCGCACCATGGGCTCGGCCGTGGGGCGCGAGATCATCCGCGGCGTGCTGGGCAGCCTTTTTGGCGGCAAGCGCTAAACCTTAAAAACAACGGAAATTTATGAACAGCGTTCACCTGATCGACCACCCGCTGGTGCAGCACAAGCTGACCCTGATGCGCCGCAAGGACGCGTCCACCAACACCTTTCGCACCCTGCTCAGTGAGCTGAGCAGCCTGATGGCCTATGAAGTCACGCGCGACATGCCGCTGCAGGACGTCGAAGTCGAAACCCCGCTGGAAACCATGACCGGCAAGATCATTGACGGCAAAAAGGTCGTGCTGGTGTCCATACTGCGCGCGGGCAACGGCTTTCTGGACGGCTTCCTCAACGTCGTGCCCGGCGCCCGCGTGGGCCACATTGGCCTGTACCGCGACCCGAAAACCCTGCAACCGGTAGAGTACTACTTCAAGATGCCGCAGGAAATGGCCGAGCGCGACATCGTCGTGGTCGACCCCATGCTGGCCACCGGCAACTCGGCGGTGGCCGCGGTGACCCGCCTCAAGCAGCTCCAGCCCCGCTCGGTGAAGTTTGTCTGCCTGCTGGCCGCGCCCGAAGGCATTGCCACGCTGCAAAAGGCCCACCCGGATGTGCCGATCTACACTGCCGCCATTGACCGGCAGCTCAACGACCACGGCTACATCCTGCCGGGCCTGGGCGACGCGGGTGACCGCATCTTTGGAACGAAATAGGCCTGCAGCCCTTTCGATACAGGCGCATGCAGCTCCTTAATTGATAGCAATACGCCCTGCTGACCTGCACGCCACCCGACATCAGCCCTATGCATTGCGCCACTTCCCAACGGCAACTTGGTCGTTTTCTGGCTTTTTGCTTCACGGCCACACTCCTGGCCCTGACGCTGGGCGGTTGCGCGGCGGTGATGCCCGTTGCCGGCTCACCGGTACGGCTTGACGACACCTCACGCATCGCCGTGCTGTCGGCCTTCGAGCCCGAACTGGTGCTGTTGTCAAAACGGTTGCAAACACCGGTCAAACACCGCCTCAACGGTGTCGAGTTCACCACCGGCACGCTCGAAGGCAAACCGGTCGTCCTGTTCCTGTCGGGCATCAGCATGACCAACGCGGCCATGAACACGCAACTGGTGCTTGACCGCTTCAATATTCAGAGCCTTGTGTTCAGCGGCATTGCCGGCGGCGTCAACCCCGACCTGCACATCGGCGACGTCACCGTGCCCGCGCAATGGGGCCAATACCTTGAAGTGCTGATGGCGCGCGAAACCGCGCCCGGCCAGTTCAGCGTGCCGCCCCGCATGGACGGGCAGCTGTTCCCGCCCTTCGGCATGCTGCATCCACGCCAGGTCGAGACACGCTCGGCGGCCAATCCGACACCCCTGCGCAAGTTCTGGTTTGAGGTTGACCCCAAAATGCTGGAGGTAGCACGCGGCCTGCGCAACGTCGATCTGGGCAGTTGCAACGCCGGCCAATGCCTGACGCGCAAACCGCAGCTCATGGTCGGCGGCAATGGCGTTTCAGGCCAGGCCTTTGTTGACAACGCGGGCTTCCGCGAATATGCCTTCAAGACTTTTCAGGCCAATGTGCTTGACATGGAAACCGCTGCAGTCGGCATGGTGGCCTACAGCAACAGCGTGCCGTATATTGCCTTTCGCTCCCTCAGCGACCTGGCGGGCGGCGGCGAGGGTGAAAACGAAATGGTCACCTTCATGGGCATAGCGGCAGACAACTCGGCCAAGGTGTTGCTGGCGTTTCTGGCCGCCTGGAAACCCTGAGGCAAAAGGACTTTCATGCTCGATCTGCTGATCACGAACGCCACTCTGCCCGACGGCAGAACCCACATGTCAGTCGCGGTACAGGATGGCCGCATCACGGCTGTGGAGCCCGGCCTGGACGCGCCCGCCCATGAAACGCTGGACGCCGGCGGCTACCTGCTGAGCCCGCCTTTTGTAGACCCGCACTTCCACATGGACGCCACGCTCAGCTACGGCCTGCCGCGCGTGAACGAAAGCGGCACGCTGCTCGAAGGCATTGCGCTATGGGGCGAGCTCAAGCCACTGCTGACAGCCGACGCGCTGATTGAACGCGCCCTCACCTATTGCGACTGGGCCGTCGCCAAGGGCCTGCTGGCCATTCGCAGCCATGTGGACACCAGCGACCCCAGCCTGCTGGCCGTGGACGCGCTGCTGGAAGTGAAAAAACAGGTCGCGCCCTACATAGCCCTGCAACTGGTCGCCTTTCCACAAGACGGTGTGCTCCGAACTAAGGGCGGCGTGGAGAACCTTATGCGCGCACTCGACAAAGGCGTGGACGTGGTCGGCGGCATCCCCCACTTCGAGCGCACCATAGCCGACGGCGCCACCAGCGTGAAGCTGCTCTGCGAAATCGGCGCCGAACGCGGCCTGCCGGTCGACATGCACTGCGACGAGTCCGACGACCCGCTGTCGCGCCACATCGAGACGCTGGCCTTTGAAACCCAGCGCCTGGGCCTGCAGGGCCGCGTCGACGGCTCGCACTGCACATCGATGCACAGCATGGACAACTATTACGTCAGCAAGCTGCTGCCGCTGATTGCCGAAAGTGGCGTGAGCGTGATTGCCAACCCTCTCATCAACATCACCCTGCAGGGCCGCCACGACACCTACCCCAAGCGCCGCGGCATGACCCGAGTGCCCGAGCTGATGGCCGCCGGCGTCAACGTCGCCTTCGGCCACGACTGCGTGATGGACCCCTGGTACGGCATGGGCTCCGGCGACATGCTGGAGGTCGCGCACATGGGCCTGCATGTGGCGCAGATGACGAGCCAGAAAGGCATACGCGCCTGCTTCGACGCGGTGACGACCAATGCGGCGAAGGTGATGCACCTACCGGGCTATGGGCTGGAGGTGGGGTGCGATGCGAGCTTTGTGTTGCTGCAGGCGCGGGATACGGTTGAGGCGATCCGGTTGCGGGCGAATCGGTTGAAGGTATGGAGGAAGGGGAAGCTGCTGGCGGAGACGGCGGAGGTGGTGGCGAGCTTGACTGTCGCCAACCGACCCGCCAGGACCGCCTTCTTCAAGGTAAGTTAAGAACTTCCGGCTTTCACCTGGAAGAGCATGCCTCTCAAGGCACCGGCAACACAATATCGACCCGCCCGCCGCCCATCGAGCCGCGTGTGAGCTTCAGTTCCCCCTGGTGACTGGCCACCAGGTCGCTCACCACTGCCAGCCCGACGCCGTGCCCGGGCACGCGCTCGTCCCCCCGCACGTGGAGCCGCAGGGCGGACTCGGTGTCGCTGAACCCGGGGCCATCGTCCTCGATGCGGATGCACAAGCGCCCGGCTTCGCGCCACACCCGCACCATGATGCGGCTACGCGCCCACTTGGCCGCGTTGTCCAGCAGGTTGCCCAGCATCTCGAACAAGTCGCCCTCATCGATGCGCCAGGCCAGGTCGGGCGGGCACTCGACGCTGAAGTCCAACGCCCTTTCGGCATACACCTTGGCCAGCGCGTCGCGAATGCGCTCCAGGATCGGCGCCACCAGAAGCGGCGGCGCAAAGCGCGCGGCGCCCCCGGCGATGGCGCGCCCCAGCTGGTGCTGCACGATGTCGTCCATGCGGCTCACCTGTTGGGCCACCATTGCTGGCAGTTGCGCCGGCTCGGCTAGGGCGCTGCGCAGCACGGCCAGCGGAGTCTTCAGGCTGTGGGCCAGAAAGCTCAGTGCGTCGCGATGCCGGGCCTGGCGCTCGCGCTCCTGCTGGATCAGGGTGTTCAGGTTGTCCGTGAGGCCGGAGATTTCCGTGGGGTAGCGGCCCTCGATGCGCGATTGCTCGCCCTCTTCGATACGCCGGATCTCGCTGGCCACGTGCCGCAGCGGCGCCAGGCCCCACCGCAACAGCCACAGCTGGGCCAGCAACAGCAGCACGGCGGCGCCGCCCAGCCAGAGCCACAGGGTGCGGGTAAAGGCGCCGACCTCGCGGTCGAAGGCCGCGCGGTCTTCCAGCACCGTGAGCACCAGCGGTGCCTCACGCGCGGAGGCCTTCCAGGTGACGGCATAGCTGACCGACAGGAAGGACCCGCCGGCCCCATCCACCGTCTCGTTGCGCCATTGACCGGGTTGCAGGCTGCGCCGAAACGGCGGCTGAAGACCCAGGGTCGAGGCCGACTGCCAATGATCCGCCCGCAACACGTTGTAGATACCGGCGTACAGGCCGGAACCCGGCAGCGAGAGGCGCGGCTCCGCAAACTCGGGCGGCATCACCAGCGCACCGCCGGCATCGAGTTCGGCAGCTGCCAGCAGCAGGTAGATGGTGCTCTGCAGCCGGCCAAAGTGGACGGTGCGCACACTGTCCTCATGGGCACGCTGCACCGCCAGCCCCGCGCCGGCCATGAAGGCCAGCAGCACCAGCGCAACCCCCAGAAGCAGGCGGGCACGGATGGAGTAGCCGGCCCTCATTCGAGGGTGAACCTGTAGCCCCGCCCCCGCACGGTGTCGATGGGGCCGACGCTGCCGTCCGGGTCGAGCTTGCGCCGCAGCCGACCCACCAACACCTCCAGCACGTTGCTGTCGCGGTCTTCCCCGTGCGGGTACAGGTAGTCCGACAGCGCCTGCTTGGTGACGATGGCCGGGCGCTGGCGCACCAGGTATTCAAGCAGGCGGTACTCGAACGCCGTGAGCTCCAGCACCGCGCCATTGAGCCGCACCGCCTGCGCCGACAGGTCGATGCTGAGGGGGCCGAGCGTCAGCACGTCAGAGGCAGTCTTGAGCGAGCGCCGCAGCAAGGCCTTGAGCCGCGCCGCCAGCTCCGGGTATTCGAAAGGCTTGACCAGGTAGTCGTCGGCTCCGGCTTCCAGCCCCACCACCTTGTCTTGCCAGCTGCCGCGTGCGGTGAGGATCAGGATGGGTATGGCACGCCCCTCTTGGCGCAGGCGCTGCACGATGGTCAGCCCGTTCAGCTTGGGCAGCCCCAGGTCGACGATGACCAGGTCAACCGGGTACTCGCGCGCCAGGAACAGGCCCTCTTCGCCGTCCTTGGCCTGGTCGACCCGGTAGCCATCGGCCTCCAGCTGGCGGGCCAGGGTGAGCCGCAGCGCGGCATCGTCTTCGATCAGCAATAAGCGCATGGGTTAAAGCTGCCGCAGGCCGGCCCTAGTGTGGTGTTGCATGCTTGATGGCACAAATAAAAATGATGGATTTTGGGTCAGGGCAAGGCGCAAACCACAGCGATACCCGTAGGTATCGCGCGGATTTGCAACGCCGCCATGGCCGAAAAGACGCATTTTTATGTGCCAGATAGCGTGCAACACCACACTATCGGACCTGGCCGGTGGCGACGTCCACCTGGATCACGCGGACTTCACCAGCCGGCGTGACCACCTTGACGCGCCACACCGGTTGGCCCGAAGACTCGGACTTTTCGACGGACAGCACGCGGCCGCCACTGGCCCGCTGGGCCACCGCGGCCGCGTCGTCGCGGCTCAGGTCGGCCCAGGCCAGGTTGGACGCCACCAGCAAGGTGGCGCAGAGCAGTTTGGCAAATATGTTCATCGGTTGTAAGCACCATAGTACTCGCGACCGCCACGGTCATCGCGCCTGCCTTGGTATTCGCGTGCGCCCTGGAACTCGCGCCCCACCGGCTCCACCGGTGCCACCGAGACGCGCACGGGCAAGGTACGGCCCGGGTTCTCGCGGGTCACCGTGCTGTAGACCTGACCGCGGTACTCGTACTCGACCTGGTAGCCCGTGAGGCGGGACTGCACGTCGTTGACGGTGTTGCAGGTTTGCACCTGGCGCTGCTGCGGCTGGGATGCCTGCTGGTAGCCACCACCCCAGTTGTTCTGGTTGGCAAAATGCTCGCCGGCCAGCGCGCCGACCACGGCACCGACCGCGGTGGCGGCTTCGCGGCCGTGGCCCTTGCCAACCTGGTTGCCCAGCAAGGCGCCGGCCACACCGCCAAGCGCCAGCCCCCCGTAATTGCGCGAAGCTGCCACGGGTTGCTGCTCAGTCACCCACTGGCTGGTGCACTCGTTGCGCGGAACGGAGACGTTCTCGTACTGTGGGTTGACATTGCGCACGCGGGCAGTGTCGTTGAATGTCTGGGCTTGGGCGCCCGCTGCCAGCAGCGTGGTCAGGCAAAGAATGGCAGAACGTTTCATGAAGAGGCTCCTTGGTTGATATGGAACAGAGCTTACAAAGAGCTAGGTGAACGCAAGCTGAACGAATTTGATAAAAGCTTCGTCAAGACACTAATCCGAAGCGCCGCGGTATGACCCGCGTGTCCGAGTTGATGGCCGCTGGCGTCAACGTCGCCTTCGGCCACGACTGCGTGATGGACCCTTGGTACGGCGTGGGCTGCGACTACATGCTGGAAGTGGCGCACATGGGCCTGCATGTGACGCTGATGACGCGCCAGAAAGGCATCCGCGCCTGCTTCGACGCAGTGACGACCAATGCGGCGAAGGTGATGCACCTGAAAGGCTAGGGGCTGGAGCCGGGCTGCGATGCGAGCTTTGTGCTGCTGCAGGCGCGGGACACCATTGAAGCGATTCGGTTGCGGGCGAATCGGTTAAAGGTGTGGAAGAAGGGGAAGCTGGTGGCGGAGACGGCGGAGGTGGTGGCGCGGTTGCAGTTGGCAGGGCGTCCGAACACGGTTGGTTTTTCACGTTCGTGAAACTACCTGCAGGCCTGTCGTTTGCCACGCCCCAGACACCAGAATGACCACCCCCCGCCGAAGTGAACCCATATCTAGTCGCCGCCTTTTGCCAGGAACAGAGTTGCTATCCGACCTGCCCGCGCGGCTCGGCCATCTCTGGCTTGGCATCAGGGCGCGCAGCGACCCGAAGCGGCCGGTCAAAAACCGCTAGATCGGGCGGATGTCGACCTTGCGGAACTTGATCGTGCCACGTCCCCATTGCAGCGCGACGGGTCCACTCGTGAGTTTGCGGTCTTCCACGTCCACAGTCTTCACGCCGTTCAGCACCAGCGTCAGCCGCGGGCCCTTGGCGGTGATCTCATAGACGTTCCATTTACCGCCCGCCTTGGGCATGGGAGCGACCTTCGCCACTTTCACGATGGCGCCCGTGCCATACGTCGGGTCAGGCCGCTGGTCGAAGATGTTGGCTTCATAGCAGTTCTCATCGGTGATCTCGGCCGGGTTGGCGCAGCG
>DASXRN010000416.1:0-25441 GCA_036506595.1 Polaromonas sp. | reverse complement strand
ACCGCAAGCTCTCGATCGAGACCACGGCGAACGCCGACACGCCGATGGCGGCCGGCAAGACCTGCCTGCTCGCGCTCGACGTGTGGGAGCACGCCTATTACATCGACTACCGCAACCTGCGTCCCAAGTTTGTCGAGACCTTTCTGTCCAACCTGGTGAACTGGAGCTTTGCTGAGGCTAATTTCGCATAAGCCGGTTATCGGCTTGTGCCCCAAAAAAAAGCCGACTTGATGTCGGCTTTTTTTATGCGTCACTCAAAAATGACGGAAATCAGCGTTTCGCCTCAAAGAGCGGGCCGCCCAGCTTGCTGCCGGCCTTGATGCCTTTTTTGGCAAACCAGCCCTTGTTCATTTCCAGAACGTAGCGCACCGGTTGGCTTGAGCAGTGTGAATCCAGGGTTTGCGGCTTCATGTCGGCCATGTTCACGATAGTGCCGTCGTCGGCCACAAAAGCGGCCGTCAAGGGCAGCAAGGTGTTTTTCATCCAGAAACATTGCTGGGCCGCCTGCTCAAACACAAAGATCATGCCTTCGTGCTGCGGCATCTCCTTGCGGAACATCAGGCCGATCTGGCGCTGTTCAGGTGTCAAAGCGACCTGCGTATCAATCAGGTGCATGCCCGCAGACAGCTTGACCCGCTGCAGATTCATTTGAGGGGCCTCTTGCGCCTGGATGCACAGCGGAGACAGCAGGGCGGCCATTGCCAGCATGCCGGCCAGACCTTTGCATGCCTTGCCGAAAGAGACGGTGCCGGATTTTAAAAACATAGGCTCACCACGTATCAAGTTGGACTGTCAGCATAAACGACGCGCATAAAAATGCCCGCACAGGGCGGGCATTTTGACCTAAGTCACCAGGAATTACTTCTTGGCTTCTTCTTTAGCAGCAGGCTTGGCTTCAGCTTTCTTGGCAGCAGCGGCTTCCATTTTGGCTTTCTTGGCAGCAGCGGCTTTTTCTTTCTTGGCAGCTTTAGCAGCAGCTTTGTCTTCCTTGCTCATGGCAGGCTTGGCTTCTTTAGCCATGGCAGGCTTGGCTTCAGCTTTGGCAGCAGGAGCAGCGGAGGCGGCAGGAGCTGGTGCAGCAGCGGCGGCGGGAGCTGCAGCAGGAGCAGGCTTGGCAGCAGGCGCTTGTGCGAAAGCACCAGCAGCGAAGAGGCCAGCGATCAAAGTAGCGAGGATCTTGTTCATTTGGAATTTCCTTAATAACGTGATTGGAAAAAGTACCCCGAACTTTTCGGAGGCCTCACCGTAACGGGGGGCGTTCACAAACCGTTGACAGAGATGTCCGTAAATTCTTTGAAACAGTGTTTTGGGGATAGAATTTAGGGGTTTTTACCTAAACTGCTGAATGTGGCGTTCCTTCTTGACGTCGTCAGCGCTCACCGGAGACTTCTTAAACATGTACCAGCACATCCAAGTGCCCGCCCAAGGCCAGAAAATCACCGTCAATGCCGACAATTCACTGAATGTTCCGGATGAGCCGATCATTCCTTTCATTGAGGGCGATGGCACGGGTGCAGACATTACGCCGGTGATGCTGAAGGTGGTGGATGCTGCTGTTGCCAAAGCTTACGGCGGCAAGAAAAAAATCCACTGGATGGAAGTGTTCGCGGGCGAAAAATCCACCAAGGTGTATGGCCCTGACGTCTGGCTGCCAGAAGAAACGCTGCACGCCGTCAAGGACTATGTGGTGTCCATCAAGGGCCCGCTGACCACGCCCGTGGGCGGCGGCATCCGCAGCCTGAACGTGGCTTTGCGCCAGGAGCTGGACCTCTACGTCTGCCTGCGCCCCATCCAGTACTTTGCCGGTGTTCCTTCGCCGGTCAAAGAGCCACAGAAGACCAACATGGTGATCTTCCGCGAAAACTCGGAAGACATCTACGCCGGTATCGAATTCGAATCCGGCAGCGACAAGGCCAAGAAACTCATCAAATTCCTGCAAGATGAGATGGGCGTCAAGAAAATCCGTTTCCCCGGCACGTCGGGCATCGGCATCAAGCCGGTTTCCAGCGAAGGCACCGAGCGCCTGGTGCGCAAGGCCCTTCAGTACGCCATCGACAATGACAAGCCCAGCGTGACCATCGTGCACAAGGGCAACATCATGAAGTTCACCGAAGGCGGCTTCCGTGATTGGGCTTACGCCTTGGCGCAAAAAGAATTCGGCGCTGAGCTGATCGACGGCGGCCCGTGGATGAAGTTCAAAAACCCGAAAACCGGCAAGGACATCGTCGTCAAGGACAGCATTGCCGATGCCTTCCTGCAGCAAATCCTGCTGCGCCCCGCCGAGTACAGCGTGATTGCCACGCTGAACCTCAACGGCGACTACGTGTCTGACGCGCTGGCAGCCCAGGTGGGCGGCATCGGTATTGCCCCGGGTGCCAACCTGAGCGACACCATCGCCATGTTTGAAGCCACGCACGGCACGGCCCCCAAATACGCTGGCAAAGATTACGTGAACCCCGGTTCCGAAATCCTGTCGGCAGAAATGATGCTGCGCCACATGGGTTGGGTAGAGGCCGCCGACCTGATCATCAGCTCGATGGAAAAGTCGATCGAGTCCAAAAAGGTCACCTATGACTTCGCCCGCCTCATGGAAGGCGCGACTCAGGTCAGCTGCTCCGGCTTTGGCCAGGTCATGATCGACCACATGTAAATCTGCCCTGATTTACGTTACAGGCCGCCCGGGAGCGATCCCGAGGCGGTTTTTTTCATGGGGCGCGCAGAATGGTGAAAAAATCACGTTTGAAGCGCACGCTCATGCGCGCAATTTCCCCTATTGGGCACATTGAACAATATCGGTGGCTAGAATGAATTCCATGGCAAGCAAACCTCCCAAATCGCCCGCACGTCCTGCGGCTCCCGTTGTCAGGCCCGACGATGTCAGCGGCGGGGATTCGGTCGTTCTGGAACGCCGGCCGCAAAAGCAAAAGACCAAACCGCCGCAGATGTACCAGGTGGTTTTGCTCAATGACGACTACACGCCGATGGAGTTTGTCGTCGTGGTGATTCAGGAGTTTTTCAACAAGGACAGGGAAACCGCCACGCAGATCATGCTCAAGATCCACCTCGACGGCAAAGGCGTTTGTGGTGTGTTTTCCAAGGACGTGGCAGCCACCAAGGTCGATCAGGTGACTGAAGCGGCCCGGAAAAATGGGCACCCGCTGCAATGTATCAGCGAGCCCATTGAATTATGAAAAATCCGGCCAATATTCTCTGCAGAAGTTTTACTATGTATGTAGCAAGCCGAAAGGAAAATCAATGATTGCCCAGGAATTAGAAGTCAGCTTGCACATGGCCTTTGTCGAAGCGCGTCAGCAGCGCCACGAGTTCATCACCGTGGAACACCTGCTGCTGGCCTTGCTGGACAACCCGAGTGCCGCTGAGGTGCTGCGCGCCTGTTCAGCCAATGTGGACGATTTGCGCAAGGCGTTGGCCAACTTCATCAAGGACAACACGCCGCAGGTGGCGGGTAGCGATGATGTGGACACGCAACCCACGCTGGGCTTTCAGCGTGTGATTCAACGCGCCATCATGCATGTGCAGTCTACCGGCAACGGTAAAAAAGAAGTCACCGGCGCCAATGTGCTGGTCGCCATTTTTGGCGAGAAAGACTCGCACGCGGTGTATTACCTGCACCAGCAGGGCGTGACGCGCCTGGATGTGGTGAATTTCATCGCGCATGGCATCAAGAAAAGCGACCCGCCCGAGCCTGCCAAGAGCGGCGAGAGCGCCGCCGAGAACGAGGAAGGCAGCGAAAAGAACGAAAAAGCTTCGCCGCTGGAGCAGTTCACGATCAACCTCAACCAGCTCGCCAAAGACGGCAAGATCGATCCGCTGATCGGTCGCCAGTACGAGGTCGAGCGCGTGATCCAGATTCTCTGCCGCCGCCGCAAAAACAACCCGCTGCTGGTGGGTGAGGCTGGCGTGGGCAAAACGGCGATTGCCGAGGGCCTGGCTTGGCGCATCACGCAAAAAGATGTGCCCGAAATCCTGGCCGAGGCCAACGTGTATTCGCTCGACATGGGCGCTCTGCTGGCGGGTACCAAGTACCGCGGCGATTTTGAGCAACGCTTGAAGGGCGTGCTCAAGTCGCTCAAGGACAAACCCAATGCCATCCTGTTCATTGACGAAATCCACACCCTGATTGGTGCCGGTGCGGCTTCGGGCGGCACGCTGGACGCGTCCAACCTGCTGAAACCCGCGCTCAGCTCGGGCCAGCTCAAATGCATTGGCGCGACCACCTTTACCGAGTACCGCGGCATCTTCGAGAAAGACGCGGCCCTGTCGCGGCGCTTCCAGAAGGTGGACGTGGTGGAGCCCACGGTGCAGGAAACCGTTGAAATTCTGAAGGGCTTGAAGTCGCGCTTTGAAGAGCACCACAGCGTGAAATACGCCGTGGCCGCCTTGCAGGCTGCGGCCGAGCTGAGCGCCAAGTACATCAACGACCGTCATTTGCCCGACAAGGCCATCGACGTGATTGACGAGGCGGGCGCGGCCCAGCGCATTTTGCCAGCCAACAAACGCAAGAAAACCATTACCAAGACCGAGGTGGAGGAAATCGTGGCCAAGATTGCCCGCATTCCGCCCGCCAATGTGTCGAATGATGACCGCGGCAAGCTCAAAACGCTGGAACGCGACCTGAAAAGCGTGGTGTTCGGCCAGGACAAGGCGCTCGACGTGCTGGCTTCTGCCGTCAAGATGGCGCGCTCGGGCCTGGGCAAGGACGACAAGCCGATTGGCAGCTTTTTGTTCTCTGGCCCCACGGGTGTCGGCAAGACCGAAGCCGCCAAGCAACTGGCCTACATCATGGGCATTGAGCTGATCCGCTTTGACATGTCGGAATACATGGAGCGCCACGCCGTGAGCCGCCTGATTGGCGCGCCTCCGGGCTATGTCGGGTTCGATCAGGGTGGTTTGCTGACCGAGGCGATCACGAAGAAGCCGCACGCGGTGCTGCTGCTCGACGAGATCGAGAAGGCGCATCCGGACATCTTCAACGTGCTGCTGCAGGTCATGGACCACGGCACGCTGACCGACAACAACGGGCGCAAGGCGGATTTCCGCAATGTGATCATCGTCATGACCACCAATGCCGGTGCCGAGACCATGAACAAGGCGACCATAGGCTTCACCAACCCGCGCGAACCTGGCGACGAGATGGCGGACATCAAACGCCTGTTCACGCCCGAGTTCCGTAACCGCCTCGATGCGGTGGTGAGCTTCAAGGCGCTGGACGAAACCGTCATCCTGCGCGTGGTCGACAAGTTCTTGCTGCAGCTGGAGACGCAGCTGGCCGAGAAGAAAGTTGAGGTCACCTTTACCGACACGCTGCGCAAGTACCTCGGCAAGAAGGGTTTTGATCCGCTCATGGGCGCGCGCCCGATGCAGCGCCTGATCCAGGACACGATTCGCCGTGCACTGGCCGACGAGTTGCTGTTCGGACGCCTGATTGACGGTGGCCGCCTGAGCGTGGACATGAAGATCACCACGGACGAAAAAGGCGTGGAAACGGGTGAGGTGCAGCTTGACATCCAGCCGCTGCTCAAGAAAGAAGGCAAGGCCAAGCCCGAAGCTGAGGCGGCGCAAACCAGCTGACCGTGTAGAAGGCAGCGCAGTCCTTCTGCGCCTCCTCAAAAGGCCGGTAGCATCACGCTATCGGCCTTTTTTCATGCCGCTATGAAAATAATAGCTGTCTGCGCCCGGGTGGTTTGGGTTGTAGGCACTTTTTCTTGAAAATAGTCAAAAATCCGACCCATGGCTTCGCATACCTTCCATACTTTTCTTTGGCACGACTACGAAACCTTCGGCATCAACCCGCGGCGCGACCGGCCTGCGCAGTTTGCCGGGATTCGCACCGATGCCGAGCTGAACGAAGTCGGCGAGCCGTTGATGTTGTACTGCCAGCCCGCCAACGACTATCTGCCCGACCCGGCCTCGTGCCTGATCACCGGCATCACGCCGCAGCTGTGCCTGGAGCGCGGCGTGCCAGAGCACGCCTTTGCCGCGCAAATCGAGCAGCTGCTGGCCCAGCCCGGCACCATAGGCGTGGGCTACAACACCATCCGCTTCGACGACGAGGTGACGCGTTTCATGTTCTGGCGCAACCTGATCGACCCCTATGCGCGCGAGTGGCAAAACGACTGCGGCCGCTGGGATTTGCTGGACGTGGTGCGCATGGCCTATGCGCTGCGGCCCGAGGGCATCGTCTGGCCGACCAGGGAAGACGGCAAACCCAGCTTCAAGCTCGAAGACCTGGCGCGTGCCAACGGCCTGCTCCATGAAGCGGCGCACGATGCGCTGTCTGACGTGCGCGCCACCATTGCGCTTGCGCGGCTGATTCGCACGGCCCAGCCCAAGCTGTTCGACTTTTGCCTGGGTCTGCACAAAAAAGACCGTGTGGCGGCCGAACTGGGCCTGCCCGCCAGCCCGCAGACGGCGCGGCCGTTTCTGCACGTGTCGGGCATGTTCGCGCCCGAGCGCGGCTGCCTGGCCGTGATGTTTCCACTGGCCACGCACCCGAGCAACAAGAACGAAATCCTGGCCTGGGACCTGGCCCATGACCCGAGCGAGCTGCCGCTGCTGGACCTGGCCACGCTGCGCCAGCGCCTGTTCACCAAGTCGGCTGACTTGCCCGAAGGCGTGAGCCGCCTGCCGATCAAGTCGGTGCACCTCAACAAGTCGCCCATGGTGGTGCGCAAGCTGCAAACCCTGACCCCGCAGATGGCGGCGAAGTGGGGTGTGGACATGGCCACAGCCCTGCGCCACGCCGAAATCGCCGCCGGCCTGCCCGACATGAGCGCGCTTTGGCCCGAGGTTTTTCAGCGCCCCAAGGAAGCGGCGCCGGATGTGGACGAGGACCTGTACGGCGGCTTCATCGGCAATGGGGATCGCCGGCGCCTGAACCAGTTGCGCGAGTTGCCCGCCGCCGAACTGGCGCACAGCCGCACCGGTTTTGACGACGACCGGCTGGAAGAGCTGCTGCTTCGCTACCGCGCACGTAACTTTCCGCAGACCCTCACACCTGACGAGGCCGAGCGCTGGGAAACCCATCGCGCCGCACGGCTGCTCGAAGGCGAGGGCGGGGCGCGCAATGTGGATGCCCTGTTTGCCGAAATCGATGCCCTGCAGGAAAGCGCCGACGAACGCGGTGAGGCGATTCTGGGCGCGCTCTATGACTATGCCGAGGCCATCGCCCCCGAGGTTTGAGGTGGCGCGCTCAGGCTTGGTGTGATTTTGCTATCTTATTGATAGCTGTTTGCGCAGGCTGTATAAGGGCTGGATCCATAAATTGTTTGAGGTTTCGGTGAGCCGGTTCAGGCTTGCCTGTAGCCTCTGCGCCTTGCACGGCAAAGACGTTCTTGGCTAGATTGGTTTCGACCGTGACAATAGTGAACAGTAGTCATGGCCAGCTCGGGACGGGGAAGCCCTTTTCATTCGTTATGTTTCTTAAGGAGGTCAGCTTGCCGCTCGATTGGCGTTATTCGTTGGAAAGCGTTGACTGGGAAGAACTCTCCAGCCTTTACCGGGCAGCCCCTCTTGGTCACAAGAAGCCCTCCGATTTGGGAGTCGTGTTTTCAAACAGCATGTTCAAGTGCTTTGTTTACGATTCGGGAAGATTGATCGGGGCAGGTCGGGCACTGGCAGATGGAATGGATTGCTCATACATCTGTGACATAGCTGTTCACCCAAGCCATCAGGGCTTTGGTATCGGCAAGGACATTGTTTCCAGGCTCGTTGATCTCTCAAAAGGCCACAAGAAAATTATCTTGTATGTAGTTCCAGGCAAGGAGCCTTTTTATCGGAAGCTTGGTTTCAAACGCATGGCGACCGCGATGGCCATTTTTCAGAACCAGGCCCAAGCACTTGAGCGGGGGCTGCTTGATGAAACATGATTCAGGCGTTAGCCGGTTTAATCGATATAGCGTCTCCGGCGCCAGGATCGGGAATCGCCCAGCGCTTGCATTGTGTTTTCCCAAGGCCTTTTTGCTATTTAATTAATAGCGTTCTGCGCCCATTCCACTTGGGCTAGAGCCCTGAGTGGCTTAAGAATCTGCTGGTGATGCTATTGCCAGACCCGAATCGACCGGCGGAAACTCGACGCGCGCCTGCCCAGCCTGCCAGGGCGGGTACTTTTCCATCACGCGCGCAAACAGTGCCCCGGATTCCCAGCCTGCCAGCCAGCGAACCAAATGCGGCCAGGGTTGCGCCGCAAACCAGGCCGCATCGGTGTGGGCAAACTGGCGCACAAAGGGCAGGATGGCCATGTCGACCAGGCTGGCGGTGGGGCCGTGCAGCCAGTCGTGGCGACTGAGCAGGGCTTCCAGCGTCATCAGCCGGCGGGCGGCGCTGCTGCGGTGGGATTCGACAAAGGCTTTGCCGTCGTCCGCATGCTCCCCGGCGTAGCGGTTCGGGTATTTGTAGCGGTCCAGGTCGCGTTTGAAAGCGCCGTCGTTGGTGGCGATCAGGGCTTGCTGGGCCTCCAGGCTGGCGCTGTCGGCGGGAAGCCAGCCTTCGGGGTCGTGCTGCTGCAGGGCCCAGCGCATGATGTCCAGGCTTTGTTCGATCACGCTGCCGTCGGGCAACACCAGCACGGGCACAGTGGCTTTGGGCGAGGCGGCCAGCATCTCGGGCGGTTTGTTTCTCAGCACGATTTCACGCAACTCGCAGCGCTGGCCGCTGATGGCCAGGGCCATGCGGGCGCGCATGGCATAGGGGCAGCGCCTGAAGGAATACAGAACCGGCAGGGTTTGTTCCGCCTGGGCCGCCACTTCTTGTGACACGTCAACTTTCAGATGGAGCCCGGCTGGCGCACGCCAATATGCGCCTGCTGGCGTGCTTCGGCCAGTTCGACCTGGCGCTGGCGCTCGCGGTAGCCGCGTTTTTGTTCTTCGGTCGTGCGGCCGTGGCAGTGGGCGCAGCTCACGCCCAGTTCGTACAGCGGTGACTGGCGGTCTTGGGCGCTGAGCGGGTCGCGGCAGGAGCGGCAGAGGCTGAAATCGCCCTTGGCCAGGCCATGGCCGACCGAGACGCGTTCGTCAAACACAAAGCATTCGCCTTCCCAGCTGCTTTGCGCTTGCGGCACGGTTTCCAGGTATTTGAGGATGCCGCCTTCGAGGTGGTAAACCTCGTCAAAACCCTTGGCACGCATCAGCGCCGTCGACTTTTCGCAGCGGATGCCGCCGGTACAGAACATGGCGACGCGGGGCTTTTTACCGTCGGTGGTGGCCAGTTTGCCGCCTTCGGCCATTTGCTGCTCAACCCAGCCCGGCAGCTCAGAAAAGCTGTGGGTGGCGGGGTTGATGGCGCCCTTGAAGGTGCCGATGGAGACTTCGTAATCGTTGCGCGTGTCGATCAGCACCACGTCGGGGTCGGCGATCAGCTGGTTCCAGTCCTGCGGCTTGACGTACTGGCCGGCCATCAGGGCGGGATGCACCTCGGGCACGCCCATGGTCACGATTTCGCGCTTGAGGCGTACCTTCATGCGGTAAAACGGCAGGTGGTCCGCCCAGGCTTCCTTGTGCTCCAGCGCAGCCAGGCGTGGGTCAGCGCGTAAATAGGCCAGCACCGCATGAACACCCTCGGGCAAGCCGGCAATCGTGCCATTGATGCCTTCAGGCGCCAGCAGCAGCGTGCCTGTGACGCCGTGGGATTCACAGCAGGCGAGCAGCGGGGCCTGGAGCGCAGCGAAATCGGGCAGCTCGACAAACTTGTAAAGGGCGGCGGTCAGGAAGGTCATGGCTTGGTGTTTCGCCTGTGAGGCGGGCGAGCGGCGGCCTTGGTACTATTAAATTGATAGCTGCTTGCGCTCGCCTCGCATGGGCTGGAGACCTATTTTATCCAACTATCAGGGTCATATCGCCGACGGCAGCATCAAGCCGCCCTGCCGCGAAGGGCTATCATGTTTCTCCCTCTTTGCACCCTGAAAGCTCCACATGACCAGCCTCCCGACCAATGACAAACGCATCAAGGTCGCCGTGATGGGCGCCGGCGCCGTCGGCTGCTATTTCGGCGGCATGCTGGCGCGCGCCGGGCACGAGGTGGTGCTGATCGCGCGGCCCCAGCATGCGGAGGCCATTGAACGCGACGGCCTGCGCATGGAAACCACGTCTTTCGACGAACACGTGCGCCTGGCCGCCAGCACCGACCCCAGTTCGGTGCAGGGCGCGCAACTGGTGCTGTTCAGCGTCAAATCCACCGACACCGAATCGGCCGGCGCCCTGATTCGGCCGCACCTGCCGGCCGACGCCCTGGTGCTGTGCCTGCAAAACGGCATGGACAACGCCGACCGACTGCGCAGCGTGCTGCCGCAGCACGCGGTGGCCGCCGCCGTCGTCTACGTCGCCACCGAGATGGCCGGCCCCGGCCACGTCAAGCACCATGGCCGCGGCGAGCTGGTGATCGAGCCCGCCAGCGCCAGCGAGGCCGTCGCGCAGGCCCTGATCGCCGCCGGCGTGCCGACTGAAATCTCTGACAACGTGCGCGGCGCCCTGTGGGCCAAGCTGATCCTCAACTGCGCTTACAACGCCGTCTCGGCCATCGCCCAGCTGCCCTATGGCAAGACGGTGCAGGGCGAGGGCGTGAAAGACGTGATGCGCGACGTGGTGGCCGAATGCCTGGCCGTGGCCCAGGCCGAAGGCGTGCAGGTGCCCGGCGACGTGGACGCCGCCATCCGCAAGATCGCCGAAACCATGCCCAGCCAGTTTTCATCCACCGCGCAAGACCTGGCGCGCGGCAAGCGCAGCGAGATTGATTACCTCAATGGGTCGATCGTGCGGCGCGGCGAGGCGCTGGGGATTGCGACGCCGGCGAACCGGGTGCTGTGGGCGTTGGTGAAGTTGATGGAGTCGAAGAGCCCTTAGGACCCTTGGGGCCGCGTTCTCGTACGCCTTCGAAGGGAGGGGCAATCTCTTCGCTTCAGCGCTCCGGGTTCCGAGCAGTTTGGAGATAACCCGCCAGTGCTGCGCTTTCAGCGCTACCATTTCAGACCTGCTCTGCCGCCGCCTGCGCAAGCAGCCAGGTGCGAAATACCTTGAGCGCTTCGAGCCTGGACGATTCTTCCGGATAGACCAGGTAATAACCGCGTGTAGACACCCATTGCTTCCTTGAAAGCCGGCGCAACCGGCCGGTCGCTACCGCATCGTTGGCCATGAAATCAGGTAGCAGCACTGCGCCCAAACCTACCACCGCAGCATTCAGGGCCATCGACATCAACTCGTAGCGTGGCCCCTCTTGCCCGGTACCGATTTCGATGCCGGAGTGGGCGAACCATTTTTGCCACGCATCCAATACCGTTGTGTGGTGCACCAATGCGGACAACGGCGTCCGGGACGTTAGCGATTTTCCGTTTTTGGCGATCCATGCCGGTGAGGCATACGGTGACATCGCCAGCGGCAAAACAAAATCGTTGTGCAGGCCGGCACGCTTCCCGTCGCCAAATTCGAGTGAAGCATCCACCGGCGTGCTCTTGAAATCAACCGACCCTACTCGGGTGGCGAAATTCAGGGTGATCTCGCTGTACGCGCGCGTGAAGTCTGGCAGGCGCGGAATCAACCAATAGCTGCCCAGCGACGCGCCGACCGACAGCGTCAGCACTCCCCCGCGTCCCTTTAGAGCCATCACATTGGCCGTTGCGCGTTCGAGGCGCTGGAGAATGGTGCTCACTTCGTCGAGGTAATAACGGCCGGCTTCGGTGAGGATGAGCGCATCCCGGCGCCGCACAAACAGCTTTACGTCAAGGCGGCTTTCAAGCGCCATGATCTGACGGCTGACTGCGCCCTGCGTCAGGTGCAGCTCTTGCGCGGCTGCAGTGAAGGACCGCAACCGTGCGCTAGCCTCAAGGCATACCAGGGACATAGTGGAGGGTGCGCGCAACATCATGGTGCATGAGAAAAAAACATGGAAGACGCACAAATTGTCGTTTGTAGCTAAAGATTTGTCCAAGCATCATTCAGTTTTCTCATTGCTCAACCTTAAAGGCAGCCCCCATGACCGAATTAAAAGCGAACCGGCGAACGCTCCTCAAACTAGGTGCCATCGCGATGGCCTCATCGCCCCTGCTGGCACGCGCTGCCTGGCCAGACCGACCCATCCGGCTAATCGTGCCGTCTGCTGCAGGCGGCTCGCCCGACAACATTTGCCGCATCCTGACCAGTGAGTTGATGAAGACGCTGGGGCAGCCTTTTGTGATCGACAACAAGCCTGGCGCAAGCGGCAACATTGGCATGCAGGAGATCGCACGCGCCGCACCGGACGGCTACACCCTGGGCTACGGCAATGTGGGCACGCTGGCGATCAACAGATCCCTTTTTGCGAAGCTGCCTTACGACCCCGACAAGCAACTGGTCCCTGTGGCGCTGATGGGTTATGTGCAAAACGCGCTCGTTGTCAGGAACGACCTTGGCGTGAAGAACGTGACCGATTTGATCGCGCTGGCCAAATCCAGGCCCGGCAAACTCAGCATGGCGTCTCCCGGCAACGGCACCACGGGCCACCTGGGTGGTGAGCTGTTCAAAAGCCTGACCGGCACCTTTATGACCCACGTGCCCTACCGTGGCAGTCCGCAGGCCATTCAGGACCTGATGGGCGGTCAGGTCGACCTGATGTTCGATAACCTGTCGTCTATCGCACCGCATATCAGGAGCGGCCGCATCAAGGCACTCGGCGTTTCAGGTCGGGCGCGCAGCCCGCTGTTTCCCGACGTGCCGACCATTGGCGAGTTCGTCAAGGGCTATGAAACTACTGCCTGGGGCGGCATCGTGGCACCGGCCGGCACGCCGCGCGACATCGTGATGCGGCTCAACGGCGAAATCAACAAGGTACTGGGTAACGCCGCGATCAATGAGCGCTATGCGGCCATTTCCTTCGAGACAACCATCGGGGCGCCCGACCGCCTGTTTGATCGCGCCCTGCGGGAGACACGGATGTGGGCGGAGGTCGTCAAGCGCGCCGGCGTTCAGGTGGATTGAAAGCGTATGTTCGATTTCATCATTGAAGGCGGCGAGGTCATTGACGGGACTGGGGCGGCCCGGGTGCGCGCCGACCTGGGTGTGTCCCAGGGAAAAATCGTCTCCATCGGCGACCTGTCGTCTGTGCCGGCGAGCGAACGGGTAAGCGCATACGGGCGGATTGTCGCGCCGGGCTTTATCGACGCGCATACCCATGATGACAGCTTGCTGCTCATGCCCACGGTGGGCCCCCACCCCAAGCTGTCACAGGGCGTGACGACGGTTGTGTCCGGCAATTGTGGGGTCAGCCTTGCCCCGCTGGAGACTAAAAATCCGCCGCCGCCGCTGGACATCCTGGGAACAGACGGCTGGGTATACCGGAGTTTTTCGGCATACCTGGATGCGCTGGCCCAGTCCAGTCTGGCCGTCAACGTCGCCTGCCTCGTCGGCCATTCCACGCTGCGGGTCAAGTATGTGGCGGACCTTGAAAGGGCTGCGACGCCTGCGGAATCGGCGGGCATGGCGGCCGAGCTCACTGCCGCACTGGCCGCAGGGGCTATCGGGCTGTCGACGGGTTTGTACTATCCGCCTGCAAAAGCCGCGACGGCCGAGGAAGTGATTGCCGTAGGCGCACAGCTCAAGGCAGCCGGGGGCATCGTGACCATGCACATCCGCGACGAAGGCGATGCTATCGACGAGGCGCTGCGCGAGGCACTGCACATAGGCCGGGAACTGGGTGTAGATACCGTGATTTCCCATCACAAACTGGTCGGCACAGCCAACCACGGCCGGTCTGTGCAGACATTGGCCCTGCTGGAGCAGGCGGCGCAAGGGCAGTCGGTGTGCTTTGACTGCTATCCCTATAACGCTTCGTCCACCATGCTGTTGCCGTCCCGTGTGAAACAGTCGAGCGATGTGCTTGTGACGTGGTCCCAGCCTGAGCCTGGCGTTGCAGGACGTTCCCTGAAAGATCTTGCGCGCGAGAGAAATCAATCCGCAGAAGAGGTGGCGCAAGCATTGCAGCCGGCCGGAGCCATCTACTTCGCAATGAGTGAGGAAGACGTCAGCCGTATCCTGAGCCACCCGATGGCAATGATCGGCTCGGACGGCCTGGCACATGACGTGCGGCCGCACCCGCGCTTGTGGGGGACCTTTCCCCGGGTGCTGGGACACTACGTGCGCGAGCGAAAGCTGTTCCCGCTTGAGGCCGCCATCTACAAAATGACGGGACTCAGCGCACGGCGTTTCGGCCTCGCCGGCCGGGGAACCCTGGCAGTGGGAAATCACGCGGATATCGTTATCTTCGATGAGCACCGTGTGAGCGCCAACGCCAGTTACGAGCATCCCACCGAAGTAAGTTCGGGGATCGATGCAGTCTTTGTCAATGGCCGTCTCGCCTGTCACGATGGCCTCACCGTCTGCGTGGATGCAGGCACGGTGCTCCGCAAGCAGGGTGCTTTGCCATGATTGCGCCGCATGTTGTTGGCATTCTGGGGGGCATGGGTCCGGCGGCCGGCAGTGACTTTTCAAGACTCTTCGTCAATGCCTGTGAAGTCGTTCTGGTCGCGCGGGGCGAGCCCGTCACCGACCAGGCCTTTCCCGAACACTGGCTGGCCCAAGTCCCCCTGCCAGACCGCACCGAAGCCCTCCTGGGAGAAAAAGAAACGCCGCTGCCAGGAATGCTCAAGGCCCTGCGGCAACTGTCGGCGTTAGGGGCCAGGTCCGTCGCGGTGGCCTGCAACACCGCACATGCCTGGCATGAGGAACTGCAGGCTCGCTGTCCCGACATAGAACTGTTGCACATCGTCAGTGAAACGACCCGGCAACTGGCTATCGAGGGGGTAACCGCTGTCGGGCTGATGGCCACGGTGGGAACGCACCGCCTCGGCTTGTATGAGGCCTCTCTTGGTCGCGCGGGAATTCGCCATTACGTACCGAGCGCTGAAGAGCAGGCGCTGGTCATGCGAGGAATCGTTCAAGGCGTCAAGGGAGGCGACCTTCCCTTGGCGCGGGCTTGTTTCGAAGAGGTCGCCGGGCACCTGGCGCTTCGGCATGGTATCAAGACCCTTGTCCTCGCCTGCACGGAAATTCCCCTGGCGTTGCAGTCCGTCCCTGGCCACCCGGAGGTGCGCCTGGTGAATCCGGCCGATACGCTGGCGAAGGCGTTGGCAGACCGTGCTTATTCGCAAGCAGGCCTCTTTGGCTGACCAAGCAGGCTGATTGGAGAAGTCTCCGTTAGTCGCTTCAACGTGCTGAGCCGTCCAACAGTTCTGAAATAACCCGCCAGTGCTTGGGCTCAACCGGAGTGATCGACAGGCGGTTGCCCTTGCGCAGCACCACCAGGTCCTCAAGAGCGTCATTGGCGCGCAACTCGGGCAGGGTGAGGTTGCGGGTCTTGCGCAGCACCTGCACATCCACCAGCAGCCAGCGCGGCTCCTCGGGTTTTGATTTGGCGTCGTAGTAAGGCGACTTGATGTCAAACTGGGTAGGGTCGGGGTAGGGCGTGGACGCCACCCGTGCCATGCCGACGATGCCGGGCTCGGCACAACTGGAGTGGTAAAACAGCACGCCATCGCCCACGCGCATCGCATCGCGCATGAAATTGCGCGCCTGGTAGTTGCGCACACCCACCCAAGGCACCGTGGCCTTGGGGGCCGCCAGCGCATCGTCTACCGAGCATTCCTCGGGCTCGGATTTCATTAGCCAGTAGCTTGTCATGGGGTTTGCCTTGTTACGTGGTTTTGGGGAGGGTTTGAGCTTAGCGGACGAACAAGGTGAAGAAAAGCTACTTTCCTGGCGACAAGCGGGGGATGCGCAGCGAGATCGACTACCTCAATGGCCTGATCGTGAAGCGCGGCGAGGCGTTGTTGGGGATTGCGACGCAGGCGAACCGGGTGTTGTGGGCGTTGGTGAAGTTGATGGAGGGGAAGCGGGCGTAGGGCTATTGAAGAACTGCGTTACTGCCGAACACGCAATAGCGATTGTCTGTGTGGCTGGATGAGTGGCCGCTCTGGGCCGAGGCTTTGTGAAAACGCGCGCGCATCGAGGGCGTTCGCCAGTTCGACCTCTCAGATTGCCGCAGGATCGATTTACTCGAGGCCGGTAAGGGGGCGAGCTCCCTCAAAATCGTCGGCAGATCGCGTTTTCAAACAGCCTCGGCCAACGCTGCCATACCGAATCTCACCCTGCGCACACGGCTGTCCAGAATTCTTCGCCTGCCTTGCCGAGAGGTGCGCGGTCGCGGAATAGGCGCAGCTCCATTTCGATACGCCAGTCCGGCGCCGCCGCCTCGACCAGACGGCCGCTTGCCAGGTCATCTGCTATCAGCGTCTGCGGGAGCCAGGCTATGCCGCGCCCGTCCAGCGCCATGGTTCGCAACACCGAAGCAAGATGCGCGGTGAAGACGTTATGCGCAGGAGAGCGGTCCAGTGCCGGGCCCCGCACTTCGCGCAGGATCCGTCCTAATCCGGATTCCGGGCTGTAGCTCAAGACCGGCACCGGGGCCGAAGAGCTGGCCTGCGAAAGCGAATGACATGCGGCGCCATCGGAACCCGGCGCCGAAACCGGCACGAGGACGTCGCTGCCGACGCATACGGAAGGATAGTCCTGAGCTTGCAGTTCGCCGGGTGCCTTGGGGTGAGCGTGGCACAACACGAACTGAACCTGACTTTGGAGCAGCATCGCCTCGCAGCGTTGCAATACGTCGGAAACCAATCTGACAGGCCCCACGTTGGTACGTCTCTCAAGCGCCCGTAGCCAACCCGGCATGAACGTGAAGGAAAGCGCGTGCGTTGCGGCAAAGCGCAGGGTCGTTGAATGCGCTTCAGCTACGGCTCGCGCTTCACCCGGAACCCGTGCCACGCGTGCCAGCAGGTCGTGAGCGCTGTTGCGAAACCATTCACCCGCAGGAGTCAGTGTTGCTGGCTGACTGGTGCGGTCGAACAATTCGGTGCCCACCCACTCTTCCAGCGCGCGTACTCGCCGGCTGAAAGCCGGTTGCGTCATATGCCGTTCCTCTGCGGCCCGCGAGAAGTTTCCACTCGCCGCCAGCGCCAGAAAGTCCTCGAGCCAGGAGAGATTCATCGAAGTCATACGGCGGTGCTTTCAGGGCATGAAAAACAAGAAAAAGAGCATTGGCGCCGGGAGACGCCTTTGAGGATCATACGAACTCACCGACCCGAGCACTAAGGAGCCACCCATGAAGATCATCGAAATTCGCGAGAAAACAATCCCCATCAGTTCACCCATTCGAAATGCCTACATCGACTTCAGCAAAATGACCTTGAGCCTGGTGGCTGTCATCACCGACGTCATACTCGATGGTAAGCCCGTGGTGGGCTATGGCTTCAATTCCAACGGCCGCTATGGCCAAGGGAAGTTGATGCGTGAGCGCTTTATCCCTCGTCTGATGGAAGCAAAGCCAGAGTCTCTTGTGGACGATGCCGGAAAAAACCTCGATCCCCACAAGATTTGGGCCACCATGTTCACGAACGAGAAGCCCGGTGGTCATGGCGAACGCTCCGTGGCCATCGGAACCATCGACATGGCGGTGTGGGACGCCGTCGCCAAGATCGAAGGTAAACCCTTGTTCCAGCTGCTGGCGGATCGCTACGGCAACGGCAAGCCCAATCGCAAGATCTTCGTCTATGCCGCAGGCGGCTACTACTATCCTGGCCAGGACCATGGCAAGCTCAAAGACGAGATGCGCAGCTACATTGACCGTGGCTACACCGTGGTCAAGAAGAAGATCGGTGGCGCATCACTTGACGAAGATCTGCGCCGCATCGATTCCATTTTGAGCGTGCTGCAGGATGGGCAGAAGCTTTGTGTCGATGCCAACGGCCGCTTTGATCTGGACACTGCCATTGCCTATGCAAAGGCTCTGTCGAACTACGACCTGTTCTGGTACGAAGAGCCGGGCGACCCGTTGGACTTCGAACTGCAAGCCACGCTGCGCAACTATTACAAGAATCCGATGGCGACAGGCGAAGATCTGTTCTCCATGCAAGATGCCCGTAACCTGATCCGCTATGGCGGCATGCGTCCGGACCGCGACTGGCTGCAGTTCGACTGCGCACTGAGTTACGGTTTGGTGGAATACCTGCGCACGCTTGACATGCTGAAGGAGCACGGGTGGTCGGCCAGTCGCTGCATCCCTCACGGCGGCCACCAGATGTCGCTCAACATCGCGGCCGGCCTGGGGCTTGGCGGCAATGAAAGCTACCCCGACCTGTTCCAGCCTTTCGGTGGTTTCCCCGACGGCGTGAAGGTCGAAAACAGCTATGTCACCCTGCCGGATCTGCCGGGCATCGGCTTCGAAGGCAAGGCCGACCTGTACCGCGAAATGCAGGCGCTTTCGGCCTGATACCTCTTGACTGGACGGAGACAAAAATGAGAATCTTGAAGCATGTTCTTGCGGCTGGTTTGGTCGCGCTTGCCGGCTCATCCTGGGCCGAATTTCCGGAAAAACCCGTCATATTGGTTGTTCCGTTTGCAGCTGGCGGCCCGAGCGACAAGATCGCGCGCGATCTTGCTGAAGCCTTGCGCAAGCCGCTAGGGCAGATCGTGATTGTCGACAACTCTGCCGGAGCCGGGGGGACGATTGGCTCGGCACGCGTGGCCCGAGCCAATCCAGATGGTTACACCCTTCTGATTCATCACATCGGTATGGCCACCTCGCCTGCGCTATACCGCAAACTCGGCTACAAGACCCCCGACGATTTTGAGTTTCTCGGTCTGCTCAATGAAGCGCCCTCGACGCTTATTGGCAAGCCTTCGTTGAGCGCAAGCAATTTCGCTGAGTTGCGTGCATGGATCGCGGCGAACAAAGGCGGGGTCACGCTTGCCAATGCGGGGCTGGGATCGGCATCTCACCTGTGCGGGCTAATGCTGCAGAGCGCGTTAAAAGCTGACATAGTCACCGTTCCCTACAGGGGCACGGCGCCTGCGATGACCGATTTAATGGGTGGTCAAGTTGATCTCATGTGCGAGCAAGCGACTAACGCCGTTCCCCAGATCGAAGCTCGCAAAGTAAAAGTCTATGGCGTGTCTAGTGCGCGCCGCCTGTCAATACCCTCTCTGCAAGCGGTTCCAACACTTGCCGAGTCGGGCTTGAAGGACTTCAATGTGAGCGTCTGGCACAGCATCTATGCGCCGCGCGGCACACCACCAGCCGTCCTCGCGAAGTTGAATGCGGCCGTTCGCGTCGCATTGAAGGACCCTGAACTCATCAAGCGTCAAGAAGCACTTGGGCTGACCATAGTCAATGATGGCCGACTCGATCCAGCGGGCCATAAGAAATTCGTTGAGACGGAAATGGCGCGTTGGTCGAAAGTAATCAAAGATGCCGGACAGTATGCTGACTGATTAGCGTCCGATGGCGTCATTCAACCCTACCGCGTTTGGCTTCGCTGCGATGCCTGTCCTCTCCCCTGGCCCTGGCTGTCGCGATGGTGCGGCGAGCCTCCCGTGCCGCCCAACTGGGCATGGCTGCTGCAGGCAACGCCCGCCAAAAAAAAGGGCGCTGGCTACCATTCGCCAGTGTGAAACGGCTGCGCCTGCGGTAAGCGCCCGGCGCAGTCGCGCATTGGATTGACTCATTGCCGGTGATCCCATGGGTGATGTACAAATGAAAGAAAGGCCAGGCCAGACAAAGACTCAGTGGGCCAGTGCAGGTGTTGGCGCCCGTGTTGGCGTAGGTGCGGCAGATTGAACGGAACGCACCGAAGATGCCGACTCATCACGCACGCACCGTGATGGAGGCAGCGTCTGATCGGGAGACCGGGGTGAAAGGACCAACAGGGAGCAAGGGTCCAAAGAGTCTGCCTGTTCACCAGGTGACAACGTGGGCACCGCAAGGGAAGATGCAATCGAAAAAACCACCGTCAACGCCCACAGCGCACCGGAAGCCAATGAAATTTGCATGTCCTCTCCTTTTTTTTCGCGCAGCCATCTGCACCCGCGTATTACAAAACGGGCACGCGTCTGGCATGTAGTGCCGCGGTAAAGCAGATGTAAACCGCGGTCCGAAGCGGCAAACTTTACGTTGCGAGCGGTGTCATTCGCAGGTCAACGTCGGGCGCGCAGAAATGCGGCAATGGCGCGCCGATGGGCGTGTTGATGCGTGCGCCGATTAGCGCTGTGTGTGGCCCAACAGTTTGGAAATAACCCGCCAGTGCTGCGGCTCGACTGGCGTGATGGACAAGCGGTTGCCCTTGCGCAGCACCACCAGGTCCTGCAGGGCGTCATTGGCACGCAACTCGGGCAGGGTGAGGTTGCGGGTCTTGTGCAGCACCTGAACGTCCACCAGCAGCCAGCGTGGCTCATCTGGCTTTGATTTGGCGTCGTAATAAGTCGACTTCGGGTCGAACTGGGTCGGGTCAGGGTAGGGCGTGGACGCCACCCGTGCAATGCCGACGATGCCGGGCTCGGCACAACTGGAGTGGTAGAACAGCACGCCGTCGCCCACACGCATCCCGTCGCGCATGAAATTGCGCGCCTGGTAGTTGCGCACACCCACCCAAGGCACCGTGGCCTTGGGGGCCGCCAGCGCATCGTCGACCGAGCATTCCTCGGGTTCGGATTTCATGAGCCAATAGTTCATTGCTGCTGCCTCCTTTAAGACGCGATCAACGGCGCGCTATCTATTGAGCTTTCCATAATTCGTGACAGCCTCCGTGTCATTGCGAGCGCAGCGCGGCAATCCATGGCTGCGCTTGATCGACGATGGATCGCCACGGCCTGCGGCCTCGCGATGACGAGGCAGTGCGTAGGCCGCGCAATAACCGCAAGAGTGTCATCCATTAAGGAAAGATCAATATTTGTCTCCAACATGACAAAGGCTTCGCCGCCCTTTTGGTCATGAAGGAAGATGAAAGCCTCTCCGCCAATAGTGGCTTTGGCTGATACGGTAGTTGAAGGCGCTGTTCTCGAGAATTGACCTGCTGCTTGAAGAAAGCGCCTGGTCAATGATCCGTTTCGTTGCGACGGCGTCGTCATGACACACTCGTTGTTCTCCTTGATCTGCACGCCAACGCTCTGATTCTTGTTGAATCCCATTTTCATGAAACCTGCATCTGTCAGTTTAGCTATGCCAAGCCGGGCGGCGGCGTCACCCGCCGTTGAAAGGCCTGGTGCGGTCTTGAGGCAAACCTCTTCAAAGGCCCTGATCGCCTCGGGTCTTTCCCTCGTGGAGGTATCGGCAACAATGGTGCTGTTTGTTGCACATGCCGTCAGAGAGACAACGGCGATGGCAAGGCAAGCGAATTTCATGTTTTGTTCCCGTGTAAGAAAGGCTTGGTCCTGTTTTTTGCGAACTGTGGATAAATCTGGTGGATCAGTTTAATCGGGCACGCCGTTCTTCCGGGGCTGGCCGCGGCGTATGCCGCACAGCAGCAAAAGAAGCCTGTTACCGATAAAAAGCTTTGACCATGTCACAAACCGCGCTGCTCAAACGTCTATTGAGGTTATGAACGACACCAGCAACACTTTTAACCGCCTTCGTCCACGCCTGAAGGGCATCGCCTACCGCATGCTCGGCTCCACGGCTGAGGCAGAAGAAGTCGTACAGGACGCCTGGCTGCGCTGGCATGAGGCGGCGCCAGCGGAGCTCGACAGCGCAGAGGCGTGGCTCGTCACCGTGACCACGCGCATTTCCATTGACCGACTGCGTGCCGCCAAGGTGCAGCGCCAGCACTACATAGGCACTTGGCTGCCCGAGCCGCTGCTTTCCGAGTCGCCCGTGACGCCCGAGCAGATGCTGGAACGCGCTGATGATGTATCGGTCGCCTTCCTCAGTTTGCTTGAGCGGCTGGCGCCCGAGGCGCGCGCGGCCTACCTGATGCGCGAAGTCTTCGAGGCCGACTATGACGAGGTGGCGCACACCCTCGGCAAGAGCGAAGCTGCCTGCCGCCAACTGGTGCACCGCGCCAAAACGCAGCTGCGCGAAGAACGGCCACGTTACGTGGTTCCGCGCGAAACCCACCTTCGCCTGCTGCGCAGCTTCGCCGAAGCCTCAACGCGCGGCGACTTTGCCGCCTTGAAGTCCATGCTGGCAGACGACGCCGAGCTGATAGGCGACGGCGGCGGCAAGGTGCCGAGCTTTGGCAAGCCGCTGCAGGGCGGCCAGCGCATCGCGCAACTCTACCTCGCCACCAGCCTGCGCTGCGGCAGCGCGCTACGTGTCGAGCTCGTCATCATCAACGGCGAATGGGGCTTGCTGCGCTTTATCGACGGCGTACTGGAGTCGGCGCAGTCGTTTGAGACCGACGGCGAACGCATTGTGCGCATCCACGCCCAGCGCAATCCCGACAAGCTCGCGCAACTGGCTGCAACCTTGAACCGCTGAAAAAGCCGCTGACAGGGCCGTGGGCATGGTCTCTGTCACAAAACGGGCTCGGTAGACGTCTTGAGGGTATGTGCATCTCAATCCTGAGTCACTTAACCCTGAAGGAAACATCATGAACGAAGCCCGACTCCCCTGGACCCAACTCGCACCCAAGGCCTACCAGGCCATGGCCAGCGTGGGTGCCGTAACCGCCACGTCAACCCTGGGCATGCCCCTCATCGAACTGGTGCAGACCCGTGTGTCGCAAATCAACGGCTGCGCCTTCTGCATCGATATGCATGCGCGCGATCTGCGCAAGCACGGCGAAACCTGGCAACGCATTAACAGCCTCTCGACCTGGCGCGAAGTCGGCTTTTACAGCGAGCGCGAGCGCGCCGCACTGGCCTGGGCCGAAACGCTGACCCGGCTGGCCGGCGAGCACGGCGACCACGACGCCGCCTTCACAGCGCTGCAGGGCCAGTTCAGCGAGCAGGAAATTGTCGACCTTACCTGGGCGGTCGCGCAGATCAACGCCTGGAACCGCATGGCGGTGGGCATGCGGCAACCGCCGTCTGGCAAGCCGCTGGAGTGACCGGAATCCCTTGAGCCCCAACCGGCATCGGCGATTCGCCCCGTCGTGGGCGGGCTCACGCGCATGCGCGTGGGCCCGGTCTCGCCAACAAACTTAAAAAGTCAAACCATGAAAAGAATCTGCATACCCCTGTTTCTGGCAGCAAGCGCGTTGTTCGCCCAGCAAGCCTTGGCCAGTGGCGTCGACGGCGTCAGCGTCACGCCGCTCATGTCAAAAGACCTTGCCGACCTGCCCGGCAAGGAGGGCCTGGTTATCACCGTGGACTACGCCCCCGGCGCTGCCGACCCGGTTCACCGCCACCGCGCACACGGTTTTATCTACGTGCTCGAAGGCTCCATCGTGATGCAGGTCAAGGGCGGGAAAGAAGTCACGCTGACACCGGGGCAGACTTTTTATGAAGGCCCCAACGACATTCACACCGTGGGCCGCAATGCCAGCACCAGCCAGCCCGCAAAGTTCCTGGTGGTGCTGATCAAAAAGAAGAAGGCCGAGGTCCTGGAACTCGTGAAGTGAGCTGAGCAGGGCGGCAAACCGGGCTGAAAAAAAGCGGTCCGCTCCAGCGGTGCAGGGCAGCCTCAGCCGGTGCGGTGCCTTGCCGATGCCTGGGCAATATCCGGCGGCAGGCGCTTGAGCATCCAGCGGATCGCCAGTGGCACCAGCACCAGGTCATCAACCACGCCAATCACGGGCAGAACATCCGGGATGAGGTCAATGGGCGAGAAGAGGTACAGCACGATCAGCGCGGTGCCCAGCTTCAGCCAAGTCGGAGCGTTGGGGTGGCGCAGCGCAAACCACAGCTGCAGCGCGTCGCCGCGCAGCAGGACCCACAGCAGGGTCAGGCGTTTCAACATGGCAGCTCCTTGGTGACCGGCCCCAGCGGGCCGTGTTCAGCCCAAATGGCGCCGGCCGAGCCTGCTGCAAGGGCTTGTTCACCGGACGTTACATTCCGCCCAATGACCTGCCTGCAGGGCTCAAGCGTGTTCGAAATCGATGTAGCTTTTTTCTGCATCCACCGCCACCAGCCTGACGCGCACCGTGTCGCCCACGTCCAGCCCTTCGAAACCGCGCACCACCCGGCCTTCCAGCAACGGACTGCTGATGCGCACGTAGGTGCCCTTGGCCGCGGCGCCGGTGACGATGGCGTTGAACACCTCGCCTATGCGCCCCTGCAGCAGCCAGGCCCCTGCGGCCTTCAGCACCTGGCGCTCGACCTTGCTGGCGTTGTTTTCCTGCAGCGTGCAGTGCCGGGCAATCTCGGTCAGCTGTTCGGCGGAATAGGGCGGCGCCTCGCCCGCGAGGGAGGCCTTCAAGAGGCGCTGCGTCACCAGGTCGGGAAAGCGCCGGTTGGGCGCGGTGGAATGTGCGTAGTCGTTCACCGCGAGCCCGAAGTGTCCCAATCCCGTGGCGCCCGCCGCGCCGGCGGTTGCAGCCGGTGCGGCCGCGTACTCGCCCGAGCCCAGCATTTTCACCACCGCCAGCGACAGATCGGCGAAACCGGCCGGATCGGCCAGGCGCCGCGCGCTCAGGAAGCGGTCGAGCGCCAGCGCATCGGGCGCCGCGGGCAGCTGCACGCCATGGCTAGAGGCCAGCGCGACGATGCGGTCCCAACGGCGCGGCGCTTGCAGGAAGCGGCGCAGCGAGGGGAAGCCCTTGTCGACCAGAAACCGGGCCGTCGCGCCGTTGGCCGCGATCATGAGGTCGGCGATTAGGTCCTTGGCACGGTTTTTCTCGTCGGGGCGCAGGTCCACCAGCTGCCCGTCCTCAAACACCGGGCGGGCAGACACCGTGTTGACATTCAGCGCGCCGCGCGTCTGGCGCCATTGCCGCAGCTTGCCCGCCAATGTGTCGTGCCAACGCACCTGGTCCTCCAGTCCCGGCACGCTGGCAACCTGCGGCGGTGGCGGCCCCGCATCGTCGAGCCACGCCGAGACGGCGTCGTAGGTGAGCTTGGCACGGTTGAGCACCACCGCCCGGTAGATGTCTGATTCGGACACCGTGCCGTCTGCTGCTACCTGCATGTCGACCACCACCGCCAGGCGCTCCTGCCCTTCGTGCAGGGAGGTGAGGTCAGTGGACAAGGCCTCCGGCAGCATCGGAAACACGCCGGCCGCCGTGTACACCGAGGTGGTGTTGACGGCCGCATGGCCATCCACCGCGCCGCCGGGCCGCACCATGGCATCGACATCGGCCACGGCCACCCGCAGGCGCGTGGTGCCAGCGGCCAGCGGCTCGGCCACGCTCAGCTGGTCAAGGTCGCGCGTGTCGTCGTTGTCGATGGAAAACCAGGTCAGATGGCGCAGGTCGCGGATGGTGCCGTTGCGTTCAGGGCCCGCCAGGCGCGCGGCTTCGGCCTCTTGCAAGGCCTGCGACGCAAAGGCGGGCAGCAGGCCTCGGGAGCGCATGGCCTCGACGGCGATTCGGTGCAGATTGATGTGGTCCATAAGGTGCCAGTGAGTGATTCGTACCAATGTACCCGCTGATCCAGACCATGGACTTGCGGCCACGCATTTCGGACAGGCCGGACGCCTGGCTTGTCCAGGAAGCTGACTGCTAGGGTGAGAGTTTTGTGCCGGGCGAGCTGCG
>DASXRN010000415.1:0-5028 GCA_036506595.1 Polaromonas sp. | reverse complement strand
GCGTGGAACGACGGATTTCCTTCGGCAGTTCGGGGTGCAGGGCCCGGACACGCTCCGGAATGGCCAGGCGGACATACCAGATGCCGTTGGTGCCCTTGGCGAGGTGGTGTGCGTCGGCCCGGGGCTGCCAGGCCAGTTGCTGAAATGAAGCAAGGGCTTCCTCGTTGCATGAAACGCTGTCGCGAGCGTCGTGGTCTCGGCTGACGGCAGCGCCGGTGGAAAACTGAGTGGGAAACCCGATCCGATGGGGGGTAATCGGGTTCGAGTCGGCGGTCTGGAAGGACATGGCGGATGCAGAACTTGGATGTTCCTGGACGAAAAAGTTGGACTTTTCGTCGAAGTTCTGACCGACCAAGGAAAAAGGCCTTGTAAATCAAGGTCTTGGAAACATTTGGTGGAGAGGAGGAGGATCGAACTCCCGACCTTCGCATTGCGAACGCGACGCTCTCCCAACTGAGCTACCTCCCCACGGCCTGCTAATCTTATCGAAATGCTTTGGAATATTCCAGTGCTTGCCAAGGTGGCTCCGGCGGCAAGGTGGCGTTGATGGAGGGACTGCACCGGGCGGGTTTTGGCAGAGTTCACGGGCGGCTGATCCCAATTCTCGGCCCCTATTCGCCCGATGCGCCCAATCCCGACATCGCTGTGATGTTGCACCCTTGAAATCCGCCTGCTTGCCAATATTCTGGTGGGTACAGGGGGAGTCGCCGCAGGTGGCGATCTGCGCGTTGGCTTTCCGAGCGCCGGTGCTTGGCGCGCCGGCTGGCAACAGAACCCTGTATCTGTTTGCCCCTTTATGATTTTTTCAGGAAAGGAGCGGCTCATCATGATTGGAACACTGGAACTCTACAGCGACCTGTTCGCCGAACTCGACCGCTTGCAACAGAGTGTTGAGCAGGCCTTCAGGCCGGGCGGCGCCAGCAGCATCCGCGCACTGCCGCGCCGCACTTTCCCGGTCATCAATGTCGGCAGCACGCCCGACGCCATTGAAGTGCTGGCACTGGTCCCGGGCGTCGACCCCAACGAACTTCAGATCACCATCGACAAGGGTTTGCTGGTGATTGCCGGCGAGCGCAAGGACGACGCCCCTACAGGCGACGAGAACATTGCCGTCTATGCCCAGGAGCGCTTCAAAGGCGCCTTCCGCCGCGTGGTGTCGCTGCCTGATGATGCCGACCCGGCCAAGATCGACGCGAGCTGCCGCGACGGCCTGCTGCGGGTGACCGTGGCACGGCGCGAGGCGTCCAAACCACGCCAGGTCGCCGTCAGCTAAACCCTGCTTTTCCCCAAAGGAGAATGCCATGAACGAGCGCAATCAAATGAGTCAGAGCACTCAAAACAGCCAGGCTGGCCAGAGCGGGAACCCCAGCAACATGCCCTATGACCCGTCCGCTCAGGGGCGCCAGGTTTCGCTGTCCGAGCCGGCTTCGCGCACCGAACCCGTCACTACGATACTGCCGCCCGTGGACATTTATGAAGACGATGCCGGCTTTACCGTGATCGCCGATATGCCCGGTGTGTCCAAAGACCGGCTGGGCGTGCGGGTCACCGGTGACAGCCTGGTGATTGACGGCACCGCGTTAGTGCCTGTCACCGGCAGTGTGGAGCTGCTCTACGGCGAAATCCACAACCCGCAGTACCGCCGCAGCTTTACCCTGAGCCGCGAGCTTGATCCGGGCAAGATCGAAGCGAAGCTCAATAACGGCGTGCTGAGGCTGCGCATTCCCAAAGCCGAAGAAGCCAAGCCGCGCCGCATCACCGTGCAAGTGGGCTGAGCCTGCGCTGCCACGCCGGTGTTTCCGGCCGGGCCCGGGTGACTTGGCCCGGCCACTTGCTGCCCGCCAGCGCAATACGATCGCAGTACGATGGCTGTGTAGCCGAAAAATCAATCCTTCAAGGAGACAAACCATGCACTACGTTCTGGCCCGCATCGCGGTGAAACCCGAGGCCGCGGACAGCGCGCGGCAATTGCTCACCACGCTGGTGGCGCAGTCGCGCAAGGAAGAAGGTTGCGTGTCGTACGAGCTGTACCAGCAGGCTGCCACGCCGCACGTATTTCAAACCGTGGAGCAATGGAAGGACGAGGCCGCCGCCAAGGCCCATATGGGCACGCCCCATGTAGGCGCGGCCATTGCCGCCGCCGGCCCGTTGTTTGCCTCGGCGCCGGAGATCCTGGCGTACAACAAGCTGGCTTGAAGCTGGCTGAAAGGGGGGTTAGGATAAAAAAGGCCTTAAGCCCTGGGCGGCCTCAAAAGTGAAGTGCAACACACCTTTAAATTACCTCTAAGGTGTGCCCATGAAATCAGAACCTCACTTACAGCCAGCTGGACTACCAAGGCCCTGGCCGCGAGCCTCGACGAAGGAAGGCGCGCGCAGCTGCGGCGCGACTTCATCGCCTATCTGCGTGCCGCGCGAATACTGGGTGACGGTGGGTGTGAGAAAGTGATCTTGAAAGGAGATGAATCATGATGATTGCACGCTGGAGCATTGATGCGAAGTTCGGCTACAAGCAGAACGTGCTGGACCTGATGCAGCGCTGGCTGCGGGAGATCGCGCCCCAAGCCGGTTTTACCGCCGACAAGACGCGCCTGTTGACCGGATCGATAGGTGCGCTGGAAGCCACGATCCAGTCGGAACACCTGATCGAGGACCTCGCCGAATTGAGCCGGGCTTGGGACAAGATGGCTTCGATTCCCGAGCACAAGCAGTGGAGCAAGGACCTCGAACCCTTCGTGGTGTCTGGAACCAGCCGCTGGGAGATCTATCGGGTGCTGTGACACATGGCTTAGCCGCACGCAAGCTGCAGCGCGAATGAGCGGCCAGCGCATCAGCCACAGCCTGCGCAGCGACAATCAGGTTTGCGGCGAGTCGTTCATTCACATCGCGCAAACCCCCAACGACAACCCACGTCACCCGAGGAACAATGCAATGAACCCAACATCCACAACCCCCCAGCCCTTCAACGCCAAGGCGCTGACTGCCGAACAAGCCGCAGTCTGCGCGCCCATCGAGCAATACTTTCTGGGCCACGCCAGGGATGACGCCGCGCACATGCGCAAGGCTTTTCTGCCCACGGCGCATATCGAGTCCATGCGTGAAGGCGCGTTCACTTCCTGGCCGCTCGACGTGTATTGCGAGCGCTTCAAGGGTTCGCCCGCCGCCGACGAAGCCACCCGCCGCCGCACGATCGACTGGATCGATATTGGCGGCAGCTCGGCCTGCGCCAAGATCACCCTGGTGCACGGTGCCACCACGTTTACCGATTACTTTGTGATGCTGAAAACCGCTGACGGCTGGAAGATTGCCAACAAGGCGTTTCATGGGCAGCCGACGTAGCCACATCTGTCGGTGCAGTCCAGCCAACGGGGCTATTAATTCGGCCCTTAGCCCTTGACTGCCGGGCATGGGCAGCTATTGATTTAATAGCAAATCGGCCCTCATGTCCAGCCAGGATCTTCTTCAAGGCTTTCGTTTTCGGCGTGCAACTGCCGGCGCACATAGTCCACATGCTGCCGCAGGGTGTAGACCCGGTCAGAAAAATCGAGCGAGAACTTCATGTGGCTCACGTCGTGCTCAATCTTGTCCAGCTTGGCCGTGGCTTTGGCTATGTCTTGCGGGCTGAGCTTGCGCGAGTTGATGTCGCGCTCCATCTCCAGCAGCACGCCGTAGCGGCGGTAAAGCCGGTTTTTTTCCTTGAACTCAAACAGCTTGGGGACGATCCGGAACACCGGCACGGAAATCGCCACCAGGGGAATCAGCACCAGCAGCAGGCGCTGCAGCGCATTGGCCGCCCAGTAGGGCAGGTAGCGCTGCAAAAATGGCCGGCCGTCTTTGTAGTAGCGCACGGCTTCTTCGGCCAGCGGGAAGTCGGTCGCGTTGCCGTTCGGGAACTCGCCCGGCTTGTTGAGCAGCGTTGCACCCCGGTGAACATCGCGCGCGGCCTCCAGCAGCAGGTAGGCCAGCGCGGGGTGCAGATCCTTGTGAATGACCAGGTTGGCCGTGGTGGTGAGCAGCGTGATGTCCTGGCGTGGCCGGTCTTGCGCCGGGTCTACCGAGCCGGCCTTCAGCGTGACCAGCGACAGGTAAGGCAACCGCCGCGTCAGCCCCTCGGCATGCTCGATGGAAACAAGATTGGCTTCATCCTGCTTGCCCAGCAGCAACTGCACGGCAGGCGTCTGCGGCGCACCGATCATGATGAGCGCATCCAGGCCCTTGGCCAGCAGCGCATTGGCCGCCGCCAGCCCGCCGTCCGCCGTCAGCGTGGCATTGGCCGGCGTGATGCCATAGGTTTGCAGCAACTCCAGCGCCACCTTGCGCGTGCCGCTGCCTTCAGCACCAATGGCAATCTTCTTGCCTGCCAGCGGGCCCAGCCCCTTGCTCAGCGTTTTGGCCAGCGCGGGCGAGGTGAACATCCAGATCGGCTCATAGCCCACCACGCCGAGCGAGCGCAGTGGCGTGCTCGACTCAGGCTCCAGCGAGTCCAGCGCCAGCAAGCCCAGGCCGCCTTGCACAAAACCTACCGGCATGTCCGCATTGAGCCGCTCCAGGTTTTGCACCGAGCCGGTGGAAGGCTTGAGTGTGAGCGCCACGCCATTGACCTTGAGGTAAGCCTGGTACTTGAGCGCAAACTGGTGCGAAGCCCCATCCACCGCTCCGGTAGTCATTTCAATCTTGCTCGGCGGCGCGGGGCTGATGGAGCGCGAGAGCATGGAGAGCGCCACGGCCAGGCCGGCGACGATTGCGACGGCCAGCAGCAGGGTTTGCTTGCGGGTTAGCGAGGGGACGATCAGCATGGCGCACAGTCTAACCAGAGCGCGGGTTGGCTGGTGCACCGGCACGGGCCTGCTTGGGCCTGCGCTGCAAGACCGCCCGCCGTTAGCGCAGGTTTGACTGCACCCAGCGCAAGATGTCGGCCGCCCCCATGGCGCCGGGCTGGCGCGCCACCTCGCGGCCATTCACAAACAGCGCCAGCGTCGGAATGCTGCGAATGTTGAACCGTGCGCCCAGGCTGGGCACGGCCTCGGTATC
>DASXRN010000414.1:0-7119 GCA_036506595.1 Polaromonas sp. | reverse complement strand
AGCGCGGGCAGCAGCATCGATGCACAAAAAGCTGAGGTGGCCAAAAACACGGAACTGCACGGCCGCTTTGGCTTTACCTCCATCCCGACCATTGTGGGCACCCATGCACAGACCGGCGCACTGGTCACGCAAGAAGGCGCCATGCCCACCGCAGCCCTGGCAGCCCTGCTGGGATTGCAGGTTCCGGCCGCGCCTGCGCAATAGGCATTCAGGCTGCCAGCAACCGGTTTTCAAGGTTTTCCCTATAAAAACTGCTTGCAGCCCAATAAGTACGGGTGCAAGCAGCTATTTTTTTGATAGCGACGGCGCACCGGCCATCACCGACTCGGCTCAGAAAAGAACGCGGCTGCGCAGTGTGCCCGGCACCTCGGCGAGCTTGGCCAGTGCCATGTCGGAGTAGGCCGCGTCAATGTCAATCACCACATAACCGATGGCCTCGTTCGTCTGCAGGTACTGCGCGGCGATATTGATGTTGTTCGCGGCAAACACCCGGTTGATTTCCGACAGCACGCCCGGCACATTGCGGTGAATGTGCAGCAGCCGGTGTTTGCCGGGGTGGGCCGGCAGCGCCACCTCGGGGAAGTTGACGGAAGAGGTCGAGGTGCCGTTGTCGCTGTACTTGACCAGCTTTTCCGCTACTTCAATGCCGATGTTTTCCTGGGCTTCCATCGTTGAGCCGCCTACGTGCGGCGTCAGGATCACGTTGTCGAGGCCGCGCAGCGGCGACTCGAACTCATCCTTGTTGCTGCGTGGTTCGACCGGGAACACGTCAATCGCCGCGCCCAATAATTTTTTCTGGCGCAGCGCCTCGGCCAGCGGTTCGATTTTGACCACGGTGCCGCGCGAGGCATTGATGAACACGCTGCCCGGCTTCATGGCGGCAATCTCCGGCGCGCCAATCATCCATTGCGTGGCCTGGGTTTCGGGAACATGCAGGCTGACCACATCGGATTGCGCCAGCAAATCCTCCAGCTTTGCCACCTGCCGGGCATTGCCCAGCGGGAGCTTGGTCACCACATCAAAAAACACCACGTTCATGCCCAGCGCCTCGGCCAGTACCGACAGCTGCGTGCCGATGGAGCCGTAACCGACGATGCCCAAGGTCTTGCCGCGAATTTCATAGGCGTTTTCAGCCGACTTGAGCCAGCCGCCGCGGTGCGCCACCGCGCTTTTTTCAGGCACGCCGCGCAGCAGCAATATGGCCTCGGCCAGTACCAGCTCGGCCACCGAGCGGGTGTTGGAAAACGGCGCATTGAACACCGCAATGCCGCGCTCACGCGCCGCTTCCAGGTCCACCTGGTTGGTGCCTATGCAAAAGCAACCCACGGCCGCCAGCCTGGACGCATGGGCAAACACCTCGGCCGTGAGCTGGGTGCGCGAGCGTATGCCGACAAAATGCACGTCGGAGATTTTGGCTTTGAGCTCGTCATCAGGCAGGGCGCCGGCCAGGCTTTCAATCTGCGTGTAGCCCGCCGCCTTCAGCACATCGATGGCGGAAGGGTGAATGCCTTCAAGCAGCAGAAACTTGATTTTGTTCTTGTCGATGGAGGTTTTGGTCATGGCAGGCTTGACGTTAAGAAGTGGTCGGGTGTCAAGTATGAATGAAAGGGAAGCCTCAATGCGGTTAGCGGCCCGCTTGCCCCTGCTGGCTGTCGGTTTGCTTTGTCGGCGTTGAAGCTGTGGCCTCAGCGCCAAGCTTGCTTATGGCGCTGTTCATATTTGCAGGGCCACTTTTAAGCTCAGGATCAAACTTTTGCTCATATACCACAAATTTGTTTGTTGCTTGTGCAGGAAAATTGTAAATAAGTCACACCATAAATTCAGATTTAGTTTCAAAATGCGTTCTAGACATCTGTCAACGTTGTGACAGACAAGTGCGTTCAATTTGCCCTAAACGATTAGTCGAAGCAATTCACAAAAGTTGAAAGCGAGGATGATATGCAACCCGTAACGCAGACCGACACTCCCCTGTCGTCGAGGTTCAACGGCAGTCGTGGGCCTACCCCGGCAACGCATACGGCGCACGAGGCGGTGCCTTCGCTGTGGCCCGATTTTCTGATGGGCCAACCTGGCAAGCCTGTGCGGGTCTTGCTGATTGACGACGACGCGTGCATGCGCAAAGTCATCTCGCAAGAGCTGCTGGGCGATTTACGCATCAACCTTTTGGCGCAGGGAAGCAGCCTGCGCGAGGGGCGCCGCCTGATCTCGCTGCACGAATTCGACGTCATGCTGATTGATCTGAATCTGGGGGATGGCAGCGGATTCGAATTGATCGAACGCATGAAAACCGTGCGCCCCTTGGCCGAGGCTGTGGTGATTTCCGCCATGGAAGACGCGCAGCATGCGCTGCATGCGTTTGAGCTGGGCGCCACCGGCTACCTCGTCAAGAACTCCTGGTTCGGCAACTTTCCCCAGGCGGTGCTTCAGGTGGTCAATGGGGGGGCATCCATCACGCCGAATCTGGCGCGGACGTTGCTGCACAAGCTGGATCATTCGCATGAGACCAGCCATCATCGCGTGGGGGATGCCAAAGACAAGCTCTCCGAGCGCGAAAAAGATGTCATGAAGATGGTGGCGGTCGGCTACACCAGTAGTGAAATCGGTGTGCGCCTGAAGATCAGCTGTCAGACGGTAAACACCCACATCAAAAACATTTATCGCAAGCTGCAGGTCCGTAGCCGAGCCCAAGCCGTCAGCTTTGCAACCCATCGCGGCCTGTTGTAATAGACATCATGTCTACCGCAGGGCATCAGGGCCTGGTGCAGCTGGCAAGTGCTGCCATTGGCCTGATGCTGGTGTCCATGGCGCTATGGGGTTCCCGTCGCGCATGGCTGAGTCATTACCATCCCGTTGACCGGGCGCTGAATGTGGCCGCGCTGGTGTGGTTGATTCATTTACTGGTCACCACATCGCTCGCTTTCACCGATCGCAAGATTCCGCTTGCCTACATAACGCACCTGGGTTATCAGGTGTTGATCATCAGCGTCATGTTTTTTCTGCTGACCAGCGCCGGCATAGCCGGCAAAGGAGTTGGCCTGATGCTTGTGATGCAAGCCGTGGCGGGGGGCGCTGCGCTGCACTGGTACCACCGTGGCGGCAATGCGCAAGCACAAGCCTGGCTGGCCTGGGTTGCGATCAATTTGTTGTCCGTCATTTGTTTTACGCTGGCGGTTGCCTACCGGGTGTACCTGACCCGCAGCTTTCCGTGCTGGCTCGCACTTGCCGGCAGCCTCATTGGCCTGGGGCTGGGTGTCGATGACGTGTTGCCGGCTGACGATGCACAGCAAAGCGCCATGCTGCTCCATTACTTTTACGCCGCTTTTTTGCTGGTGGTGTGGCACTTGATCAAGCAGCGTGGGGAGGGCCCCGGCCAGCACAGGGGCACGACGTCGGATTTTCAGAGCAGCTCAAACCTTGAGGATCTCACTGGCTTTGGGGCGACTCACGACTTCGCTGCATCGGCGGTGGCCAGCGAACGCCACCGCATTGCGCAGGATTTGCATGACGGCGTGGGCTCTCAAATCGTCAACATCTTGTCTACTCTGGACAGCCACTCGCCTCATGAGCAGGCCGTGGCGCTGGCGCTGGAGCAATGCCTGGCCGACCTGAAGATGACGGTTGATGCGATCGACAGTGCCAACGACAACGCGCTGGAGGCACTGGGCCGTTTGCGCTACAGGGTGCAGCACTCGCTGGACAAGCTGGGCATCCGCATGCTGTGGAAGGTGGAGATCTGTGGCGAGCTTGAAGCCGTACGAGGCGAACAGGCCCAGCAAGTGCTACGGATTGCGCAAGAGTGCCTCAGCAACGTGATGCGCCATGCCAATGCCTCGGTGGTTGGGGTGGTTTTGCGCTTCGTACCGGAAACCAATAGCCTGGTGCTGGAAGTGCATGATAACGGCCAGGGCATTGGCCGCGGCAGAGTCGGGCGAACGGCTGGCAAAGGGCTGAAAAGCATGCGCCGGCGTGCGCAGACCATCGGTGGCGAGCTGCGGATTTCAAGCAGGGCCGGTGCCGGCACCCGTGTGCGCTTCGTCCTGCCATTGGCGGAAAGCTCGGCACAAACCTCATTATTTGACACCGAAGACAGGGCTTCACTCTACTGACTTACAGATACAGCCAGGCCTTAGCCCGCACACTGCACACTCAGCGCCTGCAGGGTGCTTCCGGTTTTCGGGTCAAACACGACCAGGTTCACCTGCCGGGCGTGGCCCGGTGTGGGCGCGATGCTGCGGAAGCTGAGCTTTTGGGTAGCGGCATCGCCGCCTTTTTCGCTGATTTTGTAGTCACCGGCTGGCGTGTACTGGCGCACCACAAAGTCGTGCTTGAGAAACTCGCCGGCGTTTTCACCAGCTTGCACTTTGGAGTTGTGGCCATGCTCGGTGACGGTCCAGTAGGCGGACCAGTGGCTGACGGCTGGCGGCGCCGATGGCAGGCTGATGGGCGTCACGCTGGCTTCAAACTGGTCTGCCGCCAATTGCCGCAAGGTGATGCGGGCACGAGCGGGCTCTGCTGGTTTGGCCTGGCCGTTCCAGTTCGACCAGTTGGGCAAGTCCTGGCCATTGAGCACGGCCTGTGGCGTGTAGATGCTGCGCAGATGGTTTCTGGCGGCGATGTTGCGCTGGCGCGTGGTGTAGGCGGGCGCGGCAAAGCGATCGACCCAGCCTATGTAGTCCCAGTAGCCGACGTGAAAGGCCTGGACAACAATCCCCTTGTTTTTAAGCGATGACGCCCATTTGTCGGCGGGCGGGCAGGAGCTGCAGCCCTCGGAGGTGTAAAGCTCCACCACCGGCATGATGCTAGGGCCGGAACTCGCCTCGCACTGGTTTTGCATGGCAAAAGTGCTTGAAGCCGCCGCTACAAGAACGGTAGCAGCTATAAATTTTGTAGCATATGCCGGCATAGGATGTCTCCATAGATGCGTTGCTGCGGTGTTGGGCCCGACAAGCTCCCAGCCATTGGTCGCGCTGGCCGGCGCATTCTTACAAGCCAGCCTGGCCTTCAAGCCTGCAGTGTCTTGGTGTCCCATTGTGGTCCCGAACCTTGCAAATTTGTAACCCATTTCAGGGGCGGCGCCGCTTTTGAGCTGTGGGACAATTCCGTCCCTTAGTGTCGGTTTGCGTTAGTTTGCGGGTGCCTCGTGCGCTGTTTACCCTGCCAGCAGGCCGCAAGCCGCTTCTTCTTTTTCATTCCCAGCCATCCCGACGAACCCTTCTTTTCAATATGCAGAAAATCATTCGCCAGATCGCGGCAGAAATCAAAGTCCAGGAACACCAGATCAAAACCGCGGTCGAGCTGCTCGATGGCGGTGCGACTGTGCCCTTTATTGCGCGTTACCGCAAAGAAGCCACCGGCGGGCTGGACGACATCCAGCTGCGCGATCTTGAATACCGGCTGGGTTACCTGCGCGAGCTGGAAGAGCGCCGCGAAGCCGTGCTGAAAAGCATTGAAGAGCAGGGCAAGCTCACCCCCGAGCTGCGCGCGGCCATTGAGCTGGCCGCTACCAAGCAGGACCTGGAAGACCTGTACCTGCCCTACAAGCCCAAGCGCCGCACCAAAGGGCAGATCGCGCGTGAAGCCGGCATCGAGCCACTGGCTGACAAGCTGTTTGCCGACCCTTCGCTGGTACCCGCTGACGAGGCTGCGGCCTTTGTGAAGGCCGAGAAAAACGAAAGCGGTGACGATTTCACCACCGTGCAGGCCGTTCTCGACGGCGTGCGCGACATTCTGAGCGAACGCTGGGCCGAAGATGCCGGCCTGGTGCAGTCGCTGCGCAACTGGCTCTGGAGTGAAGGCTTGTTCTCGTCCAAACTGGTGACCGGCAAGGATGAGAACAACGCCGACCATGCCAAATTCCGCGACTACTTCGACTACGACGAGCCGATTGGCCGCGTGCCTTCGCACCGCGCGCTGGCGGTGTTCCGCGGCCGCGGACTGGAGATTCTGGATGCCAAGCTGGTCTTGCCAGTGCCCCCTGAAGCCGGCCAGCCCAGCATTGCAGAGGGCAAGATTGCGCTGCACCTGGGCTGGAGCCACAAGGCGCGGCCTGCCGATGATTTGATCCGCAAATGCGTGGCCTGGACCTGGCGCGTCAAGCTCAGCCTGTCGCTGGAGCGTGACCTGTTCACCCGCCTGCGCGAAGAGGCCGAAAAAGTCGCCATCAAGGTGTTTGCCGACAACCTGCGCGATTTGCTCCTGGCGGCGCCGGCCGGCCCGCGCGTGGTGATGGGGCTGGACCCCGGCATTCGCACCGGTGTGAAAGTGGCGGTGGTCGATAGCACCGGCAAACTGGTCGAAACCGCGACGGTGTTTCCGCACGAGCCGCGCAAGGACTGGGAAGGCTCGCTGCACACCCTGGGCAAGCTCTGCGCCAAACATGGCGTCAATTTGATCGCCATTGGCAACGGTACGGCCAGCCGCGAAACCGACAAGCTGGCGGCCGATTTGATCAAGCAACTCGCCAAAATCTCCGGCGAAGCGGAAATACAAAAAGTGGTGGTCAGCGAAGCCGGCGCCTCGGTCTATTCGGCCAGCGAATTTGCCAGCCAGGAAATGCCCGACGTGGACGTCAGCCTGCGCGGCGCGGCCAGCATTGCGCGCCGCCTGCAAGACCCGCTCGCCGAGCTGGTCAAGATCGACCCCAAATCGATAGGCGTGGGCCAGTACCAGCACGACGTGAACCAGAGCGACCTGGCGCGCAGCCTCGACACGGTGGTCGAAGACTGCGTGAACAGCGTAGGCGTGGACCTGAACACCGCCAGCGTGCCGCTGCTGGCGCGCGTGTCGGGCCTGAGCCAGACGGTGGCCAAATCGGTGGTGCGCTGGCGCGATGCCAACGGCGCGTTTGCCAGCCGCGCCGATTTGCTGAAAGTGACCGGCCTGGGCGCCAAGACCTTTGAGCAAAGCGCCGGCTTTTTGCGCCTGCGCGCCGGCAGTAACCCGCTGGATATGACGGGTGTGCACCCGGAGACCTACCCGGTGGTGGAGAAAATCATGGCGCACACCGGCAAGCCCGTGGCCGAACTGATGGGCCGCGCCGAGATGCTCAAGACGCTCAAGCCCGAGCTGTTTGCCAACGACAAGTTTGGCGTCATCACGGTCAAGGACATCATTGCCGAA
>DASXRN010000413.1:0-8463 GCA_036506595.1 Polaromonas sp. | reverse complement strand
GACCTGGAGGTGATGGGGGCGATGAAGCCCGAGCGCCTGCGCAAGGAGCTGGGCCTGCTGGTGGAGCGGCTGCTGCAGGAGAACGGCGCGGCGCTGAATGCTGCAGAACGCCGGCAAATCGTCCAGGACATTCAGGACGAGGTGATGGGCCTGGGCCCCCTGGAGGCGCTGCTGGCCGACCCGACGGTGTCGGACATTCTGGTGAACGGCCCGACGCAGGTGTATGTGGAGCGGCACGGCAAGCTGGAGAAGACGGACATCACTTTCTCCGATAGCGAACACCTGATGAAGATCATTGACAAGATCGTCTCCAGGGTGGGGCGGCGGGTCGATGAATCGAGCCCGATGGTGGACGCGCGGCTGCCGGACGGCTCGCGCGTGAACGCGATCATTCCGCCGCTGGCGCTGGACGGACCGTTGCTGTCGATCCGCCGGTTTGCCGTGGTGCCGCTGAAAATGGACGACCTGGTGGCCAAACGCTCGCTCACGCCGGGACTGGCAAAACTGCTGTTTGCCATGGTGCAGGCCAAGATAAATGTGCTGATCTCGGGCGGCACGGGCACCGGCAAGACGACATTGCTGAACGTGCTGTCGAGTGCGATTCCGCACAGCGAGCGCATCTTGACGATCGAGGACGCGGCCGAACTGCAATTGCAGCAACCCCATGTGGGGCGGCTGGAAACCAGGCCGCCGAACATCGAAGGCAAGGGCGAGGTGAGCCAGCGGTCGCTGGTACGCAACAGCCTGCGGATGCGTCCGGACCGCATCATTCTTGGTGAGGTACGCGGCGCCGAGGTACTGGACATGCTGCAGGCCATGAACACCGGCCATGAAGGCTCCATGGCCACGGTGCACGCCAACTCGCCGCGCGACGCGCTGACCCGCCTGGAGAACATGGCGGGGTATGGCGGCGCGGCTATCCCGCAGAATGCGATGCGCCAGCAGATCAGCTCGGCCATCACGGCGGTGATCCAGATCGCCCGCCTGAACGACGGCAGCCGCAAGCTGATCAGCCTGCAGGAGCTTACCGGCATGGAGGGCGACGTGATCACCATGCAGGAGATCTACGGCTTCAGCCAGACCGGCATCGAGGCGGACGGCACGGTAAAGGGACACTTTCGGGCGACGGGGGTCAGGCCGAAGTTCATGGGCCGCCTGAAGACCTACGGCATCAGCGTGCCGGAAGACATGTTCGACCCTTCCCTGGTCTACGAGTGACATCATGAACGCCGGTGTTGCACTCTTTGTGATTCTCGCCTTCATCGCGGTGGTGCTGCTGCTCGAGGGCTTGTTTGTCTACTGGAACGACAGCAAGAGCCCGGAGGTGCGCCGAGTGGAGCAGCGGCTGCGCGCGATTTCGGCGGGCGGTCATGAGGCGGGCGAATCGCAGCTGCTCAAGCAGCGGGTGATGAGCAACTCGCCCGCGCTGCAGAAGCTGCTGTTGCAGATGCCGCGTGCCCATCAGCTGGACCGCATGCTGCAGCAATCAGGCTCCAGCAGCACGGTGACTTACCTGATCACCCTGTGCCTGCTGTGCGGCGTGGCGGGCTTGCTGGGGGGGCTGCTGCTGCGCTGGCCGTGGCCGGTGGCGATTCTCGCGGCGGCGGGGCTGGCGGTCTTTCCGCTCATGCGGCTGGGGTGGAAGCGCGACAAGCGGCTGAATATGATCGAGGCGCAGCTACCCGAGGCGATGGACTTGATCAGCCGGGCGCTGCGGGCGGGCCATGCCTTTCCGTCGGCGCTGGCGATGGTGGGGAACGAGGCGCAGGAGCCGATTGCCGGCGAGTTCAAGATCACGTCCGACGAGATCGGCTTCGGCATTTCCATTGACAACGCGCTCAACAACCTGGCGACCCGGGTGGAGAGCGCCGACATGCGCTACTTCGTGATGGCGGTGATCATCCAGCGCGAAACCGGCGGCAACCTGGCCGAGCTGCTGGCCAAGCTCTCCGAACTGGTGCGTGAGCGCTTCAAGCTGTTTGCCAAGGTGCGTGTGCTGGCGGCCGAGGGCAAGCTGTCGGCGTGGATTTTGACCGCGCTGCCGTTTTGTGTGGCCGGCGCGATCCAGCTCCTCAACCCGAAATACCTGGCCGTGCTGTTCACCGATCCGACGGGCATTCGCCTCGTGATCGGCGCGATGGTGCTGATGGCGATCGGGGTTTTTGCCATGTGGCGGATCATCAAGATTCGCGTGTAAGGAGTTCCCATGGACATGCAAATCATCATTCTCGCGCTGGTGTTTCTGTCCGTGACCGGGGTGGCCCTGGGGACGGCAATATGGCTGAACCGGCGCGAGGCCGTCAAGCTGCGGCTGAACCAGTTGGACGAAGCTGCCGACGAAAAAAGCATGACTGGCGTCAGCGAGTGGCAGGCCAGGGTGGTCAAGGTGATGGGGCCGATGGCCAAACTGTCTGCGCCCAAGGAGGGCTGGGAAGCCTCCAGCCTGCGAGTGCGATTCATGCAGGCCGGGCTGCGCGACGCCAGCTGGCCGGCGATCTTCTTTGCCGCCAAGACGGTGCTGGCACTGCTGCTGCCCGGCTTGTTCATGGCCTACCAGGGCATCACTTCGGTGGCGCTGGCACTGAATACCCATGTGCTGATCCTGCTGCTACTGGCGTCCATTGGTTACTACTTGCCGAACATGGTGCTGTCCAGCGCTATGCGCCGCCGACAGCGCGAGCTGATGGAAGCCCTGCCGGACGCACTGGACCTGATGATGGTGTGCGTGGAGGCGGGCCTGGGGCTTGACGCTGCGATGAACCGCGCGGCCAGGGAGATCGGCCTGCGCAGCGAGGCTCTGGCCGAGGAGCTGAACCTGGTGGCGCTGGAGCTGCGGATGGGCGTAAAACGCGAACATGCGCTGCGCAATATGGCGGTGCGCAGCGGGGTGGACGACATTTCGTCCTTCGTGGCGATGCTGGTGCAGTCTGACCGGTTTGGCACCAACGTGGCCGACGCACTGCGTGTTCAGGCGGAGACCATGCGCACACACCGGCGGCTGCGTGCCGAGGAAACGGCGGCAAAAATTCCGCTGAAGCTGCTGTTCCCGCTGATTTTTTTCATCTTTCCGTCGCTGATGCTGGTGCTGATGGGCCCTGCCATGATCAGCATCTACCGCACGCTGCTGCCCTCGATGGGTGGTTCTCATTAATCCCGCCATTAACTTCAACATGAAGCCCGTACCAGGAGAGAACACCATGCAACGCACATTCAAGACAGTCGCCACCGTGTCGGTGTTGGGCACCCTGATGGCCTGCGCCCAGATGGGCAAGCCGCCGGCCGCGGGAGTGCAGAGCCCGGTGACGGGACCGAAGGGTCAGGTTCCGAAGATCGCCGCACCGGTGCGAATGGCCGGGGCACCTGCCTTGCCCCCCGGGGCGTCTTCGGCCGAGGTGGCCTATGTGCAGGGCCGGGCGGCGCACGGCCTCGGCCAATTGGGGCAGGCCACAGCGCACTACGAACAGGTGCTGCGGCTGGAGCCCCGGCATGTGGGCGCGCTGAATGCACTGGGCGTGATTCATGCGCAGGACGGGCGCACGGACGACGCGCTGGCAATGTTTGCCCGCGCCATTGCGCTGGCGCCCGAGGCCCCGCACTTGTACAACAACGCCGGCTACGCCTTGCTGCGTGCCGACCGGCTGGACGAGGCCGGGTTGCAGCTTGAGCGCGCGCAGCAGCTGAGCCCCGGGAGCGCGCAGACGCAGCAAAACCTGGCCTTGCTGGCGCAGGAGCGGCGCAAGGCTGCCACCATGCAGGCGCAGGCCGACATCCCGACCGCGTCAGCGGACACCGCGGAAGTGGCCTCCCACGGCGCCCGCCTGGTGGCGGTCGCACCGCAGGTCTATGAGTTGCAGACGGCCGCATCGCGTCAGGTGCTGCAGCAGGCGAAAGCGGTGCAGGTTGTACCCGTTGCTCAGCATCAGTCGGCCGGCGAGAAATCCGCCGCGAAAGAAGGGAGCCTGGTGAATGCGGCCCACCTGCCGCCTGTGGTGACCGCGCGCGAAACGTCGGTAGCGGCCGGGGCTGCGGCCGAGACATTGCGTGGCGTGCGGATCGAGGTGGCCAACGGCGTAGGCATCACCAACCTGGCCCGCCGCACGGCGGACCGGCTGGCGGGCACCGGGGTCATCACCGCGCGGCTGACCAATGTCCGGCCATACCGCCAGATGAAGACCGAGATCCAGTACGGGGCCGGACAGGATGCGTTGGCGAAAGCGCTCCAGACGCGTTTGCCGCTGGCGGCCACCGCCACAGCCGCCCAGCTGCAGGGTAACGTGCAGTTGCGGCTGGTGCTTGGTCATGACCTGGCGGGCCGGATCATTGCCGCATGGCTGGAAGGTCGAGACACGCAGACAGCGACCTCGCCCGCCGCCGTGCCGGCCGATGTGACTTCCGCCGTGAGTGGAGGGGGCGGCTGGATGTGGGGCTGATCGCGCGGACGGGTCAGTCAAATAAAAAAAGCCCCGCAACTTGCGTCGCGGGGCTTTTTTACGGGCGCATGCCCCGTGTCAGCGCTGAAAGGCTTCAGGCGGCCACAGCGGCCTGCGGCTGGTTGGCCGCCGTCCGGGTTTGCGCGGTGATTTCAACTTCTGCCGTGGCCAATGCGGCGGCTTTGGCAGCATCGCCCATGGCGAGGCCTTCGGCGCGCACAAAGCGCACGTCAGTGATGCCGAAGAAGCCAAACACCACCTTCAGGTAGCTTTCCTGGTGCTCCATGGCGCTGGCTGCTTCGCTGGTGGAATACACGCCGCCACGGGTAGAGGCGACGATCACGGTTTTGCCGCCAGCCAGGCCAACAGGGCCTTTGTCGGTGTATTTGAAGGTGCGGCCGACTTGTGCCACGCGGTCAATCCAGGCCTTGAGCTGGCTGGGAATGGCGAAGTTGTACAGCGGAGCACCGACCACGATCACATCGGCCGCCAGAAACTGGGAAACCAGTGCTTCAGAAATGGCGTTTTCGCGTTGTTGCAGATCCGACTGGGTCGCACCGGCCGGTGCGCGAAAGCCCAGCGAGTCGGCCGACAAATGGCTGGGGGTGTCTGTAGCCAAATCAAGGTAGCTGACTTCAGTGGTGGGGTGGCTGGCGCGCCAGGAGGCGACGATTTGCGCGGTGAGTTGGCGGGAAACCGAGTTGCCGCCAAGAATGCTGGAGTCGATGTGGAGAAGCTTGCTCATGGTGTATTCCTTAAGTTAAGTGAATTAGGTGAATCAGGTGGTTAGGCCGTGTTCACTGTGAATCGCAGCCATGGGATAGATTGTGCGGGTGAGTCGAGTTCTTGATAAGTTGGCAAAATCGCGATAGATTGTTCTGCTTGTAGGACAATTAACCCAACGGAGTCTCCTCATGCAAGATTTAAACGACATGCTGTATTTCGCCGAGGTGGTGGAGCGGGGCGGTTTTGCCGCTGCCGGGCGCTCGCTGGGCTTGCCCAAATCACGCCTGTCACGGCGTGTCGCGGAGTTGGAGGTGCGGTTGGGTGTGCGGCTGTTGCAGCGCACCACGCGCAAACTCTCGCTGACCGAGGTGGGCGAGATCTACCTGCGCCACTGCAGCGCCATGCGCGACGAAGCCCTGGCTGCCGCGGAAGCGGTAGCGCATATGCAGGTGGAGCCGCGTGGCACGCTGCGCATTACCTGCCCGGTGACCCTTGCACAAAGCACGCTGGGCTACCTGGTGCCGCGCTATATGGCGCTATATCCCCACGTCAAGATCGACATGCGGGTGACCAACCGGGTGGTGGACCTGGTGGAAGAGGGCATAGACATTGCGCTGCGGGTGCGGCCCACGCTCGATGACAGCGGCAGCCTGGTCGTTAAAAATCTGGGCACGGGCACCGGCCACCTGCTTGCCAGCCCGGCACTTTTGGCGCGCCAGGGGGCTCCCACGCGACCCGAAGACCTGCAACGGCTAGACACCGTGGCCATGTCGTGGGTTGACGGCCGCTCGTCCTGGAACCTGCTGGGCCCTGACGGGCGAGAGTTTGTCCTGCAGCACCAGCCGCGCTATGTGGCCGACGACTTGCAGACGCTCAAACTGGCGATGCTGGCCGGCACGGGCATGAGCTTTTTGCCCGACTCCCTGAGCGCCGCCGAGCAGCAAGCCCAGCTGCTGGTGCCCGTGCTGCCAGGTTGGGCGCCCAAGCCGGGCGTGGCCCATGCCGTGTTTCCCTCGCGCCGCGGACAGGTGCCGGCGGTGCGCACCTTTCTCGACTTCCTGGGCAACCACATGCAGGGCGAACAGCTGGTGGAAAGCAAGTCCTGAGGGTTCCTACCTGACCCGGCGCAAGTTCGTATGCCAAACAAGGCTATTGTTCAGAATATATGGGCGTAGCCAGCTATCAAAAACATAGCGATTTGACGTTCTGCTTTCGCCGGCCTGCTGATTCCGGCAGGGACTACTCCAAAGCTTTCATGGCTGGAACAGCCCGCAGCCCAACCTGCGGGTGAGTCGTTTTCATATTTGATTATTGGGATAAATTAAGAGCTATATATTCTTTTGAGTTTTAAGGTTTGCTGCCCACAATGCCTTTTCCATAAAAACTTCAAGGAACAAGCATGGCAACTCTCAGGCTCGGCGACACCGCCCCCGACTTCACACAAGACTCCACCGCAGGCAAGATTTCTTTTCACGACTGGGCCGGTGACTCCTGGGTTGTGCTGTTTTCGCATCCGGCTGACTTCACGCCGGTGTGCACCACCGAACTCGGCAAAACCGCCGCATTGAGCAACGAATTTTCCAAGCGCCATGTCAAGCCCATTGCCGTCAGCGTGGACCCGCTGGAGTCGCACGGTAAGTGGGTGAACGACATCAACGAGACGCAAAACACCACGGTGAATTTCCCGATATTGGCTGATGCCGACCGCAAGGTGGCCGATCTGTACGACATGATCCACCCCAACGCCTTGAGCACCGGCCCCACGGCGACGGTGCGCAGCGTCTTCATCATTGATCCGCCCAAGGTCATCCGCACCACCTTTACCTACCCTACCAGCACCGGCCGCAACTTCGAGGAGATCCTGCGTGTGATTGATTCGCTGCAGCTGACCGACGGCTACAAGGTGGCTACGCCCGTGAATTGGAAAGACGGCGACGACGTGATCATCGTGCCCAGCCTGCAGGACCCGGCCGAACTGGCCCAGCGTTTTCCCAAGGGTTTCAAGGCCGTCAAGCCTTACCTGCGCATCACGCCGCAGCCGAACAAGTAATCACTGCAGACGGGTCAAGGCAAATGCGCTTCATCATCGTTCCCGGCTGGCGCGACTCCGGCCCCGGCCACTGGCAAAGCCTGTGGGCCGAGCGGCTGCGCGGCGCGGTACGGGTCCAGCAGGACGACTGGATCACGCCTTCGCGGAAGGCCTGGGTCGCGTCGATTGCCCGCACCATCGTGCTGCAAGACGAGCCGGTCATTGTGGTGGCGCACAGCCTGGGCTGCATTGCCACCGCGCATTTGCCGCCTGAGGCGGTGCAGCGCATCCAGGGCGCCTTGCTGGTCGCCCCGGCCGACCCGGAGCGCCGTGCCGTGCTGAGCGACTTTGCGCCCGTGCCCTACCAGAAGCTGCCTTACCGCAGCGTGCTGGTGGCCAGCAGCAACGACCCGTTTTGCCCCGTGCGTCTGGCGGGCGCCTACGCCAGGGCTTGGGGCAGCGAGTTTGTGCGCATGCAGGACGCCGGCCACATCAACATCGAATCGGGCCATGGCGAATGGCCGCTGGGTGTGGCGCTGTTGCAGTCGCTGGCGCTGGAACGGGTGGGCGATGCGCAGCCAGATCTCTCATCTACTTTTTTTAAATCTCTGGAAACAGCATGACTTCAAAACTCAAAATCGCACTGGCAAGCCTGATTCTGGCAACGGGCGGCATGGCTTCCGCGCAAACACTGCTGAACGGCTCGTATGACGTGGCGCGCGAGTTTTACAAAGACTACAACGCCGCCTTCATCGCCCATTACAAGAAAACCACGGGCAAAGACGTCAAGATTGACCAGTCCCATGCCGGCTCCAGCGCCGTGGCGCGCTCGGTGGCCGATGGCCTGGAGGCCGATGTCGTGACCATGAACACCAGCACCGACATCGATTTTCTGGCCGACAAGGGCGTGGTCGCCAAAGACTGGGTCAAGCGCTTCCCGGGAAATGCCTCGCCCACAACCTCCACCATGCTGTTTCTGGTGCGCAACGGCAACCCCAAGGGCATCAAGGACTGGGCTGACTTGATCAAGCCCGGCGTCCAGGTGATTGTGGTCAACCCCAAAACCGGCGGCAACGGCCGCTATGCCTACCTGGGTGCCTGGGGCTCGGTCCGCAAGGCCGGCGGCACCGATGCGCAGGCCGCCGAGTTTGTCGGCAAGCTCTACAAGAACGTGCCGGTGCTGGCCAAGGGCGGCCGCGATGCCACGGCTACCTTTTTGCAGCGCAACATCGGCGACGTGCTGATCACCTTTGAATCGGAAGTGCTGTCCATCAACCG
>DASXRN010000412.1:0-17175 GCA_036506595.1 Polaromonas sp. | reverse complement strand
GTTCCGATACCTCTGGGTCGCAGTACTAGTCCAATCCGTAAGCGGTGCGCACCAGGGTCAGCGGATGGGCCAGCGTCGGTGTACCCAGCTGGTTGACTTCCAGGCCCTGGGCGATGTGGTGCCCCCCCAGCGGGCAATCGGAACTGATGTAGTCGGGCGCTCCGCCCTCCTTCATCTGCGCCATGGCCTTGAACACCGGCTTGCCGATCTTCATGGCCTGCTGGTGATAGGCCTTTTTCACGCCGAAGGTGCCCGCGTGGCCCGAACACCGCTCGACGGTGTTGACGGTTGTCTGCGGAATCATCTTGAGCATTTCCTCGGTCTTCTTGCCGATTTTCTGCACCCGGCCATGGCAGGGGATGTGGTAGCTGACCTGGCCCAGCGGCCGGCTGAAGTCAGTCTTGAGCAGACCGTCGCGCTTGCGCGCCATCAGGTACTCAAACGGGTCCCACATCGCGTCCTTGACCCTTTGAACGTCGGCATCGTCGGGGTACATCAGCGGCAACTCCTGCTTGAACATCAGCGTGCAGCTGGGCACGGCGGACAAAATGGCGAAACCGTCCTTCGCGTAGTTCACCAGCACCGGGATGTTGGCGTTCTTGCTCGCCTCGACCGAGGCCAGGTCGCCGAGTTCGAGCTTGGGCATGCCGCAGCATTTTTCCTTTTCCACCAGCACATAGGGCACTTCGTTGTGGTCCAGCACCTTGAGCAGGTCATGGCCTATGCCGGGCTCGTTGTAGTTGACAAAGCAGGTGGCATAGATCGCGACCTTGCCCGGGGTCTTGGCGCCGTCCCTGACCGGATATTCCCTGGACTTGGCCGCGCCTGAGCGGAATTTCCTCGTGGCCAGCGCCGGCAGCCAGGCCTGGCGGTCCACGCCGAGCAGGTTTTCCATCACGGCGCGCGCCGGTTTGGTCTGGTTCACCGCATTGGCCAGCTGCACCACGATGGGAATGCCGGCAAACTGCCCATGCACATCGGTGGAGGCCAGGAATTTTTCACCCGCCGTGACCTCGCCTTTCTGGAACTTGATGGCCTTGGCGCGCAGCATGGTGTGCGGAAAATCCACGTTCCACGGATGCGGCGGCACGTAAGGGCATTTGGTCATGTAGCAGAGGTCGCACAGATAACACTGGTTCACGACCTTCCAGTAGTCTTTTTTGTCGACCCCATCGACTTCGCCGGTCTTGCTTTCATCGATCAGGTCAAACAGCGTGGGAAACGTGCCGCACAGGCTGACGCAACGGCGGCAGCCGTGGCAGATGTCAAAGATGCGCCCCAGCTCATTGAGCGCCGCTTCCTCGTTGTAGAACTTGGGATTCTGCCAGTCCAGCGGGTGACGGGTCGGGGCTTCCAGGTTGCCTTCGCGGGTGGCCATAAGGGGCTCCAGGTTCTGCGTTCAGCGCTCAGCGAGGGGGGCGCTGAGCTTGGCACGCTCAACGCCCAACGATCAGCGCGTCACCTGTCATCAATCGACGAGTTCGGCCAATGCTTTGGTGTACCGATTGGCGTGCGAGCGCTCGGCCTTGGCCAGGGTTTCAAACCAGTCGGCGATTTCGTCAAAGCCTTCTTCGCGGGCGGTCTTGGCCATGCCGGGGTACATGTCGGTGTACTCATGGGTTTCGCCCGCGATGGCCGAAGCCAGGTTCTCGCGGGTGGCACCGAAGGGCATGCCGGTGGCGGGGTCGCCCGACTGCTCCAGAAACTCCAGGTGGCCAAAGCCGTGACCGGTTTCACCCTCTGCGGTGGAACGGAACAATGCTGACACATCGTTCTGGCCTTCCACGTCGGCCTTGTTGGCGAAATACAGATAGCGGCGATTGGCCTGGGATTCGCCCGCAAATGCGGCTTTCAGGTTCTCTTCCGTGCGTGAGCCTTTAAGAGCAGCCATGGAAATCTCCTTCGTGGGTTGATGAAGTGAAATAACTCGCCAATGCTTCGAATGGCCGAAGACCCCACCACCTTAGACCCCATGCAGAGGTGCGTCAAATTGCCGGCGTCAATCCACTGAATTGATAAAAGCTATTCGTTCAAGGTGATGGGCAAGCGCGCTCAATCAGCGCCACCGAGCCGGCGCCCACAGGAGCGCCATAGGCTTGGCAACAACCAAGGGTTACGATATATTAAATTGATTACGCATTGGTAAATGCCTACCGCAACCGAATTCACGGAGGCGGTGCCATGGAGAACAAGTTCATGACTTCGCTGATCAAAGGCTCAAATTCAGCCTTGGCAGGCCAGACCGCCCATGCACGGCTGGCCGAATGGACGGCCCGCAAGGTGCAATGGCGCAAGGAGAGCGCCGAAGGCAAGGCAGCCGAGGTGCTGAAACCCCAGCAAAACGACAGGCCCGAGGTGACGGGAAAGCCGCCGCAGGCATTTGACGCCTCCATCAAACGCTATCAATTAAATAGCTGATTACGCCCGTTACATCTGGACTAGAGCCCTAAATCACTCATAAAACCATACAGGAGCACCCCAGCCATGCCGAAGACCAACAAACCCCATGCAGGCGCGGGCATTTCGGCGTTTACCACCGGCTATGAATTTGCCAAAGGCACGGGCTACCCGTTGCCCGAATACCCGTTTGTAGAGCCGCCCGAAGTCCACACGGGCGAAGTCAGGCGCTTTCCCGTGGTGATTGTGGGCGCGGGCATCACCGGCCTCACGCTGGCCTGCGCGCTGGCGCAGTACGCCGTCAAGGCCTTGCTGCTGGACGAAGACAACACAGTCGGCGTCAAGGGCGCTTCCTCGCGCGGCATTTGCTATGCGCAGAAAACGCTGGAGATTTTCAAGCGCCTGGGCATTTATGAGCGCATTGCCAGCAAGGGCGTGCAATGGAGCGTGGGCCGCACCTTTGCAGGCCCCGACGAGATTTATTCGTTTGACCTGCGCCAGCAGCAAACACATTCGCTGAGCCAGCAACCGCTTTTCATCAACATTCAGCAGTTTTATGTCGAGGGCTTTCTGGTCGAGCAGATTGACGCTGCTGAACCTCAGGATCGTCTGATTGACATCCGCTGGAAGCACCGCATCACCGCGTTTGAACAAAATGCCGAGTTCGCCACGCTCACCCTGGCGACCCCGGCGGGCCGCTACTCGCTGGAGGCCGAGCATGTGATTGACTGCACCGGCGCACACAGCCCGTTTCACCAGTGGTGCGGCACCCCGGTCACCGCCCAAAAAGGCGATGACCGCTGGTGCATTGCCGACGTGCGCTTCAAAAAAACACCGCCGGCAGAGCGCCACACCTGGATCGAAGCCCCTTTCAATGAAGGGCGCGCCGTCTGGCAGCACCCGATGGCCGATGGGGTCTGGCGCATTGACTACCAGATGCCGCCCCTGGCCAGTCCTGAGGCCGTCAGCCGTGAAGACGTGGTGCGCGCCAGGCTCAATACGCAATTTGGCCATGAACTCAGCGCCCTTGAATGCGAGATCGTCTGGGTCGGCCCTTATGCCTACCGCAGCGAATGCCTTGACAGGCTGCGCCACGGCCGCGTGTTTTTTGCCGGCGACTCGGCCCATGTGATGAGCCCTTTTGGCGCGCGCGGCGGCAACTCGGGCGTGCAGGATGCCGACAACCTGGCCTGGAAGCTGGCAGCCGTGCTGCAGGGCCGCGCCGCACCCGCCTTGCTGGACAGCTACCACGAGGAAAGGCATGAGGCCGCGCAGCACAATGTGCGGGTCACCAACCGCACCGCCCGCTTTCTGCGTCCGGCCGACGGTGCCGAGCGCCTGTTCCGCACGGCGGCCTTGGGCCTGGCGCGACGGCATGTGTTTGCGCGGCAACTGGTCAATACCGGCCGCATGTCCACGCCCAACACCTACACGCGCTCCGGCGCTTGCGGCCCCACAGGCGGGCGGGCCACGCAAAATGTCACCCTGGACTGGCCCGACGGCAGCCGGGGCGAGTTGCTGGATCTCCTGAAATGGGCCGGTGGCCGTTTGCTCTTGCTGGTCTTTGGCGACCTGTCTGCCGAGGCGGCAGCTCGGCTGGGGTCGCTTTCGATGCAGGCCGACCTGCGCTGTGTGCAGGTGATAGCCCCAGGCGAGCGCGCCACCGCGACCGAGCATGTGATAGACCCGCAGGGTCATCTGCAGGCGACCTGCCATGTCTTTGGCCATGCCTGGGCGCTGCTCAGGCCCGACAGCTATGTGGCGGCAACCGGCGAGAGCATGGACGCTTCGCTGGTGCACGCCTTGAGCATGGCGCTGGGCACAGCGGGCAAGCTGGAAGAAAAAATGGAAGGGAGGGCCGCATGAAAACCAGCCTCAACCTGCAGGACGCCGATGCGTTTTACGAAAGCCTGCTGGACGCCCACCAGGGCCTGAGCCGCGAGGAATCCGAGTTGCTCAATGCCCGGCTGATATTGCTCATGGCGAACCAGTTGGGCGATACCGCGCTGCTGCAAGCCTGCATCGCGGCAGCACGCGAGCCCGCGGCCGGTTCGGCCTGACGGCCAGACAGCCAGAGTCATCACCAGGGGCTGCGACCCAGCAGCCGGCGCGGGCGCATCATCGTCCCGCACTTGCGCAGATTTTGAATCAGGCGCATTCTTTGTATGCGCCATCTCCGCAGTTCCTGGAGCTCATCATGCGTGCATCAAGCCCCTGGCGGTTTGTCACCCTGCCGCTGTCAATAGCGTTGTCATTAGCGCTGGTCCTGGGAGCGTTCGCACCGCCCCGTGCGGCCACCCCGCCGCAGCCGTCCAGCGTCCAGGCCCTCATGAACGCCTTTAGCAAAGCCAACGCGGCGGTCGTCGGCATCAAGGTGACCGCAGCCGAAGGCGCTCGCACGGCGGAGACCCTTGGAATGCAGCGCACGGGCTCGGGCGTGGTCATCGGAACCGATGGCCTGGTCCTGACGATAGGCTACCTGATGCTGGAGGCGCAGCAGATTGAAATCATTACGCAGGACAACAAGTCCTTGCCAGCCGCTCCCGTGGCCTATGACATTGCCACGGGCTTTGGCCTCGTCAGGCCGCTGCTGCCCTTGCGCGGCGTGGCCCCCGTGCCGCTGGGAAGCTTGCAGGACTTGAATCCCGGTGAGCTCCTGATGGTCGTCACCGGGGCGACGGCCGACGGCGAGGACAGTGACGTCAGCATGACCCAGCTGGTCAGCAAGCGCGCTTTCTCGGGCAGTTGGGAATACCACATCGATACCGCGCTCTTTACCAGCCCGCCGGTCACCGCAGGCAGGGGCAACCACAGCGGCGCGCCACTGTTCAACCAGAAGGGCGAGCTGATAGGCATAGGCTCGCTGCTGGTCATGGACGCCAGCGGTGAAAACCGCCTCATGCCCGGCAACATGTTCGTGCCGGTGGACTTGCTCAAACCCATACTTGCCGAGATGAAGCAGTCGGGCAGCAGCCGCCAAAGCCGCCGGCCCTGGCTCGGCTTGACCTCGAACGACCAGGGCGGGCATGTGAAGATCCTGCGTGTCAGTGCCGACAGCCCGGCAGAAAGAGCCGGCCTGCAGGCCGGCGAAGTGGTGCTGGCCGTGGACGGCAGCGAAGTCACCACGCTGGAAGGCTTTTATAAAAAGCTGTGGGCCCGCACGGCCCCCGACGAGCCCGTCAGGCTCACGGTGCGCCATGGCGATGAAGTCAGGACCATTGTGCTCAAGCCCCAAGACCGCATGCTGACCCTGAAGAAGCCATCAGCCATCTGATTTTCAAGCCAAACAGGCCACACGCCCAGTATCTACAGGCGTAAGCAGCTATTAAATTAATAGCAATTTCACGTCATGATGCCGTGCACAGATGACCGAACCAGACCACATGGCGATGGCGCAAAAGCTTGTGCGGGAGCCGCAACTGGACTGCGGGGGCGCTGACCGGCCAGTCGAATAAAATCGGGGCAGTTCCACACAACCCCAGCGGCATCCCTGCGATGCCGTTTTTCATTGCCCCATGACCAACGCTGCCGCTCCAACGCCCCCCTCCTCAGCTGCCCCCACCGCTCCCGCCGCCGCCACGCCGGGACTGGACAGCCTGGCCAAGTCCTTCGAGCCTGCAGCGATTGAAAGCCGCTGGGGCCCGCAGTGGGAGCAAAGCGGCCAGTACGAGCCCACGCTGGACGCGGCCAAGCCCTCGTTCTCCATCCAGCTGCCGCCACCCAATGTGACCGGCACGCTGCACATGGGCCATGCCTTCAACCAGACCATCATGGACTCGCTGACGCGCTACCACCGCATGCGCGGCCACAACACGCTGTGGGTGCCCGGCACCGACCACGCCGGCATTGCCACGCAAATCGTGGTGGAACGCAAGCTGCAGGATGAAGGCAAAACCCGCCATGACCTGGGCCGCAAGAATTTTGTCGCCAAGGTCTGGGAGTGGAAAGAGGAATCCGGCTCCACCATCACGCGCCAGATGCGCCGCATGGGCGACTCGGTCTCCTGGAAGCACGAGTACTTCACCATGGACCCGAAAATGTCCAAGGTCGTCACCTCGACCTTTGTGCAGCTCTATGAACAGGGCCTGATCTACCGCGGCAAACGGCTGGTCAACTGGGATCCGGTTCTCAAGTCCGCCGTGTCCGACCTGGAAGTCGAAAGCGAAGAGGAAGACGGCTTTCTCTGGCACATCCGCTACCCGCTGGCCGATGGCAGCGGCTCGCTGACCGTCGCCACCACGCGGCCTGAAACCATGCTGGGCGATGTGGCCGTCATGGTGCACCCGGAAGACGAACGCTACAGGCATTTGATCGGCAAGCTTGTAAAGCTGCCCCTGTGCGACCGCGACATTCCCGTGATTGCCGACGACTATGTGGACAAGGCCTTCGGCACCGGCGTGGTCAAGGTCACGCCCGCGCACGACACCAACGACTACGCCGTCGGTCAGCGGCACAAGTTACCTATGGTGTGCGTGTTAGAGCTTGATGCAACGATTAGCTCAACGCCGATGCTATGGATGCCTTCGGGAACGGAATTTAGGATGCCTGATGGCTCTTTGTTCAAACAGGGAGGCGAAGACGGATTTGATACTTCCAACGCCCAACCGCTATTTCGTACCGGAATAGGCGAAGCGCGGGCAGAACTTATGCCCGAAAAATACCGCGGCCTGGACCGTTTCGATGCCCGCAAGTCGGTGGTGGCCGACCTCGAGGAACTGGGTCTGCTGGTGGAGACCAAGAGGCACAAGCTCATGGTGCCGCGCTGCGCGCGCACCGGCCAAATCATTGAACCAATGCTGACCGACCAGTGGTTTGTCGCCATGAACAAGGTCAGCGAGAAAGACCCGACCGGCAAATCGATTGCCCAAAAAGCCATTGATGCGGTGGACAGCGGCGCCGTCAAGTTTGTGCCCGAGCAGTGGGTCAACACCTACAACCAGTGGATGGGCAACATCCAGGACTGGTGTATCTCGCGCCAGCTCTGGTGGGGCCACCAGATTCCGGCCTGGTATGACGAGGACGGCCAGGTCTATGTAGCCACCGATGAAGCCGAGGCGCAGAAACAGGCACCGGGTAAACAACTCACGCGCGATGAAGACGTGCTGGACACCTGGTATTCCTCGGCACTGGTGCCCTTCTCCTCCATGGGCTGGCCCGAGAAAACCAAGGAGCTGGATCTTTTCCTGCCCTCCAGTGTGCTCGTCACCGGCTACGACATCATCTTTTTCTGGGTCGCCCGGATGATCATGATGACCACGCATTTCACCGGCCAGGTGCCTTTCAAGCACGTCTACATCCACGGCCTGGTGAAGGATGCCCACGGCAAGAAGATGAGCAAGTCCGAGGGCAATGTGCTGGACCCGGTCGATTTGATTGACGGCATTGAACTGGCGCCGCTGCTCGACAAGCGCTCGCAAGGCCTGCGCAAGCCCGAAACCGCACCCCAGGTGCGCAAGCACACCGAAAAGGAATTTCCGGCCGGCATCCCCGGCTACGGCGCCGATGCGCTGCGCTTTACCTTTGCCTCGCTGGCCAGCCTGGGCCGCAGCATCAACTTTGACAGCAAACGCTGCGAGGGCTACCGCAACTTCTGCAACAAGCTCTGGAACGCCACGCGCTTTGTGCTGATGAACTGCGAAGGCCAGGACTGCGGCCTGGCAGAACACAGCAAGGCGCAATGCGCACCGGGTGGCGAGTTTGAAAATTACCTGACGTTCTCGCAGGCCGACCGCTGGATTTCATCCACCCTGCAGCGTGTGGAAGCCGACGTCGCCAAGGGCTTTGCCGACTACCGGCTGGACAATGTGGCGGGCAGCATTTACCAGTTTGTCTGGGACGAGTTCTGCGACTGGTACCTCGAAATCGCCAAGGTGCAGATCCAGACCGGCAGTGATGCGCAAAAGCGCGCCACGCGCCGCACGCTGATCCGCACACTGGAAGGCATCCTGCGCTTGGCGCATCCGCTGATCCCCTTCATCACCGAAGAACTTTGGCAAAAGGTGGCGCCTGTGGCAGGACTCAAGAAAGGCCCCCTCATCGGCCAGGCCGCCTACCCGCAAAGCCAGCCCGAAAAGATCGACCCGCAAGCCGAAGCGCATGTGGCCAAGCTCAAGACCCTGGTCGATGCCTGCCGCAACCTGCGCGGCGAAATGAATGTGTCACCGGCCACGCGCCTGCCGCTGTTTGTGCTGGGCGACACGGCCTTCATGACGGGCGTTGCGCCCGTGCTCAAGGCATTGGCCAAGCTCAGCGAAGTCAAGCTGTTTGATGACGAGGCCACATGGGCCGCTGCCGCACAGGCGGCGCCCGTGGCCGTGGTCGGCGAGGCGCATGTTTGCCTGCACATGGAAGTCGATGTGGCCGCCGAGAAGGCGCGCCTGGGCAAGGAAGCGACGCGCCTGGAAGGCGAGCTGGTCAAGGTCAATGCCAAGCTCGGCAACGAGGCTTTTGTCACCAAAGTTCCCCCTGCCGTGCTGGAACAAGAGCGCAAGCGCCTGGTCGACTTCACCGCCACGCTGGAGAAAATCAGGGATCAGCTGGCACGCCTGAAGTAAAGGCGCAGCGCACCGGAGCACCCGCCGCAAGCGGGTAGCGCGCGGCAGCTTAATGAATCACGAAGTCGGGTTCAGTCCACTGCAAGGGTGAAGTCGCGCCCGCAAGCTCCAGGTTCACCGGGGCGCTGGCCAATGGATCGTGCCCGGTCTGTTGCGCTTCTATGGCTTCATGCATGCGGTGGGCCACATACCAGCTGGAGCGCAGCCGGGCTTCGCGCGTGTGCGAACTCAGACGCGGCGTGATGAACAGGTTTTTCAGCCCCTTGAGCGGCGAGCTGTCACCCAGGAAACTCCCCTCGGCGCCATCCAGAATGCAGGCCTCGATGCGGCCATCCACCAAGGCGCTGGCCAGCGCGTCCGCATCAAACAACTCGCTGCGACTGGTGCCTACCCACAGCTGGCCGCGCTTGCAGGCGGCCAGCAATTTGTCATTCACAAAACCCTTGAAACGGGTGGCGTACAGCATTTGTACCGAGACCGCATCGGCCTGGCTCATGAGCTGGGACAAAGAGACCGGCTGGATGCGCAAGCGCTCCCAGATCGGCGAGCTGTGGTGGACGGCCGGGTCATAACCGATCAGGCGAACACCCAGGCCATTCAGCATGCCGGCCAGCGTATGCGCCGCAGGGGCCAGCCCCAAAAGGCCCACCGTGCTGCCATGCAGTTCGCGCCCCATCTGCGCGCTCGGGTGTCTGCGCCCCATCAGGGCCGACACCACGCCGCGGCGGTACAGCAGCAGCAGGCTGCTCAGCAAATACTCGGCGTTGGAGCGCACATTGGCGCTGCTGGCGTGTATCACCTTGATGCCGCGCTCCTTGCAGGCTTCCAGGTCGGTGTTGTCGGTGCCCACATGCAGACGTGCCACACCCTTGAGTTTGGGCAAAAAATCAAGCAGCTCGCGGGTGACGACGGCATGACGGGGAAAGACAATGCCTTTGGTTTTATAGGCCACCTTGCGCAAGGCAATCAGGTCGTCTGCCAGTTCGGGGCGGTATTCCACGCGGTGCCGGGTTTCCAGCCAGGCCATGGCCTCAGGCACCAATGCGTCTAGAAGTAAGATGTCCACCCTGTCAGTCCTTTTCTTGAAGCTTTTTGCTGATTTCCTGCCGGCCACGCGATCGCGTGGATCCCCCACACCATGTCGGGCTGCCGTCCGACTCCTGTTCCACAGCAATTACGCAACACTTTAGTATTCTCTTTAGCCAAAGTCGATGCAAAAATTCACACTCAATAAAGCCGTTTTTCCGGTCGCCGGACTAGGCACCCGTTTTTTACCGGCGACCAAAGCCCAGCCCAAGGAAATGCTGCCCGTCGTGGACAAGCCGCTGATCCAGTACGCGGTGGAAGAGGCCTATTCAGCGGGCATACGCCACATGATTTTCGTGACAGGACGCAATAAACGGGCCATCGAAGATCACTTCGACACCGCTTACGAGTTGGAGAACGAGCTGGAGGTCGCCGACAAGCAGGCTTTGCTGGCTTTGGTGCGCTCGGTCCAGCCCGACGACATGAACTTTTCCTATGTCCGCCAGCCCCGTTCCCTGGGCCTGGGCCATGCTGTGCTGTGCGCCGAGCACCTGGTGGGCCAGGAGCCCTTTGCCGTGTTGCTGGCCGATGACCTGATGGTGGGCCCTGCGGGCGGCCCGTCGGTGCTGGCGCAAATGGCGACGCAGTTCGAACAGCTTCAGCAATCGGTACTGGCGGTGCAGGAGGTGCCGCTGGAGCACACGCGCCGCTATGGCATTGTGGCGGCGCAGGCGATCGGCCCTGGGCTGATGAAGGTGCAGAAAATTGTGGAAAAACCGGCGCCGGACGTGGCACCGTCGCGCATGGGCGTGGCCGGGCGCTACATCCTGACACCCGCGATTTTTGCGCATATCCGTCGCCAGACCGCTGGCGTGGGCGGCGAACTTCAGCTCACGGACGGCATCTCAAGCCTGCTGGGCGAAGAATCGGTTTATGCCCTGCAATACCAGGGCAAGCGCTACGACTGCGGCAGCAAGGAAGGCTTTCTGGAAGCCACGGTGGAGCTGGCCTTGCAGCACCCCGAAGTCGGCCAGCACTTTCGCCAGTACCTGCGCCAGCTCAAGCTCGACGCCAAGGTTTGACGGGGGGCTCAGCGCCGTTTCAGCACGTGAATGAAGTCGGCGCCTGCGGTTTGCTGCTCTACCAGTTCATTGCCGGTCTGCTTGGCAAAGGCCTGGAAGTCGCGGGTTGAACCGGAATCGGTGGACACCACGCGCAGCAACTGGCCGCTCAGCATCTCTGCCAGCGCTTTTTTGGCTTTCAGGATGGGCAGCGGGCAGTTCAGGCCGCGGGTGTCGAGTTCTTTGTCGATGTGCATGAAAATCCTTGGGTTGCTGTTATTTTAAGCAGTTACGCGGCAGGACATGACGTTCATTCCGGCCCACGCCATTGCAGGTCTATTCCGGCTTTTTAGCCCACTCCACAAACTCCGGCTCGTAGCCGCGCGTCCGCAGCCAGTCGGCCAGCGCGTAGCCCGTGCCGGCCGGCCAGCACTTGAGTTGGTCAAAGTCGTACAGGCGGTAATCCACCAGCTCGGGAGACAAGCTGACCTCGCCCGTACAGACGGCGTGGTAGGCGATGATGAGCTGGTTCATGCGCTGGAAATCGTAGACACCGATCAACTCCAGCGCGGTAGTGTCCAGGTTGGTTTCTTCCTTGATCTCACGCTCAATGCCGCCTTGCGGGGTTTCGCCCGCCTCCATGAAGCCGGTGATGAGCGCAAACATTTTGCCGGGCCAGGCGGCATTGCGCGCCAGCAAAATCCGGCCCTGGTACTCAACCACGGCGGCCAGCACCGGCGTGGGATTGTTCCAGTGGGTGTAGTCGCAGGCCCTGCAACGCAGGCGGGTTTTATCGCCGCCATCTTCCATTTGCGTCACCATGGCCAGCGGCGCGGCGCAGTTCGGGCAATACCTGAATTCGTGGGTCATGGTTGGAGCATGGGGTTCAACGATTAGCTATGTTTTTAATAGCTTCTTACGCCCATAAAATAAGGGCTAGAGGCTGTTTTCAGGCCCAATCAGGCCGTCAGTCAGGCAGGAAAAACGCCCGTGGACAGGTAGCGGTCGCCGCGGTCGCAGACGATGAAGACAATCACGGCGTTTTCCACGGTCCTGGCAATTTCCTGCGCCACCCAGCAAGCACCCGCCGACGAAATGCCGGCAAAAATGCCTTCTTCACGGGCCAGCCTGCGGCACATGTCTTCGGCATCACCCTGGCTGACCAGCACCAGCTCGTCCACATGGCTGGGGTCATAAATCTTGGGCAGGTACTCCTGCGGCCATTTGCGGATGCCCGGAATGCGCGAGCCCTCGCTGGGCTGCGCACCTATGACCTTGATGGCCGGATTTTTTTCTTTCAGGTAGCGCGAAACGCCGGTAATCGTGCCCGTCGTGCCCATGGCACTGACAAAATGTGTCACCTTGCCTGACGTATCTGTCCATATTTCGGGACCGGTGGCCTCGTAATGGATGCGCGGGTTGTCGGCGTTGGCAAACTGGTCAAGCACCCGGCCCTTGCCTTCTTGCTGCATCCGCTCAGCCAGGTCGCGTGCGTGCTCCATGCCGCCGCTCTTGGGTGTAAGCACCAGTTCCGCGCCAAAGGCCTTCATGGTCTGGGCGCGCTCAATGCTCAAATCCTCCGGCATGACCAGCACCATGCGGTAGCCCTTGATGGCCGCCGCCATGGCCAGCGCAATGCCGGTGTTGCCCGAGGTCGCCTCGATCAGCGTGTCGCCGGGCCTGATGTCGCCGCGCTCCTCTGCGCGCTTGATCATCGACAGCGCCGGCCGGTCTTTCACCGAACCGGCCGGGTTGTTGCCTTCAAGTTTGCCCAAAATCACATTACCGCGCGCCGCATTTTCAGCGGCAGCGATGCGTTGCAGCCTGACCAGCGGTGTTTTACCGATCGAATCTTCAATAGTTGGATAGTTCATACATCACACTGTGCCATAATTTAGGGCTTCGCATCCTCTTGCCCGGGTGGTGAAATTGGTAGACGCAGGGGACTCAAAATCCCCCGCCGAAAGGCGTGCCGGTTCGATTCCGGCCCCGGGCACCAACGATAGCTTGCTATTCTTTTAGAAGCTGTTGTCGCATAAAACCGACTCTAACCAACGCAGGTGCGTCAATCTCTGCTGTTTGAGCGTTAGACGACCTTTCGGCCTCTTCACAGGTTCGTCATAGGTTCGCCGATTGGCGTCTTTTTGAAAGACGACTCTCAACCCAGACCACCAGCCCGATATGGAGCCCATTGGGTGTCTGCCATGCAGCAATTCTGTTGAAAACCCCTATACCGGCGAATTCTGGGGAAATTCAGGGGGCCCCAACCATTAACCGCCTGGCAGCCGTCGCTCCCAGGCCATTCTAGAGGGGGTCGATTTTTCAGACCATTGCAAACTCGCAGGCTCTATTCGCTACGCGTGCCGCTCAGTGCCTGGGAGACAGGTGGATGCCGGCGATCATGCAGCGCACGGATCCACCGGCCATTTCGACCGTCGGCACCGACAGGGGCAGCAGACGGGCCGATCGCTCGATGGCCGCCTTCTGCTCTTCAGACAAACTGGCGCATGCCCGTTGCGACAGCGCAAGGATGCGGCCATCACGGCCTGACAGCTCGATCGCGTTGCCGGCGAAGTCGGCGATCTGCCGGGCGCTCAGCGCAATGACCTCACGACCCGACTCTTGAAGTCGGGCACGGACATCCGCTGCCCGGCGGGCATCCGGAATCATGTTCAGGCCCACCATGGCGAACTCCGTGGCCACGCACATCAGCACGTTGGTGTGATAGATGGGCTTGCCGGCCTCGTCAGCGGTGTCGAACAGCATCGGTTCGAAGTTGAAGTGCGTGCTGAAACGCTCCAGCGCCACCGGGTCGGCACGGTTCGAACGCGCCGTGTAGGCCACACGCGCCAGATGGTCGAACACCATCGCACCGGTGCCTTCCAGAAACAGGCCATCCTGCTCGAGCCCGGAGTAGTCAATCACGTCCTGCACGCGGTACTCGGACTTGAGCATTTCGATCACGTCGGCACGGCGTTCGCGGCGGCGGCTCGGCGAGTACATCGGATAGATGGCGACGTGCCCGCCGGGATGGGTGGAGAACCAGTTGTTGGGAAAGACCGAATCCGGCGTGTCGCGCTCGCCGTGGTCTTCGAACAGGTGCACGCGCACGCCTTCGGCTTGCAGGCGCTCCATGGCGGCCGTGACCTCGCGATGTGCTGCGTCGGCTACGGCCTGCGCGGCCTCCTGCGCGGCCGGACTCTGGAACGCGTTGTCGGCGGCTGTTTCCGGATTCGGCGTGAACTTGTGCGGCCGGATCATGACTACCGCGGCCGGCGCCTGGATGGAACGAATGGTGGACATGGCGATACCCTTTCTTACCAGACCTGTCAGGCGACGCGACGCATGACCGCACGCGATGCACCCGTGCGGGTGTAACGGAACAGATCCTTCGGATCATCGGCCCAGGGCACCAGTTCGACGTCCACACCCAGATTGCGCTTCTCGGCCTGCTCAAGCACGTAGCGCAGCGTCGAGTAGTCCTCGAGCGCAAAGCCGACGGAGTCGAACACCGTGACCTGGTCTGCACTCTGGCGTCCCGTCGCGGTGCCAGCCAGCACGCGCCACAGATCGACCACCGGGAAGTCCTGCGACAACTGCTGGATGTCGCCCTCGATGCGCGTCTGCGGCTCATACTCGACGAAGACCCGCGCGCCCCGCAGAACGTCGGCATGCAGTTCGGTCTTGCCCGGGCAGTCGCCGCCGACGGCATTGATGTGCATGCCCGGCTCGATCATCTCGGGCGTGAGGATCGTCGCGTAGGCCTTGTCGGCGGTGACGGTCGTCACGATGTCGGCGCCGCGCACCGCCTCTGCGGTGGAGTTGGCGCGAATGATCCTGAGCGAGGGATGGGCCGACAGGTTGCGGATCAACTTGTCCGTCGCTCGGGCGTCGACGTCGTAGACGGCGATCTCCTCGATGCCCAGATGACTGTGGAAGGCCAGCGCCTGGAACTCGCTTTGCGCGCCATTGCCGATCAGCGCCATGCGGCGTGCGTCGGGCCGCGCCAGCACGCGCGCAGCCATCAGGGAGGTCGCGCAGGTGCGCAGTGCGGTGGCGACGGTCAGCTCCGACAGGAGCACCGGGTAGCCGGTCTCGACCTCGGCCAGCACGCCGAAGGCCATGACCGTGTACAGGCCGCAGGCCGTGTTGCTCGGATGGCCGTTGACGTACTTGAAGGCATAGCTCTTTGCGTTCGACACCGGCATCAGCTCGATGACGCCGATGTCCGAGTGGTTCGCCACGCGCGCGGACTTGTCGAAATCCGGCCAGCGAATGAAATCCTCCTGAATGGCGTCGGCGAGTTCGCCGATGAACTGGGTCACGCCGATATCCTGCACAAGGCGGGACATGGCGGGAACGTCTACGAAGCGGGTCATGTGAGTCTCCTGGGGATTGCGGCCACGGCATGCAGCCATGTCGCCATTGTTCCCGCGATAGGTGCCAAAGTGAACAATGCAACTTGTCAAATCTATCCAAGAACATTACATTTTGCTTAATACAAATGACATTTTGACAAGTAAACAATGGATGACACCGACCGCCAACTCATCGCGCTGCTGCGCGACAACGCCCGCGTGCCCGTGATCGCACTCGCGAAAAAGCTCCGGGTGGCGCGAGCGACCGTGCAAAACAGAATCGCCAAGCTGGAAAGCAATGGAACCATCGTCGGCTATACGGTGCGCCTTCGGCCTGACGCGGAGGCTCATCGCATCAGGGCGATCATGAGCATCGAGATCGACGGCCACCACGGAGAAGAAGTACGCCGCGTGCTGCGGGGCCACCCGAACGTCGTGGCGCTGCACACGACGAACGGCCGCTGGGACCTGATGGCCGAGCTGCGTGCCGACACACTGGAGGCGTTCGACAAGGTGCTCAACGCCATCCGCGCGATCCTAGGCATCTCAAACACCGAGACGAGCATCCTGCTGTCCACGCACAAGTTGTAGGGAGTACGCGCTTCGTCCGACCGGAAGCCTTCCAGTCAATGTAGCTTCACACGCGGTCGCGTTCCTCGCGAGAGGAAGCGCGCCACCGTGTCGAGCGCCACTTTCGGGAAGCCATGCAGGGCCCGCTGGTGCATCTGGTAAAGGGACACGTACATCAGCCAGGCGAAGTAGCCCTCCAGCCACAGGTTGCGCCCGGCCAGCCCGCCCATGAGGTTGCCCACCGTGCTGTGCCCTCCGAGCGAAACAAGGGAACCAAAGTCGCGGTATCGCCACGGCTTCAGAGGCTTGCCGGCCATCCGCCTGACGATCCCGTCGACCAGATGCGAAGCCTGCTGGTGGGCGGCCTGCGCGCGCGGCGGCACGCACAGCTCACGTTGCCGTACATGCCGCAACTCAACAGCAACAGACCCTCCTCCAGCGCCTTGCGCTGCACCTGCTGCAGGCGCGCGGTGTCGGGCTTGCCAGTGCGGGGATCGCGGAGCTCCATGGCCACCATGGACTCAACACCGCGCACCTCGGCAATGACGGGAAAGCGTTCGCGCAATGCCTCGAGCCGCTGCGTGAGTTGCGCGCCGAGGTGCTGTGCGCGCGCGCACAGCTTCTCTTCGACCAGCACGTCAAGCACCGCGTGTGCCGCCGCCACCGCCAGCGGGTTGGCCGCGTAGGTGCCGCCCAGCCCGCCGGGCGCGGGCGCATCCATGATCGGGGCGCGGCCACACACGGCCGACAGCGGTATGCCGCCCGCCAGGCTTTTGGCCATGGTGATCAGATCGGGCTTGACGTCGTCGTGCTCCATGGCGAAGGTTTTGCCGGTACGGCCAAAACCAGTCTGGATCTCATCCGCAATGAAGACGATGCCGTGCTGGTCGCAGAGTGCGCGCAGGCCGCGCATCAGCTCCGGGGGCGCGATCTGGAAGCCGCCTTCGCCCTGCACCGGCTCGAGAATGATCGCCGCGACACGCTGGGGATCGACATCGGACTTGAAGAGGCGCTCGATGGCCTCCAGCGCATCCTCCGTGCTCACGCCCTGCTGCAGCGAAGGGAACGGCACGTGGTAGACGTCGCTCGGGAACGGTCCGAAGCCGACCTTGTACGGGACCACCTTGCCGGTCAACGCCTGCCCATCAGCGTGCGGCCATGGAACCCGCCGCCAAAGGCAATCACGCCTGGACGGCCGGTATGCGCACG
>DASXRN010000411.1:0-6237 GCA_036506595.1 Polaromonas sp. | reverse complement strand
GGGTTGCACCAGCTTGCTGTCTTTTTCAGAGCGCAGCAGCACCATGTAGCCGGGGCTGCGGTCGTATTCAAGTTGCAGACCGTCCGTCAGCTGGTGCAGTCTTTCGCGGCTGTAAAACGCCAGGCGCTGCATCTGCGCGCGGTTGGCCAGGTAGGTTTCGAGCTTGCAGGATTGATACCACTTCCACATCCATGCCAGGTCGCGGCCAGAAAGCGGCCAGCCCAGCTTGACCGGCGCATGGCGACTGAACAGGTGGCTGATGACCTTGCCCGGCATGCCGGGTGCGGCCCAGGGCGTGACGTAGCCGGGTGCGACCACGCCGGCATTGGCAAAGCTAGTTTCTTCTGCCGCAGCGCTGCGGCGTTCAAAAACGGTGACCTCGTGGCCGTCCACGGCCAGCTCGTAGGCTGTGGTGATGCCGATGATGCCGGCCCCAATAACGGCAACCCTCATGCGCAGAGCCCGTGGGCGCAAAGGAGGGCCGGGGAGCGGAAAATCTTGTTGTTCATTGTTTTTATGAGTGAAATAGGCCTCTTGCCCATACGGAGCGGACGCAAGCAGCTATCATTTTTGTAGTGATTCGGTGAGGGCTGTTTCAACCTGAAGCGCCAGGTCCAGCAGGGTGTCGTCGTGCAGCGCCGCATGCCAGAGCATCAGACCCACAGGCAATTGGCCCGGAGCGTGGCAAGGTAGCGAAATCGCGCAGCCATCGAGCATGTTAACCACCGCCGTGTTGCGCAGCAAAAGCCCGTTGACCCGGAAGAACTCGGCATCATCGTGAAGCACGCTGGCAATCGGTGGAGCGACGATGGGCACGGTGGGCGACAGCACCGCATCAAAGCCGTTCAGGCGCGCCTCCATGCGTGCCATCCACTGCTTGCGGGCTGTCAGCAAATCTATGTAGTCGGCGGCGCTCATGCGGGCGCCGCGCAGGATGCGCTGCGCCACCCGCGGGTCGTAGTCGGCCTGGTGTTTTGCAATCAGGCTGCGATGCCAGGCGTAGCTTTCGGCGGCCGACAAGCCGCCCGTGGCGTTGATGCCTGCCAGCTCGCTGATTTCTGTAAGGGCAATCTCTTCGATGTGCGCACCGGCTTGCCGCAGCAGCTGCAGGCTGCGCTTGAAAGCCTGGGCCACGGTGTCGTCCAGCCCGTCCTGCATCTGCGTGCGGGCCACGGCCAGGCGGCAGGCCGACAGGGGTTTGCCCGCCAGCTGCACGTTACGCGCCGCCAGCACCTCATGCACCGTGATCGCATCACGCACCGAGCGGGTCAGCGCACACACGGTGTCCAGGCTGGTGGACAGCGGCAGGGCGCCCGCGGTGGGCACCAGGCGCGCCGTACTTTTAAAACCCACAATGCCGCACAGCGCCGCAGGAATGCGGATGGAGCCGCCGGTGTCGGAGCCGAGGCCCACCAGGGCGGCGCCCGCGGCCACCGACACGGCCGCGCCCGACGAGGAGCCACCCGGAATTCGCCGCACAAGCGAATCCGCCGGGTTCACCGGCGTACCGTAATGCGGGTTGATGCCGACGCCGGAAAAAGCAAATTCCACCATGTTGGTGCGCCCCGCGAGCAGCGCGCCCGCGGCGCGCAGCCGGGCCACCGCGGGGCAATCTGTGCTGGCTGCGGGCGCGCCGGCGAGCACGACAGAGCCTGCGGAGGTGGTTTGGCCGGCCACGTCAAACAGGTCTTTGACTGAAATGGGCATGCCGGCCAGGACCCGACCCGGGTCGTCAAAAGCCGTGCTTGAAAGCGCCGTGGCCGCAGAAAACGGGTTTTGAGGCCGGCCGGGCATGAACACATGGCGGCAGGCTTCGCTTTGGGCGATGGCTGCGGCCTGTTCGAGGACTTCCGGGTGACGGATTCGGCCGGTTTTCAGGGCCTCGCGGGTGGCATGGAGATCGCCTGGGGTGCGCGGCAGGTTCATGGGGCAGGTGGGTGTTATACTCGACAGGCTTTGCGAATGACGGTTTCGTTGTTTGCAAGGCAAATCGCAAATCAGCCACTCAAGGTGCTGTCAGGAAATTCTTCCTGACGGTAAACGCTGATTTTAGACACAACCTTTGGAGTTTTATATGTCAACAAACATGCGCGAAATGCTGGAAGCCGGTGTCCATTTTGGCCACCAAACCCGCTTCTGGAACCCGAAGATGGCCCCCTACATCTTTGGCCATCGCAACCGCATTCACATCATCAACCTGGAAAAATCGCTGCCGATGTACCAGGATGCGATGAAGTTCGCGAAACAGCTGTCCGCCAACCGCGGCACCATCCTGATGGTCGGCACCAAGCGTCAGGCCCGCGAAATCGTCGCCGCCGAAGCCCAGCGCGCCGGTGTTCCCTATGTTGACCAGCGCTGGCTGGGCGGCATGCTGACCAACTTCAAAACGGTCAAGACCTCGATCAAGCGCCTGAAAGAGATGAAGGCCCAGCAAGAAGCCGGCCTCGACTCCATCAGCAAAAAAGAGCAGCTGACCTTCAAGCGTGAAATCGAAAAACTCGAAAAAGATATCGGCGGCATTCAGGATATGAATGCTCTGCCGGATGCGATTTTCGTGATCGACGTGGGTTTCCACAAAATCGCGGTTCTGGAAGCCAAGAAGCTGGGCATTCCCCTGATTGGTGTGGTGGACTCCAACCACTCCCCGATTGGCATTGACTACGTGATTCCCGGTAACGATGACTCGTCCAAGGCTGTTGCGTTGTACGCCCGCGGCATTGCTGACGCCATCCTGGAAGGCCGTGCCAATGCCATGAACGACGTCGTGAAAGCGGTGTCGGCCGAGAGTTCGGATGAATTTGTAGAAGTGGAAAACGCAGCGAACTGATAGTTCCGGCGTTACGCCAGACGCGAAAAAGGGGCTCGCGTAGCCCCTTTTTCACAAGCTAGTCATAAAGCGGGTGCAAGTTGAGCGCCCAGTCGAAGTCAACACGACAAACGGAGAATCAAAAATGGCAATTACTGCAAGCATGGTCGCCGAGTTGCGCGCCAAAACCGACGCTCCCATGATGGAGTGCAAAAAAGCACTGACCGAAGCCGAAGGCAACTTCGAAAAGGCCGAGGAAATCCTGCGTGTCAAGCTGGGCAACAAGGCCGGCAAGGCCGCTTCCCGCATCACGGCCGAAGGCGTGGTCGCTGCGCACCGCGAAGGCGATGTGGGCGCGCTGGTTGAAGTCAACTGCGAAACCGACTTCGTGACCAAAAACGACAGCTTCCTGGCTTTCACCCAGGCGGTGGCCGAGGGCATCGTCAAGAACAACCCGACCGACCTTGAAGCCATTGGCGCCATGCCGCTGTCGCAAGACGGCTTCGGCCCGACGGTGGAAGACGTGCGCAAGGGCCTGATCGGCAAGATCGGCGAAAACATGAGCGTGCGCCGTTTCAAGCGTTTTGCCGGCAGCCGGCTGGCTTCCTACCTGCACGGCACGCGCATTGGCGTGGTGGTCGAGTTTGAAGGCGATGAGACCGCCGCCAAAGACGTCGCCATGCATGTGGCTGCGATGAAGCCTGTTTCCTTGACCAGCGCAGACGTGCCGGCCGAACTGGTTGCCAAAGAGCGCTCCGTGGCGGCTGCCAAGGCGGCCGAAGATGCCGCTATTGCGCAAGCTGCCGGAAAACCTGTGCAGTCCGCTGAAATCGTGGCCAAGCGTATCGAAGGTGGCGTTCAGAAGTACCTCAAAGAAGTCAGCCTGTACAACCAGACCTTCGTCAAGAACGACAAGCAGACGGTTGAGCAAATGCTGAAAGAAAAAGCGACCACCCTCAAGTCCTTCACACTGTACGTGGTGGGCGAGGGCATTGAAAAGAAAGTGGACGACTTTGCTGCTGAAGTCGCGGCACAGGTTGCCGCTGCCAAGGCCGCTTAAGCTGCCCCAGGCATTTCAGTCCAGCCGGAAGGCCGCTAAACTTCAAACCAATCCAACCCCACAGAAAGCCCTCACATGCCAGCCTACAAGCGGATCTTGTTAAAACTGTCAGGTGAGGCCTTGATGGGGGATGATGCCTTCGGCATCAACCGTGGCACCATCGTGCGCATGGTGGAAGAAATTGCCGAAATCACCCGCATGGGTGTGGAGGTGGCGATTGTGATTGGCGGCGGCAATATCTTCCGCGGCGTGGCGGGCGGCTCGGTCGGCATGGACCGGGCCACCGCTGATTACATGGGCATGCTGGCGACCGTGATGAACGCCCTCGCTTTGGGCGACACCATGGACAAAGCCGGATTGACGCCGCGCGTCATGTCGGCCATCGGCATTGAGCGTGTCGTCGAGCCCTATGTGCGGCCCAAGGCGCTGCAATACCTGGAAGAAGGCAAGGTCGTTATTTTTGCGGCCGGCACCGGCAATCCATTTTTCACCACAGACACGGCGGCGGCCTTGCGTGGTGCCGAAATCGGCGCCGAGATCGTCTTGAAGGCGACCAAGGTCGATGGTGTGTACACTGCGGACCCGAAGAAAGATCCGAGGGCCACGCGCTACACCAGCATCACTTTTGATGAGGCCATGAACAAGAATCTTGAGGTCATGGATGCCACTGCGTTTGCGCTGTGCCGCGACCAGAAGCTGCCCCTCAAGGTATTCAGTATTTTCAAACACGGCGCGCTCAAGCGCGTGGTGCAGGGAGAAGATGAAGGAACCCTGGTTCACGTTTGAGCCGCATCATGATTCGTACTGTCCTGCACTTTCTCGTACCTAAAAATCCGGAGATTCGACCATGAGCATTGTTGAGATCAAGCAGCATGCAGAGCAAAAAATGCAGCAGTCCTTGGATTCGTTCAAAAACGGTCTGACAAAAATCCGCACGGGGCGTGCCAACCCCGGCTTGCTCGACACCGTGCAGGTTGACTACTACGGCTCCATGGTGCCGATCAGCCAGGTGGCCAATGTGGCCCTGCTGGATGCGCGCACCATCAGCGTTTCACCCTGGGAAAAGGGCATGGGCGCCAAAATCGAAAAAGCCATTCGCGACTCCGATCTGGGCCTCAATCCTGCGTCGCAGGGCGACCTGATTCGCGTCCCCATGCCGGCGATGACTGAAGAGCGCCGCAAGGAACTCACCAAGGTCGTGAGGGCCGAGGGCGAGCACGCCAAGGTGGCCATTCGCAACCTGCGTCGCGACGCCAACGATGGTGTCAAGAAGCTGGTCAAGGAGAAGCTCGCTTCGGAAGACGAGGAGCGTCGTTCGCAGGACGATATTCAGAAGTTCACGGACCGTTTCATTGCCGAGGTCGACAAACTCGTCGCCGGCAAGGAACAAGACATCATGGCTGTTTAAATTGCCCCCACGCTTGCCACTCCGTGTGCTGCGCGAGGCCTTGCCGGCCGCAGCTCGCGAGACGCTTCACCTCTGTCGCCTGTCCAAACCTGCTCAAGCAGGTTTGGAGCCGCAGGCTCCAGCCCCTCGGGGGCTGTGCTTGCTTGGGGCGGCCCGGCGCGGCGCATCCTAGCTCGCGCGCTGACTTTTACCCATGGCCACCACTCGTTCCACCGTTCCGCATCATGTGGCCATCGTCATGGATGGCAATGGCCGCTGGGCGACCAAGCGATTTCTGCCGCGTATTGCCGGGCACAAGCAGGGCGTTGCTTCGCTGAGCCGTTGCGTTCAGGCTTGCATTGAGCGCGGCATTGGCGTGCTGACGGTCTTTGCCTTTTCCTCTGAAAACTGGAACCGGCCATCCGATGAGGTGTCCGGCCTGATGGAGCTGCTGGTCCTGTCCCTGGCCAAGGAAGTTCCCCGCCTCAATGCCAGCGGTGTCCAGCTGCATTTCGTGGGCGACCGTCAGCGGCTTTCCGAAAAAGTCCAGCTGGGCTTGACTCAGGCCGAACTCAGCACGTCGGGCAACCAACGTCTGATTTTCAACGTGTGCTTCAACTATGGCGGGCGCTGGGATATTGCCCAGGCGGCGCAAAAGCTGGCTAGCCGGGGCGAAGCCATTACCGAGCTGTCCATGGATAGGGCCATGGCGCTGGCGCATGTGCCCGACCCGGATTTACTGATTCGCACCGGCGGTGAATTGCGCATCAGCAATTTCCTGCTGTGGCAGGCGGCGTATTCAGAGCTGTATTTTTCCGACAAGCTCTGGCCCGAATTTGATGAGGCGGCGCTGGATGAAGCGATTGCCGTTTTCCGCACCCGCGAACGCCGCTTTGGCCAGACCACGGCCCAGGTCATTGGGCATGACAGCACTCCAAATACAAAGGCCGTTTGATGCTTAAACAGCGTGTGATCACGGCAATT
>DASXRN010000410.1:0-11830 GCA_036506595.1 Polaromonas sp. | reverse complement strand
GCGTGCCGCCGCTACTTGCCCAGGTTTCCTCCGAGCCCCAGCAAGTGCTGGTAGCTTCACCGCAAGGCCCCATGGTGCGCGATACCAGGCTTGAGGAGTTGCTGGCCGCGCACAAGCAGCTGGGCGGTGCGTCTGCCTTGCAGGCCCCCTCGGATTTTTTGCGAAATGCCACGTTTGAAACGCCGCAGAATGCGGGGCGCTGAGTGGTTTTTGCGCGTTGAGTTGCGGCAAAGCCTTTCTTAAACCATGAATTTCAAGCCTTTTCGCCTTCTGGCCCATGCCGCATGGGCGCTGCTAGCTATGAATTATGTAGCGGCGCAGGCCTTGCCGCCGGCGGCTTCATCCGCCGTGCCTGCTACAGCGGCGGAGTCCAGGAGCATCAATGACTGGTTGATGCGCATGCACGAGGCCTCCAGGAAACGGGCTTATATCGGGACCTTTGTCGTGTCGTCGGGCGGTGCCATGTCAAGCGCCAAAATCTGGCATGTCTGTGAAGGCAACCAGCAAGTTGAACGGGTCGACACACTCACAGGTGCGCCGCGATCGATCTTCCGGCACAACGACCAGGTGGTCACCTTCATGCCAGACCACAAAGTGGTTCGCAGCGAAAAGCGGGAGTCCTTGGGCCTGTTCCCCGAGTTGCTCCAGTCGACCGACGGCCGCATTGCCGACTTCTACAAGGTCCGGCAGGACGGCGCCGAGCGTGTGGCCGGCGTTGAGGCCGACATTGTTGTCCTGGTTCCCAAGGACAACATGCGTTTTGGCTACCGTGTCTGGACCGAGCAGAAGAAAGGCCTGGTCGTGAAGCTGCAGACGCTGGACACTGATGGCAAGGTGCTGGAGCAGGCTGCGTTTTCGGAGCTGCAACTCGACGCGCCCGTGAAGATGGACAAACTCATCCAGATGATGGGCAAGGTAGAGGGCTACCGTGTTGAAAAGCCCGTGCTGGTCAAGACCACGGCAAGTGCCGAAGGCTGGGTGTTGAAAGCCCCAGTCGCAGGCTTCAAGCCCCTGAGTTGCTACAAGCGGCCGGCTGCGACGGCCAATGCGGCAAACGGCGAAGAACCGCTGCAATGGGTTTTCTCCGACGGACTGGCCTCGGTTTCCATTTTTGTGGAGCCCTTTGACCGGCAGCGCCACGACAAGGAGTCCAGCCTGTCGCTGGGCGCCACACAGACCATCACCCGGCAGCTCGATGCCTACTGGGTAACCGTCATGGGAGAGGTTCCCATGTCGACCCTGCGGCTCTTTGCCAACGGGCTGGAGCGCAAGAAGTAAAGATCAAAGATCGGCGTGTCAAAAGCCGGCACCTTAAGATATTCCGCAAGAGCTTCACCGGGTGCAGGGTATTGTTTTTTTTGCCCTGTCCCCTTATTTGCCCTCTTTGCCGCCAACAAGTTGCTTGCCTGATTACCAACATTTATGACGAGGCTGATGATGCTTGAATTGAACTGGAAACCCCTGCGGTCTTATCTGGCCGCAGGTTTGATGGCTGTCATGGCCGCTTCAGCTTTGCTGCCAGCCACCCCCGTGCAGGCACAAGGCCGTACGCTGCCCGATTTCACCGACCTGGTGGAGCAGGTGGGGCCCTCGGTGGTGAACATCCGCACCATTGAGAAAGTCAAGGCCTCGGCCGCAGGAAACGTTGACGAGCAAATGCTTGAGTTCTTCCGGCGCTTTGGCATTCCTGTGCCACCCAATATGCCCCGTGCGCCGCGCCCGGAACGCGGCCAACCTGACGAAGAGCAGCCGCGCGGCGTGGGTTCCGGTTTCATTCTCACGGCCGACGGCTTTGTCATGACCAATGCCCATGTGGTCGAAGGTGCAGACGAGGTCCTCGTCACGCTGACGGACAAGCGCGAATTCAAGGCCAAAATCATCGGGGCCGACAAGCGCAGCGATGTCGCCGTCGTCAAAATTGAGGCGACCGGCTTGCAGGCCGTCAAAATCGGCGACATCAACCGCCTGAAAGTGGGCGAATGGGTGATGGCCATCGGCTCGCCGTTTGGTCTTGAAAATACCGTGACCGCAGGCATTGTCAGCGCCAAGCAGCGCGATACCGGCGACTACCTGTCCTTTATCCAGACCGATGTGGCCATCAATCCCGGCAACTCGGGCGGGCCCCTCATCAACATGCGCGGTGAAGTCGTAGGCATCAACAGCCAGATCTATTCGCGTTCCGGTGGCTTTCAGGGCATTTCGTTTGCCATCCCGATTGACGAAGCAACACGCGTTTCAGACCAGCTGCGCAGCAGTGGCAAGGTCACGCGTGGGCGCATTGGCGTGCAGATCGACCAGGTCAGCAAGGAAGTGGCTGAATCCATCGGCTTGGGCAAGCCGCTAGGTGCGCTGGTGCGCGGTGTCGAAAGCGGTGCGCCTGCAGAAAAGGCGGGCATCGAGGCCGGCGACATCATCACCAAGTTTGATGGCAAACAGATTGAAAAATCCAGCGACCTGCCGCGCCTGGTCGGCAACGTGAAGCCTGGCACCAAGGCCGTGGTCACCGTGTTCAGGCGGGGTGCCAGCAAAGACCTGCAGGTCACCATTGGAGAGGTGGAGTCTGACAAGCCAGCGCGCAAGGCATCGGGTCCAGAGCCCAAGCCGCCCGTGGCCGGTCCGGCACAGGCGCTGGGCCTGGTGATCAGCGAGGTGCCCGACGCGCAAAAGAAAGAGCTCAAGATCAAGGGCGGTGTCAAAGTGGATGCCGCTGATGGTGCAGCCGCGCGGGCTGGTCTTCGTGAGGGTGATGTGATCGTGGCGATTGCCAATTCCGAAATCACGACGGTGAAAGAGTTCGATGCTGCACTGTCAAAAATTGACAAGACCAAGCCTGTCAATCTGTTGTTCCGCCGTGGTGAGTGGGCGCAATATGCGCTGATCAGGCCAATACGCTGATGACTTGAAGTCGGTGCCTGAAGTGCTTCCCCAGGCTCTGGCCAAGTCTTGCAAGGGCCGCAGAAACCCCCTTTAAAGCCCCTCATACCCTGCCCGGGTTGGGGGTTTTTTTGCCGGAGAGTGGGTTTTTTGGGGGTTCAAAAAAATTATTTTTAGGGAAATACGCCCTGAAATTTGTTAGTGCTTACTGACAATGGAGGTAATTCAATGATGGATTTGGTTAGAATGCGGCAAGCTTTTTGTGGTTTTTCGATATATCAGGATGGCTGAAGCGGGGAATTCAGCATCAATTCAGTCTATTCAGCACTGATCCACAGATCACCCACAAGTTGTCCAGAGTTAAGCAGTATTAAATTGTGAATAAGTTGTGCATAAGATTCTTGTTGCTAGCCTGCAACGACAAAGATATGGGCATTTTGGGGCTGTTCGCTACGGGCTTTTTGCCTACAATGAAGTTCCAACTATCGCAGTTGCCATAGATTGTTGGTTCAGGGCGCGTCACTTCTCGACGCGCCCTTTTTTCTGCTCCATTGCAAATGCCCTGCAATCTCTTCGCAATACAAACAAGCACTTAGGCGTTCTCGTTGATGAATCACATCAGAAATTTTTCGATCATTGCGCATATTGATCACGGCAAATCCACGCTCGCAGACCGGCTCATCCAGCGCTGCGGCGGCTTGCAGGATCGGGAGATGAGTGCGCAGGTTCTTGACTCGATGGACATCGAAAAAGAGCGTGGGATAACCATCAAGGCGCAGACCGCTGCGCTGCAATACAAGGCACTCGATGGGCAGATCTACAACCTCAATCTGATCGACACACCAGGCCATGTTGACTTCTCTTATGAAGTGAGTCGATCACTGTCGGCATGCGAAGGTGCGTTGCTGGTCGTCGATGCCAGTCAAGGTGTTGAGGCGCAGACCGTTGCCAACTGCTACACCGCACTCGACCTGGGCGTTGAAGTTGTGCCGGTGTTGAACAAGATGGATTTGCCGCAGGCCGACCCCGACAACGCCAAGCAGGAAATTGAAGAAGTGATCGGCATCGATGCGACCGATGCCATTCCCTGCAGTGCCAAAACCGGCATGGGCATCGATGAAATTCTGGAAGCGGTCGTTGCCAGGATTCCGCCCCCCAAGGGCAATCCGAATGCCGCACTGCGCGCCATGATTATTGACAGCTGGTACGACGCTTATGTGGGCGTGGTCATGCTGGTACGCGTCGTCGATGGACGGCTTGCCAAGGGTGACCGCATCAAGCTCATGGCCAGCGAGGCGACTTACAACGCCGAGCAGTTGGGCGTTTTTACCCCGCACACCGAACCGCGCCAGGCGCTCGAAACCGGTGAGGTTGGTTTTGTGATTGCGGGCATCAAGGAACTCCAGGCCGCGCGCGTGGGGGACACCGTCACCTTGATCAAGCCCGGCACGGGTGGCGCTGCTTTCACCGCCACGGAAGCACTGCCCGGCTTCAAGGAAATCCAGCCGGCAGTGTTTGCCGGTCTTTATCCATCGGAGGCGAGCGAGTACGAGTCCCTGCGCGACGCCCTTGAAAAGCTCAAGCTCAATGATGCGTCACTGCATTACGAGCCGGAGGTCAGTGAGGCCCTTGGTTTTGGCTTTCGCTGTGGTTTTCTGGGCCTGCTTCACATGGAGATCGTCCAGGAGCGGCTGGAGCGCGAGTTTGACCAGGACCTGATCACGACGGCCCCCAGCGTGGTGTACGAGGTGCTCAAGGCCGATGGCGAACTCATCAAGGTCGAGAACCCCTCCAAAATACCGGACGCTGGCAGAGTCAACGAAATCCGTGAGCCCATCGTCACCGTGCACCTTTATATGCCGCAAGACTATGTGGGCGCGGTCATGACGCTGGCCAACCAGAAGCGCGGCGTGCAGTTGAACATGGCCTACCACGGCAAGCAGGTCATGCTGACCTATGAAATGCCGCTGGGCGAGATCGTGCTCGATTTCTTTGACAAGCTCAAATCCGTGTCGCGCGGCTACGCGTCCATGGACTACGAGTTCAAGGAATTCAGGCCTTCCGATGTGGTGAAGGTCGACATTCTGCTCAACGGCGAGAAAGTGGACGCACTGTCCATCATCGTTCACCGCAGCCAGTCGGCCTACCGCGGGCGGGCCGTGGTAGCCAAGATGCGCGAGATTATTTCGCGCCAGCAATTTGATGTGGCGATCCAGGCGGCCATTGGAGCCAACATTATTGCGCGTGAGACAATCAAGGCGCTTCGCAAAAACGTGATCGCCAAGTGCTATGGCGGCGATATCTCACGCAAGCGCAAGCTTCTTGAAAAACAAAAAGCGGGTAAAAAACGCATGAAACAAATCGGTTCGGTGGAAGTGCCCCAAGAGGCATTCCTGGCCATCTTGCAGGTGGAAGATTAATGTCCAGCACAATAACAAAGGCAATGAGTTCAATCACGGCCGTGGTGCTGGCAATGTTTGTCGGCTATGGGGCGACCTGGTATTTTGGCGCTGTTGAAGGCAACTTCGCGCTGCTGCTGTTTTTGGCAACCGTGGTCACGGGCATTTACTGGCTGGCAGAGCGGTGTTACTTTTTGCCGCAGCGCCGGCACGCTGTTGCGGCACTTGAGGCGAGTGCCAAAAAACGCCAGGCTGAGCTGGCCAAAATGGGCATCAAACAGGTGGACGACAACACCCACGAGGCTAAAACCCGGCTCATCATGCAGCCCTGGTGGCTGGACTGGACCGCCGGCCTGTTTCCGGTGATTGTGGTGGTCTTCCTGCTGCGCTCTTTTCTGTTTGAGCCTTTCAAGATTCCGTCGGGCTCCATGATTCCGACCTTGCTGATCAACGACCTGATTCTGGTCAATAAATTCCACTACGGCGTGCGCCTGCCCGTCATCAACACCAAAATTCTGGACAACCACAGCCCGCAGCGTGGCGAGGTGATGGTGTTTCGCTATCCGCCCAAGCCCAGCCTGGACTACATCAAGCGCGTGGTGGGTGTGCCGGGCGACGAAGTGGCCTACCTCAACAAAAAGCTCACCATCAACGGCAAGCCCTTGAGCAAGTCGCCCTTGCCCGATTTTTTCGATGAAGATGCGCTGCGCTACGCCAAGCAGTTTGAGGAAGTCAACGGCGGAAGGAAATACCGCCTGCTTAACGACGATGACCGCCCGGCTTTCATTCCCGGCGCAGAGGACTTTCCATTCAAGCAAAATTGCCGGTACAGTAGCGAGGGCGTGGTTTGCAAGGTGCCGGAAGGGCACTACTTCATGATGGGCGACAACCGCGATAATTCGCTGGATTCCCGTTATTGGGGCTTTGTCCCCGAGAAAAACATCGTAGGCAAGGCCTTTTTTGTCTGGATGAATTTCGGCAACCTGAAGCGTATCGGTTCTTTCAACTGATTTTGCACTGCAAATTTGAACATCGGGTGTGGCTGGGCCTCGCTCAAGCGGGCCCAACCCCTCATTGACAGACTCACAGGGCTACCCAGCCAGACCAAGAGAAAAAATGAAACATCAGCAACGTGGCATTTCGTTTATCGGCCTTCTGTTTGTAGGCGGCGTTCTTGCCTGCGCGGGAGTTTTGGCGGCCCAGGTTTTGCCCACCCTGATTGAGTTTCAGGCCATCACCAAAGCCGCCAACAAAGCCAAGGACGGCAGCACCGTGGCCGAAGTGAAATCGATTTTCGACAAAGCCGCGCAGATTGATGACATCAAATCCATTTCCGGCAAAGATCTGGAAGTTACCAAAGATGGCGACAAAACCGTGGTGGCTTTCGCCTACACACGGGAAATTCACATGGCAGGCCCGGCTTACCTGCTGCTCAAGTACAACGGCCGATCCAAATAAGTGCGAGCGAGTGTTCCCTCAAGCCCAGATCTGCTGGCACTGCAAAAGCGCCTGCAGCATGAGTTTTCCAACCCCAGGCTGCTTGCGCAGGCGCTGACGCACCGCAGTTTTTCTGCCGACCACAATGAACGCATCGAGTTTCTGGGCGATTCCGTCTTGAACCTGGCGGTGGCGGGGCTGCTCTACGAGCAACTGAGCGCACTGCCTGAGGGGGATTTGTCCCGCGTGCGCGCCAACCTCGTCAAGCAGGACACGCTGCATAAAGTGGCTGTTTCACTGGGCTTGCCCAACATGCTGCGCCTGGGTGAAGGCGAGGCCAAATCGGGCGGGCAAAAGCGCCCCTCCATCCTGGCGGATGCCCTGGAAGCGGTGATAGGCGCGGTCTACCTGGACGCGGGCTTTGAAAAGGCTGACCAACTGGTGCGTCGCCTGTTCAAGGATGTCGAAATCAACCCCCAGATGCAGGCCATCGGCAAAGATCCGAAAACCGAATTGCAGGAGTGGTTGCAAGGGCGCAAAATGAGCTTGCCGATTTACCGGGTGGTAGGCACCATGGGTGCGGCGCACAAGCAGACCTTCGACGTGGAATGCGAAATTAGTGAATTCGGCCGGGCTGAACGCGGCATCGGGAATTCGCGCCGGGCCGGTGAGCAGGCGGCAGCGGCGGCCATGCTGATGTTTGTCAAGACACTGAATTCCTGACTCAGCGCTACCCCGCTGTAGCCCAACCCCTAAAGAAATCATGAGTACAGGTAAAAAAGAGTCCCTCCCCAAAGAGCCCCAAAAATCGGCGGGCAGCGCCGTCGAATTGTCCAGTCCCTCCGGCCAGAGCCCGGATGCGCTGGACGCCATGCTGGTCCAGGCTTTTGCCAAACGCGGGGCGGCAGAACCCGCCGCTGATGCGCCACCCGAAGGCGCGCAGCGTTGCGGCCTGATCGCCATCGTGGGCAAACCCAACGTGGGGAAATCAACCCTGCTCAATGCGCTGGTGGGCCAGAAAATCAGCATCACCTCGCGCAAGGCGCAAACCACGCGCCACCGCATCACCGGCATACGCACGGTGAACGCGACGCAATTTGTGTTTGTCGACACGCCCGGCTTTCAGACCCGGCACGGCAATGCGCTGAACCGTTCGCTCAACCGCACGGTGGTCGGCGCCGTCAACGACGTGGATTTGATCGTGTTTGTGGTGGAAGCCGGCCAGTTCAACCTGGCGGACGCCAAGGTGCTGGCGCTGCTGCCTGAAAAAACACCCGCCATTTTGCTGGCCAACAAGTTTGACCTGATTCACCGCCGCGCGGAGATCGCGCCCTGGCTGCGCTCCATGCAGGAGCGGCACAACTTTGCCGAGTTTGTGCCCATGTCGGCCAACAACGCCAAGGACATTGAGCGGCTGTTCGGCATCTGTGAAAAATACCTGCCGGTGCAGCCCTGGATGTATGGCGCCGATGAACTGACCGACCGCAGCGACCGCTTCATGGCCGCCGAGATCATTCGTGAAAAGCTGTTTCGCCTCACCGGTGACGAGTTGCCCTACACCTCCACGGTCATCATCGACCAGTATGCGGAAGAGGGCACACTGCGCAAGATTGCCGCCACCATCGTGGTCGAACGCGATGGTCACAAGGGCATGATCATTGGCGAGAAGGGTGAAAAGCTCAAACGCATTGGCACCGAAGCCAGGCACGAACTTGAGACCCTCACGGGTGGCAAGGTGTTTCTGGAGATTTGGGTCAAGGTCCGTTCGGGCTGGGCCGATGATGAGGCCCGCGTGAAAACCTTTGGTTATGAGTAATGTGGCCCCCATGTTCGCTCACCGCGTGTAGCTCTTTGCCCCCCAAGGGGGCTAATTTTCCTTGGGGCTGCCCGGCGGAAAATTGCGTGACCTTGCATGCCTGGTCGCGACTCGGCTTGGGCTAAGGGCCTGAGTCATGGCCACCAAACGCATCAGCGACGAGCCTGCCTATGTCCTGCACCGCTACGACTGGAGCGAGTCCAGCCTGATTCTGGAGGTGTTCACCCGCCAGTACGGGCGGGTGGCGCTGGTGGCGCGCGGGGCTAAAAAACCCAGTTCCAATTTTCGGCCGATTTTGCTGCCCTTGCAGCCCTTGCACATTGCTTTCGGCGGTGATGCCGAAATCCGCACGCTGAAAAGCGCGGAATGGCAGGGCGGCCATGTCATGCCCACGGGGGACGCCCTGCTGTCGGGCTACTACCTCAATGAGTTGCTGATGCGCCTGTTGGCCCGTGATGACCCGCATCCGGCCCTTTTTGACGCTTATTCGGCCACGGTGCAGCTGCTGGCCAGCCAGAGCATGGAAGCGCTGCCACTGGCCCTGCGGGCTTTTGAACTGCGTTTGCTGCGTGACATTGGCCTGCTGCCCATGCTGGACGCGGAAACCGCGACGCTGGCACCTCTGGAGCCACACACCCATTACGTGCTGGTCGCGGAGGCCGGCCTCAGGCAGGCGCATGCCGACGACCGCGCCAGCCTGCCCGGTGAGCAATGGCAGGCGCTGCAGCAGGGGCTGGGCGAGGGCGCCCTGTTTTCCGACACGGTGCGGGCCTGCATTCCGGGGCTGCAAGCGCTTAAAACCCAGTTGCGGGCCTTGCTGCACTACCATTGCGGCGTAAAGGTCCTGAAAACCCGGCAAATGATGATGGACCTGCAAGCCTTTTGAAGAGCCCTACTGTGAGCACTACTGCGAGCAACACCGCCATGAAAACCACTTCATCCGTCCAGACCCCCGACAAGCCTTTTCACAAAACGGCCCTGTCGGTCAACGTCAACAAAGTCGCCCTGCTGCGCAACACCCGGCACCTCGACATCCCGAGCGTGACGCGCGCCGCCGAGCTGTGCCTGCTGGCCGGTGCTCAGGGCATCACGGTACATCCACGGCCCGATGAGCGGCATATCCGTGCGGATGACGTCTACGAGCTCGCCGCACTGATGAAAGATTGGCCTCACTGCGAATTCAATATCGAGGGCAATCCCTTTCACAACCTGATGGATTTTGAGCGCAACCTGTCCGCCAGGGGCCTGCCGCTGCACCAGTGCACCTTTGTGCCCGACAGCGAAGACCAGTTCACCAGCGACCATGGCTGGAGCTTTCCCCAGGACGCGGAGCGCCTCAAACCGCTGATCGAACAGGTGCACGCCCGCGGCGTGCGCGTCAGCCTGTTCATGGACCCGATCGCGGACGCCATGATTGCCGCGAAGGCCGTGGGCGCCGACCGGGTGGAGTTTTACACCGAGACCTATGCGCGGGCCTGGTCAGATTCCAGCAAAGATAAGGTTTTAAGCCAATTCGTCCATGCAGGACGGGCGGCAGCAGCTATCGGTTTAGGCGTGAATGCCGGCCACGACCTGAACCGTGACAACCTCACCGAGTTTTTGCGTGCGGTGCCCGCAGTGCGGGAAGTGTCGATTGGCCACGCGCTGATTGCCGATGCGCTGGAGCTGGGCTATGCGGCCACGGTGAAAGACTACTTGCGCTGCATTGATGAGGCTTTTGCACCCGCATGAAAGCGCAGAGCAGGCAATTTTCCGCCGGGCCGCCCCAAGGAAAATTAGCCCCCCCGGGGGGCAGCGAAGGACACGCCAGTGCCGAGCGTGGGGGCCATCCCAAATGATTTACGGTATTGGCACCGACATCTGTGATGTGCGCCGCATTCGCGCCAGCCTGGAACGCCACGGCGAGCGCTTCGCCAAAAAAATCCTCAGCGACGGCGAACTGCTCACCTGGGCCGAGCGTTCGGCGCGCTGGCCGGACCGCGGCGTGAGCTACCTGGCCACGCGCTTTTCGGCCAAGGAGGCTTTCAGCAAGGCCATAGGCCTGGGCATGCGCATGCCCATGAACTGGCGGCACTGCGAAATTGCCAAAGTTGCCAGCGGCAAACCCGAGATTGTCTTGCACGGCGCGCTCAAGACCTGGTTTGAGGCGCGCCAGCTCAGCGCCCATGTCTCCGTGACCGACGAAACCGATTACGCCGCCAGCTTTTGTGTTGTAGAGAAAAAAGACCTGTAACCGGCGTCAAAACTGCGCAAGCAGCTATCAATTCAATAGTAACTTCGAAACCCTTCCAATGACCCAGCACGCCCCTCTCATCATTGACATCGCCGGCCTGTCGCTCAGCCAAGCCGACCGCCGCCGCCTCAAGCACCCGCTGACCGGCGGCATTATTTTGTTTGCCCGCAATTGGCAGGACCGCCAGCAGCTGAGCAGCCTGTGCGCCGAGATCAAAAGCATTCGCCAGGACCTGCTGATTTGCGTGGACCATGAAGGCGGCCGCGTGCAGCGCTTTCGCACCGATGGCTTTACGCACTTGCCGCCCATGCGGGCGCTGGGAACGCTGTGGATGAAAGACCAGCTGGCGGCGACCAACGCCGCCACCGCCTGTGGCTACGTGCTGGGCGCCGAGCTGCGCGCCTGTGGCGTCGATTTCAGCTTCACGCCGGTGCTGGACCTGGACTTTGACGAAAGCAGCGTGATTGGCGACCGCGCCTTGGGCCGCGATCCGCGCGTGGTGACACTGCTGGCCAAAAGCCTGATGCACGGCCTGCTGCAGGCCGGCATGACTAACTGCGGCAAGCATTTCCCCGGCCACGGTTTCGTCAAGGCCGACTCACACACCGACATTCCGGTCGACAAGCGCAGCCTCAAGGCCATTCTGGCTGACGACGCCGCGCCCTACGAATGGCTTAACACCACGCTCACCAGCGTGATGCCGGCCCATGTGATTTACCCCAAGGTCGATGCCCGTCCGGCGGGGTTTTCAGAAAAATGGCTGACCTTCATTTTGCGCGGCCAGCTCGGTTTTGGCGGGGCGATTTTCAGCGACGACCTGAGCATGGCGGGCGCGCGCCTGATTGACGGCAGGCAAGTCAGCTACACCGAGGCGGCGGTCACGGCCCTCAACGCGGGCTGCGACATGGTGTTGCTGTGCAACCAGTCGGTGGGCGAGGGCAAGCCGGTGGACGAGCTGCTCGACGGCATGGCCGAGGCGCTGCTCAAAGGCCAGTGGGAGGCGCTGGAGTCGAGTGAGATGCGCCGGCTTGATCTGCTGCCCACAACGCCCGCCCACGAATGGAACGAGCT